>NZ_BCQR01000066.1 GCF_001552175.1 Actinomadura kijaniata NBRC 14229
CGGCGCTGCCGCACCCCTCCCCGCCGCCGGGCTCGCGCGCGGTGACGCTGCGCGACGGCACGCGCGTGCTGGTGCGGCCGGTCGCGCGCGGCGACGCCGAGGCGGTGCGGGCGATGCACGAGCGCTGCTCGCTGGACAGCCGGCGGATGCGGTACTTCAGCCCCAAGCCGTCCCTGTCGCGGCGGTCGTTCGAGCTGTTCTGCGACCCGGCGCACGGGCTGACGCTCGTCGCCGAGGGCCCCGACGGGTCGGTGCTGGCGCTGGCGCACCTGATCCACGTGCTGGACCCGGGCGTGGCGGAGCTGGCGTTCCTGGTGGAGGACGCCTGGCAGGGCCGCGGGCTCGGCCGGGCGCTGGCCGGGCTGCTGCTGGGGCTCGGCCGGGAACGCGGCCTGGTCGAGCTGCGGGCGACCGCGCTCGGCGAGAACGTCCGGATGCGGCGGCTGCTGGCCTCGCTGGGCGGCCGGACCCGCCGCACCGGGGAGCCCGGCGTGGTGGAGGTGCGGATGCGGCTGGACGGCCGCTTCGCCGCGCCGGGCGCCGTGGACCCCGGCCCCGGGGGCGCGCTGGCAGGATAGGGGCCCGTGAGCGGCATCTACGACGATCCCTGGGCCTACGAACTGGCGTGCGCGTTCCGCGACGTGACCACCGAGGTGGACGTGCTGCTGGACTGGTGCGGGCGGCACCGGCCGGGCGGCGCGCCGCCCCGCACCGTGCTGGAGCTGGCGGCCGGGCCCGCCGAGCACGCCCGCGAGTTCGCCCGGCGCGGGCTGCGGGCGACCGCGCTCGACCTGCACCCGGCCATGTGCGCGCACGCCGACCGGGTCGCGCGGACGGCGGGGCTGGAGATCGAGGTCGTGCAGGAGGACATGACGGCGTTCGCGCTGGGCCGCCGGTTCGACCTGGTGGTGACCATGCTGGACTCCACCTCGCACCTGATGACGCTGGAGGCGTTCACCGCGCACCTGGACCGCGTCGCCGAGCACCTGGCCGACGACGGCCTGTACGTGCTGGAGATGTCGCACCCCCGCGACCGGCTCGGCGACGACCCGAGCGTGTCCACCGCCTGGACGGTGGAGCGCGACGGCGTCCGCGCCACGGTCCGCTGGGGCGAGCCGGCCGACCGGCTGGACCCGGTCACCCAGATCGCCGACGACCACGTGACCATGGTGATCGAGGAGGCCGGGACGACCCGGGTGATCCGCGACATGGTGCCCTACCGGTTCTGGTCGGCGACCGAGCTGGAGGCGGCGGTCCGGCTGTCGGGCGCGCTGGAGCCGGTGGCGCGCCACGGCGACTTCGCCGACGTGGACCTGCGCGACCCGAAGGCGTGGCGGATGATCACCGTGTTCCGGCGCGCGGGCCGGTGACGGGCCGGTGACCGCGCCCCGTTCCGGCCCGCGCCGTTGACATCAATTCCGAAATTCCGTAATTTCGGAGGCATGAGGATTCCGCGTGCCCTGTCCCGGTTCGGAACGCCGTCGGTGCTGGTCGGCATCGCGGTGACGCTCACCCAGCCGCTGCACGGCGTCGGGGGGCTCGGCGCGGCCGGGTTCGCGCTCATCCTGGCCGGCCTGGTGCTGGCCTTCCTGCCGACCCGGCCCGCCGGGCGCGCCCCGGTCCCGCTGCGCTCCCCCGTCGAGGGGCGGTGGGTCCCGGTCAACAGCCCGGCCGACAAGGTCCCCAGCCACGGCACCCACGAGCTCGGCCAGACCTACGCGATCGACCTGGTGCACGCGCCCGACCCGGACGCGGAGTGGAGGCCGGTGCGGTCCGGCGTGGTCGGGGCGCGGGCGGAGGCGTTCCCGGCGTTCGGGCGGCCCGTCCACGCGCCCGCCGACGGCGTGGTGGTCGCGGTCTCGGGGTGGCAGCGCGACCACCGGGCCCGCAACACCTGGCCCGGACTGCTCTACCTGCTGGTCGAGGGCATGGTCTTCCGGTCGCCGCTGTCGCTGGCGACGCTGTCGGCGGGCCGGTTCGTGATCGGCAACCACGTCACCCTCGACCTGGGCGACGGCGTGCACGCGGTCCTCGCGCACCTGCGGCGCGGCTCGGTCCGGGTCCGCAGGGGGCAGCGGGTGGCGGCGGGCGAGGTGCTGGGCGAGGTCGGCAACTCCGGCAACTCCTCCGAGCCGCACCTGCACTTCCACCTGATGGACCGGGCCCGGCCGATGCTCGCGCAGGGGCTGCCGTTCGCCTTCGAGTACCTCGACGACGACGGCGCGCGCCACACGGGCGTGCCGGGCGGGCGCAGGCCGTTCACCGCGCCCGCCGCGGACACCGCCCGGCGGGACGCGGCTCAGGAGGCCGGGGCCCAGCCCGGCATCGGGTAGGCGGCCAGCAGGTCGCGGACCTCGCCCGCGACGCGCGCGAGCACGGTCTCGTCCCGCTTGGCGGCGGCCCGCACGACCTCGTCGATCCACGCCGCCACGCGCGGCATGTGCTCCTCGGTCAGCCCCCGCGTGGTGATCGCGGCGGTGCCCAGCCGCAGACCCGAGGGGTCGAAGGGCTTGCGCGGGTCGAACGGGACGGTGTTGTAGTTCAGCTCGATCCCGGCCCGGTCCAGGGCCTGCGCGGCGGGCTTGCCCGGCACGTCCCGGCCGGTCAGGTCGATGAGGATCAGGTGGTTGTCGGTGCCGCCGGAGACCAGGTCGAAGCCCCGCTCCACCAGCGCCTCCGCCAGCGCCCGGGCGTTGGCCACGATCTGCGCGGCGTAGGCGCGGAAGTCGGGCCGCGCGGCCTCCTTCAGCGCCACCGCGATCGCGGCGGTGGTGTGGTCGTGGGGGCCGCCCTGCAGGCCGGGGAAGACGGCCTTGTCGATCCGGGCGGCGTGCTCGGCCGTCGACATGAGCATCGCGCCGCGCGGGCCGCGCAGCGTCTTGTGCGTGGTCGTGGAGATCACCTCGGCGTGGCCGACCGGCGACGGGTGCGCGCCGCCGGCGACCAGCCCCGCGATGTGGGCGATGTCGGCGGCCAGCACCGCCCCGGCCTCCCGGGCGATCTCGGCGAACGCCGGGAAGTCGATCGTGCGCGGGATCGCGGTGCCGCCGCACCAGATCAGCTTGGGCCGCTCCCTCAGCGCCAGGTCGCGGACCTCGTCCATGTCGACGCGGCCGGTGTCGGCCCGCACCCCGTACCGCACCGGCGTGAACCACTTCCCGGTCGCCGACACCGACCAGCCGTGCGTCAGGTGGCCGCCCATCGGCAGCGACAGGCCCATGACCTTGTCGCCGGGCTCCAGGAACGCCATGTAGACCGCGAGGTTGGCGGGCGAGCCGGAGTAGGGCTGGACGTTGGCGTGCTCGACGCCGAACACGGACCTGGCGCGCTCGATCGCCAGCAGCTCGATCGGGTCGACGTTCTGCTGGCCCTCGTAGTAGCGGCGGCCCGCGTAGCCCTCGGAGTACTTGTTGGTCAGGACGGAGCCGGTGGCCTCCAGCACCGCCGGGGACACGTAGTTCTCCGACGCGATCAGCCTGATCTTGTCGTGCTGGCGCTGCGCCTCGGCCTCGATCAGCCCCGCCAGGTCGGGGTCCTCGGCCAGCAGGTGGGGAAGGGACGGCTGGTGCATGACTGCCTCCGCGCTGGGTCACGCCGGAGGCGCGTGGCGGGCACCCCCGGCTGAGGGGCCCGTACACCCAGGCGCGCGGTGTCCGGACATGGTTCGCTCCCCGGTGGTGTCTCCACCTTGACCGCGCCAGTCGCGTCCGGCAAGCATAGCGGGCCCCCGCGGCGCGGGGACGCCGACGGCCCGGTTCCCTCCCCCGTGCGGGGGCGGGACCGGGCCGTCGTGGGGCCGGGCGGGCTCAGCGACCCGCGGCCTCCATGGCGCGCTTGACGGCGGCGCGCTTCTCGCGGAGCTTGGCGAGCGCCTCCTCCAGGATCGCCTCGCCGTCGGCGTCGCTGCGGCGCTCCTTGACGTACGCCAGGTGCGTCTTGTAGGGCTCGGTCTTCGGCGGGGCCGGGGGGTTGTCCTTGTCCTGCCCGGCCGGGAACCCGCATCGCGGGCAGTCCCACGTGTCGGGGACCGCGACGTCGGTCGCGAAGCTCGGACGGGTCTCGTGCCGGTTGGCACAGTAGAAGGTCACCCAGACCCGGGGGGCCGCGTCGCCGCGCTCGGCCTCTCCCATCGGGCCGGCCCCGACACGGCTGCCCCGAATCGCGTTGCCACTACCCACGGACTACTCCTCGCATCTGTATGCCGCCCGTCCGTCCGCGCCTCCCGAGGGAGAGGCGCGGACGGGCGCGGCGATCGTACGTGTTCTTCGGCCGCTCGGCCGACGTCCTGGCCCGCCCCGTCAGCTCTTGAACAGCAGTCCGAGCGTGATGATCGAGGCGAACCAGATCACGCCGGTTCCCACCGTCAGCCGGTCGAGGTTGCGCTCGACCACCGACGATCCGCCCAGGGAGGACGAGATGCCGCCGCCGAACATGTCGGACAGCCCGCCGCCCTTGCCCTTGTGCATCAGGACGAGGACCACCATCAGCAGGCTCGTGATGATGAGCACGATGGACGTTGCGATGATCACAGTTCAGCGCCTTTTCTGGCCACCCCCGCTGGCGCGGGGTTTCTCATATGCAAGGACGGAGGATCGAGCCGGACGGTTTACCCGTCAGCTACGAAGGGTACGACGAACTCTTCGCTGGTTCGGCAGGAACCCCCGGGACACGCCCGAATTGATCAGATCTGATCAGACCGGGAGGTCCCGGTACCGGCAGATCTTGACGAATTCACCCGCGTCGAGGCTGGCACCACCGACCAACGCGCCGTCCACGTCGGCCTGGGCCATGATCCCGGCGACGTTGCTCCCCTTGACCGACCCGCCGTACAGGATACGCACATGGTCGGCGGTCTCGGCGTCGTAGAGCTCGCCGACACGGCCGCGGATCGCGGCGCAGACCTCCTGGGCGTCCTGCGGGGTGGCGACCTCGCCGGTGCCGATCGCCCACACCGGCTCGTAGGCGATCACGAGGGTGCGGACCCGGTCGGCGGGGATCTTCTCCAGCGCGCCATCGACCTGCTTGAGGCAGTACCCGACGTGCTCGCCCGCCTGCCGGACCTCCAGGCCCTCGCCGACGCAGACGATCGGGGTGATCTCGTTGGCGATGGCGGCCCGGGCCTTGGCGTTGACCAGGGCGTCGTCCTCGTGGTGGTACTGGCGGCGCTCGGAGTGGCCGACGGTGACGTAGGCGCAGCCGAGCTTGGCCAGCATGGCGCCGGAGATCTCGCCGGTGTAGGCGCCCGAGGCGTGCGGGGAGACGTCCTGCGCGCCGTACCGGATGCGCAGCTTGTCGGCGTCCACCAGGGTCTGCACCGAGCGGATGTCGGTGAACGGCGGCAGCACCGCGATGTCGACGGCGTCGTGGTCGGTGTCCTTCAGGGCGAACGCCAGCTTCTGCACCAGCGCGATCGCCTCGAAGTGGTTGTTGTTCATCTTCCAGTTGCCGGCCATCAGCGGCTTACGGGAAGGGGTCTTGGGTGCCATGGGGGTCAGTCCTCCAGAGCCTGCAGGCCGGGCAGCGTCTTGCCCTCGAGGTACTCGAGGCTGGCGCCGCCGCCGGTGGAGATGTGGGAGAAGGCGTCCTCGTCGAAGCCGAGCTGGCGGACGGCCGCGGCCGAGTCGCCGCCGCCGACCACGGTGAACGCGCCGGAGTCGATCAGGCCCTGCGCGACCGCGCGGGTGCCGTGCGCGTAGGGCTCCATCTCGAACACGCCCATCGGGCCGTTCCAGAAGACCGTCCGGGCGTCGGCGAGGCGGGAGGCGAACAGCTTGCCCGACTCGGGGCCGATGTCCAGGCCGAGGCGGTCGGCGGGGATGGCGTCGGCGGGCACCGCCTCGTGGTCGGCGTCGGCGGCGAACGCGGTGGCGGCGACGACGTCGACCGGGAGCACGAACTCCACACCGCGGTCCTCGGCGCGGCGCAGGTACTCGCGGACGGTGTCGAGCTGGTCCTCCTCCAGGAGGCTCCTGCCGACCTCGTGGCCCTGGGCCTTGAGGAAGGTGAAGACCATGCCGCCGCCGACCAGGATGCGGTCGGCCTTGCCGAGCAGGTTGTCGATCACGCCGAGCTTGTCGGAGACCTTGGAGCCGCCCAGCACGACGGCGTAGGGGCGCTCGACGTCCTCGGTGAGCCTGCGCAGCACCGCGAGCTCGGCGGCGATCAGGTCGCCGGCGGCGTGCGGGAGGCGCCGCGGGACGTCGTAGACGCTGGCGTGCTTGCGGTGCACCGCGCCGAACCCGTCGCCGACGTACAGCTCGGCGAGGGCGGCGAGCCGGTCGGCGAACGCGCCGCGCTCGGCGTCGTCCTTGCTGGTCTCGCCCGCCTCGAAGCGCAGGTTCTCCAGCAGGGCGACCTGGCCGTCGGCCAGCCCCTCGGCGGCGGCCCTCGCGGAGTCGCCGACCACGTCGGAGGCGAAGGCGACGTCGGCGCCCAGCAGCTCGCCCAGGCGCGCGGCGACCGGGGCCAGCGAGAGCTCCGGTCTCACCTCGCCCTTGGGGCGGCCGAGGTGGGCGCAGACGATGACGCGGGCGCCCCGGTCCAGCAGCTTCTTGATCGTGGGGACGCTGGCCCGGATCCGGCCGTCGTCGGTGATCCGGCCGTCCTGCAGCGGAACGTTCAGGTCGGTGCGGACGAGCACCCGCTTGCCGCTGACGTCCAGGTCGTCGATGGTGCGCATCGAACGCGAGGTCCTTCCGTGAAAAGACGGGTGGAGACACGACCGCCGTGCCCGCGGCGTCCACGGGCACGGCGGGTCAGCGGCTCAGAGGCCGGCGCCGACGAGCTTGACCAGGTCGGCCAGGCGGTTGGAGTAGCCCCACTCGTTGTCGTACCAGCCGACGACCTTGACCTGGTTGCCGATGACCTTGGTCAGGCCGGAGTCGAAGATGCAGGAGGCCGGGTCGGTGACGATGTCGGAGGACACGATCGGGTCCTCGGTGTAGGTCAGGATGCCCTTCAGCTCGCCCTCGGCGGCGGCCTTCATGGCGGCGTTGACCTCCTCGACGGTGGTCTCGCGGCCGACCTCGACGGTCAGGTCGGTGGCCGAGCCGGTCGGGATCGGCACGCGCAGCGCGTAGCCGTCGAGCTTGCCCTTCAGCTCCGGGATGACCAGGCCGATGGCCTTGGCGGCGCCGGTGGAGGTCGGGACGATGTTCAGGGCGGCGGCGCGGGCGCGGCGCAGGTCCTTGTGCGGCGCGTCCTGGAGGTTCTGGTCCTGGGTGTAGGCGTGGATCGTGGTCATCAGGCCCTTCTCGATGCCGAAGGTGTCCCGCAGGACCTTCGCCATCGGGGCCAGGCAGTTGGTGGTGCAGGAGGCGTTGGAGATCACCGTGTGCGCGGCGGCGTCGTACTCGTCGTGGTTGACGCCCATGACGACGGTGACGTCCTCGTTCTTGGCGGGCGCCGAGATGATGACCTTCTTGGCGCCGTTGTCGGCGTGCACCTTGGCCTTGGTCGCGTCGGTGAAGAAGCCGGTGGACTCCACGACGACGTCGACGCCCAGGTCGCCCCACCTGAGGTTGGCCGGGTCGCGCTCGGCGAACGCCTTGATCGCGGTGCCGCCGACGATGATCTCGTCTTCGGTGGCCTTCACCTCTTCGGGGAAGCGGCCCAGGATGGAGTCGTACTTGAGCAGGTGCGCGAGGGTGGCGTTGTCGGTCAGGTCGTTGACCGCCACCACCTCGATGTCGGCTCCGCTCGCCTTGACCGCGCGGAAGAAGTTACGGCCGATCCGGCCGAACCCGTTGATGCCTACTCGGATGGTCACGGAACGGCTCTCCTCGTACGTCGTCTCGCCCGGTGCGCACCGGGCCCGCTAACTACCGTGGATCAGGGGTCTCCCCCGCCTCCGACCCTATCGAATGCGCAGGCCGCGTCCCCACACCGGTGGCCGTGACGCGGCGGGTGAGTCGCCCTCCCCCGGCCGGGGGACCCCACCTGCGCCGATGGGGGTCTAGACCACGTCGTCTAGACCATTGGCCCGCCGTCCCTGAAAACGCGGGTCGCACCATCCTGCTTTTCCAACAAACCACCCTTTCCGCAACACAACGGCCTGGTCGGCGGAACGTTCGGCGGACTTCCGGAAAACTTTTCGTCACACCGCCCGACACCGGCCGTTTCCGGCTGCCGTGGCAACCTCCGGGGGCGTCCGGGGGTCTCCTGCCACGGGTACGAACGATCTTGGTATGCCCTCCGGTGCGGCGCTCTCGCCGCCGCCCTGGCCGTCGTCGGCGCGACGACGCTGATCGTCCCGGAAGGCGCCGTCTTCCCGGCGCTGCCGGTGGCCGCGTCCCCGCACGCGCGCGTCGCGCCGGTCGTCCCCGGGTGCCTGGGCTACAACGGCCTGGACCGCCACAATCCGCCCGCCCAGGTCCGCGCGGGCCGGTTCGCCGTCCCGGCGCCGCGCCGGTCACCGTGGCGCGCGGCGGCCGCGCCGACCGGGGGGTGGACTGGGCGCCGGCCCCCGGCGGCGGGCAAGGCGCGGGTCGACTTCGTGCGGGTGCCGCTGCCCGGCGACGGCGCCGAGACGTCGCCCGCGCAGGTGGTGACGGGCTCGCGGACGCCGTCGCGGGGATGGGTCGCCACCGCCCACCGCACCGCCCGCCCCGCGCCGGTGGTCCGGCTGGGCGGGCGGGGCGAACGCGTGCGGATGCTCACGGTGATCGCGCCGTCCCGGGAGCCGAAGGCCGCGCGGGTGCGGACCCGGCCGTCGCCGAACGGCGGCCTGCGCATCGAGACCACCGTCGCCGGGCGGCCCCTGACCGTCGAGGCGTCCCCGGACGGAACGCCGCGCCGCCTCTCCTGAGGCCGCCTCTCCTGAGGCCGCCTCTCCTGAGGCCGCGTCCCGGCGGCCGTCAGGGGGCGAGCATGTCGGCGGTGAGGTTGGCCTCGGTGCCGGGGATGCCCTGGTCCTGGGCGCGCTTGTCGGCCATGGCCAGCAGACGCCTTATACGGCCCGCGATGGCGTCCTTGGTCAGCGGCGGGTCGGCGAGCTGGCCGAGCTCCTCCAGCGACGCCTGCTTGTGCTCCAGCCGCAGCCGGCCGGCGCTGACCAGGTGCTCGGGGGCCTCGTCGCCGAGGATCTCCAGGGCGCGGGCCACGCGGGCCCCGGCGGCGACGGCCGCGCGCGCCGAGCGGCGCAGGTTGGCGTCGTCGAAGTTGGCCAGCCGGTTGGCGGTGGCGCGGACCTCGCGGCGCATCCGCCGCTCCTCCCACGCCAGCACGCTGTCGTGCGCGCCGAGGCGGGTCAGCAGGGCGCTGATGGCGTCGCCGTCGCGGACCACGACCCGGTCCACGCCGCGCACCTCCCGCGCCTTGGCGTGGATCTTCAGGCGGCGGGCCGCGCCGACCAGGGCCAGGGCCGCCTCCGGTCCGGGGCAGGTGACCTCCAGCGACATGGAGCGGCCCGGCTCGGTCAGCGAGCCGTGCGCCAGGAACGCCCCGCGCCAGGCCGACTCGGCGTCGCAGGCCGCCCCCGCGACCACGTGCCGGGGCAGGCCGCGCACCGGGCGCCCGTTGTTGTCGATCAGCCCGGTCTGCCGGGCCAGCGACTCGCCGTCGCGGTAGACGCGCACGACGTAGCGGTTGCCCTTGCGGAGTCCGCTGGGCGCGAGCACGACCACCTCGGAGGTGTGCCCGAACACCTCGGCGATGTCCTTGCGCAGCCGCCGCGCCGCCACCCCGGTGTCGATCTCCGCCTCGATCACGATCCGGCCGCTGATCAGGTGCAGACCGCCCGCGAACCGCAGCAGCGTGGAGACCTCGGCCTTGCGGCAGCACGGCTTCATCACCGTGAGCCTGCTCAGCTCGTCCTTCACCACACCGGTCATCGCCATATACGAACCCTCCCCCTATCGAACTCCCAGCAGTCTGGCCGATCCCGGCCGCGCTGGGCGTCAGTCAGCGAATATCTGTACGAAGGCTTGGGCCAGCAGGGCGGGATCATGACGCGGCGAGCCGTCCGGGGCGGCCACGTCGGCCAGCACCAGCCGGCCGCCCAGCATCTGCGCCGCCTTGTCGAGCGCGACCGGGTCGTCCACCACGCCGCGGTCGGCGACGACCACGTCGACGCGCAGGTCGGGGGCGTGAGCCTGGAGCACCTCCAGATGGGTCTGCGGGGAGAAGTCGTCGGTCTCCCCCGGCTGCGGCACCAGGTTCAGCGCCACGATCCGCCGGGCCTTCGTGGCGGTCAGCGCGCGGGCGAGCGCGGGGACCTTCAGGTGCGGCAGCACGCTGGTGAACCACGACCCGGGCCCGAACACCACCCAGTCGGCGTCCTCGACGGCGGCCAGGGCCTCGGGGCAGGCGGGAGGGTCGGCGGGCACCAGCGAGATCCCCAGCACGCTGCCGGGCGTCTTGGCGCACGCCACCTGCCCCTTCACCTGGGTGACCGCGTCGGGCCGGGACGGGTCGGCGCCGCGCACCTGCGCGACGATGTCCAGCGGCACCGCCGCCATCGGCAGCACCCGGCCGTGCGCGCCCAGCAGCCGCCCGACCCAGTCGAGCCCGGCCACGGTGGAGCCGGGGGCCTGCCCGTCCAGCAGCTCCCACAGCGCAACGATCAGCAGGTTGCCGACGGCGTGGTCGTGCAGCTCGCCCTGGCTGCGGAAGCGGTGCTGGACCACGTCGCGCCAGGTCTGGCCCCACTCGTCGTCGCCGCACAGGGCGGCCAGCGCCATCCGCAGGTCGCCAGGCGGCAGCACGCCCAGCTCGCGGCGGAGCCGGCCGCTGGAGCCGCCGTCGTCGGCGACGGTGACCACGGCGGTCAGCCGGTCGGTGACGTGGCGCAGCGCCGACAGCGAGGCGTACAGGCCGTGGCCCCCGCCGAGCGCGACGACCTTCGGTCCGGGGGGGTTCACCGGGGTACCGCTCTCCTCGTAGGTGTGTCCGGGTCGTGGGTGGGCCCGGGACGGGCGTGTCCGGGCGACGCGCTCACTCGCGGCCGAGGTCGCGGTGGGCGACCTGGACCTCGATGCCCTCGTCCCGCAGGCGGGCGCCGAACTGCTCCGCCATGGCCACACTACGGTGTTTGCCGCCGGTACATCCCACGGCGAGCGTCACGTAGTGCTTGCCCTCGCGCTCGTAGCCGTCGGCGAGCAGACGCAGCACCTCGGTGTAGGCGTCCAGGAACTCCTTGGCGCCGCGCTGGCCCAGCACGTAGTCGCGCACGTCGGTGTCGCGGCCGGTCTTGGGCCGCAGCTCGGGCACCCAGTGCGGGTTGGGCAGGAACCGGCAGTCCACGACCAGGTCGGCGTCCACCGGCAGGCCGTACTTGTAGCCGAACGACACCACGGTGGCGCGCAGGCTGGACTCGCCGGTGTCGTGGCCGAAGAACCCGATGATCTTGGCGCGGAGCTCGTGCACGTTGAGCCCGCTGGTGTCGAGCACCAGGTCGGCCTCGGCGCGGACCTCGCGGACCAGCTCGCGTTCCCGGGCGATGCCGTCGACCAGGCGGCCGTCGCCCTGCAGCGGGTGCGGGCGGCGCACGCTCTCGAAGCGGCGCACCAGGTCGGCGTCGCCGGCCTCCAGGAACACCACGCGCGGGTGGACGCCGCGGGCCTCCAGCTCGCCGATGGAGGTGTGCAGGTCCTCGGTGAACGCGCGGCTGCGCACGTCCACCACGACCGCGATGCGCGGCACCGCGTCCTTGACCCGGCCGCCCAGGTCGGCCATGGTCGCCAGCAGGCCCGGCGGGAGGTTGTCGACCACGAACCAGTCGAGGTCCTCCAGGGCCTTGGCGGCCGTGCTGCGGCCCGCCCCGGACATGCCGGTGACGATCACGATGTCCGGGATCTTCGTCTCGGTGGTCACTGCTTCTTCTCTCCCCCGTGCGGCGTGCTGTCCCCGGAGCGGGTCGCCCCGGGCCCGGTCTCCCCGTGCAGGGCCCTGACGATCTCCTCGGCGCTACGCGGGCCGATGCCCGGCACCTCGGCGATCTGTTGCGCTGTCGCCTCTTTCAAGCGCTTGACCGACCCGAAATGTTTCAGCAGGGCGGTGCGGCGCGCGGGCCCCAGCCCCGGGATCTCGTCGAGCTCACTGACGATCATGGCCTTGGAGCGGCGCTGCCGGTGGAAGGCGATGGCGAACCGGTGCGCCTCGTCGCGGACCCGCTGCACCAGGTACATGCCCTCGGAGTTGCGCGGCAGGATCACCGGGTCGTCGTCGCCGGGCAGCCACAGCTCCTCCAGCCGCTTGGCGATGCCGCACACGGCGATGTCGTCGATGCCGAGCTCGTCCAGGGCCCGCTGGGCGGCGGCGACCTGCGGCGGGCCGCCGTCCACGATCACCAGGTTCGGCGGGTAGGCGAACTTGCGGGGCTTGCCGGTCTCGGGGTCGAGGGGCTGGTGCCCGCCGGGCGCGCCGTCCTCCTCCGCGTCGCCGAGGGCCAGCTCGCCGAGCTTCTCGCTCTCGGCCAGGTACCGCCGGAACCGCCGGGTGATCACCTCGTGGATGGAGCGGACGTCGTCCTGCCCCTCCACCGCCTTGATCGAGAAGCGGCGGTACTCGCTCTTGCGGACCAGCCCGTCCTCGAACACGACCATCGACGCCACCACGTTGGTGCCCTGGAGGTTCGACACGTCGTAGCACTCGATGCGCAGCGGGGCCTCGTCCAGCTCCAGCGCCTCCTGGATCTCGCGCAGGGCCTGGCTGCGGGTGGTCAGGTCGCCGGCGCGGCGGGTCTTGTGCTGCCGCAGCGTCTCCCGGGCGTTGCGCTCGACGGTCTCCAGCAGGGCCTTCTTGTCGCCGCGCTGCGGGACGCGCAGGCGCACGGGGCCGCCGCGCTGCTCGGTGAGCAGGTCCGTCATCGCCTCCACGTCCGGTGGCAGGGCCGGGACCAGCACCTCGCGGGGGACCGCGTCGCTCTCGCCGTAGATCTGGAGCAGGAACTGCTCGACCAGGTCGGCGGTGTCGACGTTCTCGACCTTGTCCACGACCCAGCCGCGCTGGCCCCGGATGCGCCCGCCGCGCACGTAGAACACCTGGACGGCGGCCTCCAGCTCGTCCTCCGCGAACGCGATCATGTCGCAGTCGGTGTTGTCGCCGAGCACGACGGCCTGCTTCTCCAGGGCGGACTGGAGGGCGCGGACGTCGTCGCGCAGGCGCGCGGCCCGCTCGTACTCCTGGGCGGCGGCGGCCTCGCGCATGTCGGCTTCGAGGCGCTTGATGAACCGGCCGGTGGTGCCGGCCATGAAGTCGCAGAAGTCCTCGGCCAGCAGCCGGTGCTCGTCGGGCGTGACCCGGCCCACGCACGGCGCCGAGCACTTGTCGATGTAGCCCAGCAGGCAGGGCCGGTCCAGCTGGCGCTGGTGCCGGAACACCCCGGCGCTGCAGGTGCGGACCGGGAACACGCGCAGCAGCAGGTCCACCGTCTCCCTGATCGCCCAGGCGTGGGAGTAGGGGCCGAAGTAGCGGACACCCTTCCGCTTGGCGCCGCGCATGACCTGCACCCTCGGGAACTCCTCGTTCAGGGTGACGGCCAGGTAGGGGTAGGACTTGTCGTCGCGGTACTTGACGTTGAACCGGGGGTCGAACTCCTTGATCCAGGAGTACTCCAGCTGGAGCGCCTCGACCTCGGTGCCGACGACGGTCCAGTCGACGCGGGCGGCCGTCCGCACCATCGTCTGGGTGCGCGGGTGCAGCCCGGCGAAGTCGGCGAAGTAGGAGTTCAGCCGGGAGCGCAGGTTCTTGGCCTTGCCCACGTAGACGACCCGGCCGTGCTCGTCGCGGAAGCGGTACACGCCCGGGGACTCGGGGATGGATCCCGGTGCGGGTCGATAGGTCGCCGGATCTGCCACAACGGCAAGCGTAGTGGGCGCCGCCGACAACGCGGGATGGTCCCGCCGCGCCGCACGGGACGGAAGTGACATGAATCTCGTTCAGCGACAGATCATCAGGAAACGGTCATCGGGATAGCACGTCATCCCGAGGAGGTCGTCACCATCGTGTCCGCGTTCTGGTCCTGGACCGTCTTCGCGGCCGTCGTCGCCGCGTCCGTGACCTTCGTGGAGGGGGCCAGACGCCTGCTGGCGGGCCCGCTGTCGGCGCGCTGGCCGCAGATCGGCGGGGTGGCCCGCCGCTGCACCGCGCCGGCGTTCACGTTCGCGGCCGTGGTCAGCGTGAGCGGGGCGCTGCCCTACCGGTTCCTCACCGACTCCTTCGACGGGCCGGTCCGGCACGTGCTGCGGATCGCCGCGATCGGGGCCACCACCTGGCTGGTGCTGCGGATCTCCTACGCCCTCACCGACCCGGCGCTGAACCGGCTGACCCGCGTGGAGGGCGAACGCAACCGGCGCGCCCGCCGGGCCCGCACCCAGATGCTGCTGCTGCGCCGGATCACCGCCGCCGTGATCGTGATCGTGGCGGTGGGCGCGGCGCTGTTCACCTTCCCGGCGGTGCGGGCGCTGGGCGCCGGGATGCTGGCCTCGGCCGGGGTCGCCGGGCTGGTCGTCGGCATCGCCGCCCGCCCGGCGCTGGGCAACCTGTTCGCCGGGCTGCAGATCGCCTTCAGCGACGCGCTGCGGCTGGACGACGTGGTGGTCGTCGAGGGCCAGTGGGGCCGCATCGAGGAGCTGACGCTGTCGTACGTGGTGGTGCAGCTGTGGGACGAGCGGCGGCTGATCCTGCCCGTGTCGTACTTCACCGAGCGGCCGTTCGAGAACTGGACCCGGCACAGCAGCCGCGTGATCGGCGCGGTGGAGGTGTACGTGGACTGGTCGGTGCCGGTCGAGGAGCTGCGCGCCGAGCTGCACGCGTTCCTGCGGGACAACCCGCTGTGGGACCGGCGCGACTGGGTGCTCCAGGTGACCGAGGTGACGCCGAACGGCCTGGTGGGGCTGCGGGCGCTGATGAGCGCGGCGGACTCGGCCAGCGCGTGGGACCTGCGCTGCGACGTCCGCGAGCACCTGGTCGCCCACATCCGCGAGCACTACCCCCACGCGCTGCCCCGGTTCCGCGCCGAGATGTCCGGGTCGGAGGTGTCCGGATCGGAGGTGTCCGGGTCCGAGCGGTCCGCCCCGTTCCACCCGGCCCCGGACCCGGTCCCGAACGGCCGCCGGGGGTAGGCCCGGCGGGGAGGCCGGCGGCGCCGGTCAGCCCAGCCTGATCCGGTCGCCCTCGACGGAGATCTGCTTCTCCTCCAGGGGCTTGTCGGCGGGCCCCTGTGCCACCGAACCGTCAGTGATCTTGAACTTGCTGCCGTGGCACGGGCAGTTGATCGTGCCGCCGGACACGTCCCCGACCGGGCAGCCCCGGTGGGTGCAGGTGGCGCTGAACGCCTTGAACTGCCCCTGGGCGGGCTGGGTCACCACGATCTTCTTGTCCTTGAAGACCTTGCCGCCGCCGACCGGGATGGCGGACGCGGCGCCCAGCCCCTCGCCGCCGCCGCTGCCGTCACCGGCCCCGGAACCGGTCTGGTCGCCGGCCTTGCCGCTGGTCTGGCCCCCGTTCTGGCCGCCCTGGCCGACGTCGTCCCCGGACCCGCCGCACGCCGCCGCCAGGGTCGCGGCGCCGACGATCCCGGCGCCGAGCAGGACCCCGCGCCGGGTCGCGTCCCGCGCCGCCCCCTCCCCCCGGGGTGTCGCGCCGTCCGGTTCCACTGCGGGATCCTGAGCCATGGGTCGTCCTCCACGTGTCGCGTTCCGTTCTCAACGGTTGACACGTACGCCGAACCCGAAAGGTTCAAACTTGAAGGTTCGATTCCGGGGGGTATCGGAGCCGTGACGGTCAGACGACGACGATGCCGTCGCCCCTGACCTGCACGGGGTACTCCAGCAGGCCGCTGCTGGCGGGGCCCTGCGCCACCGAGCCGTCGGTGACCTTGAAGTGGCTGCCGTGGCAGGGGCACTCGATGACGCCGTTGTTCACGCGGTTGCACAGGCAGCCCGAGTGGGTGCAGGTGGCGCTGAACGCCTTGAACTGCCCCTGGGCGGGCTGGGTCACCACCAGTTTGGTGTCGGCGTACACCTTGCCGCCGCCGACCGGGATGTCGGCGGTCTTGGCGATCTCCTTGCCCCTCAGGTCGGCGGCGGGCCGGGCCTTGCGCGGCTGGGACGCGCAGCCCGCCGTCACCGCGGCCGCCCCCAGCGCCCCGGCCCCGCACAGCACGGCGCGGCGGCCGATCCCCCCGGTGGTCACATCGTCGTTCATGGTCCTTCATGATCCTGTATGCCCCCGCGGACCCCGAACCGGGGCGGCCGTTCAGGACGCGGCCTCGGCGGGAGCGGGCGCCTCGACCCGGAGCGCCCGGAGAACCCGCTGGTGGAAGCGGTCCATCGCCATGTCCACGCTGCGGACGAAGCCGGACTCCTCCGTTCCCCGCTTCGCGCCCCTGGGGTCGGCAGGGTCAGCCGGAACGTGACGATCTCCGCCCCCGCCTCCGGGACCGGCGGCCCGGGCTCGGACACCAGGTCGGCCAGCAGCTCGCACGGCCCCGTCCGCTCCCCAGGGCCCAGCGCCTCGACGCGCGGCTCGGGAGGGGCGTCGGTGAGCTGCCACTGCACGCGGGTGAGGGCGCGGGCCCGCGCGGCGGCGGGGACCTCGACGGTGGTCTCGATCTGCCCGGCGCGCAGGTCGGTCTCCACGAGAACGGGACCGGCGGCGCCGGGCAGACGGAATTCCGCGCTCATCCGCCCCTTCTCCGCGAGGGAGGCCACGGTCTGGAGCCGCCGGACCGCCGCGTCGCCGTCCCGGCGCCTGCGCAGCACCGGCGCGATCGTCATGCAGGTCCCCCGCTCAGCCGCAGGGTGCCCGCAGTGGCGGCGTTGCGGACCGGCCCCAAGGCGGGCCCCATGTCCTGGAAGCCCTGGCAGCTCGTTGAGCAGCCACGCATGGGCGGGATCGGCGACGCCGTGGTGGTGGCACAGCATGTGGGCCTCGTGCGCGACCTCGGCCCCGCTCCGTCCCGCTGACCTGCGCGGGTTTCAGGAATCCGACCACGCGCGAGCGGGGCGGCGAGGGCGAGGGGACTGGCCGGGTGCGGCGGTGCGGTGGCGGTGCCGCTCCCCTGATCGCCGCCGTGCCGCCGCGGCCCGGCCAGTCCCGTGCCCCCGCGTCCGCCGGCGGGCGCGCCCGGTCCCCTCCCTCGTCCCCGGTTCCGGCCGGTGCCCCTGGTGGGGGTGAACCGTTCGGACATCCCGGCGGCCCTCCCGCGGACGCGGAGCACGGCGATGCGCGTCATCGCCGTACTCCGGACACGGACGGGGGGCGCCGCCGGTTCAGCCGGTCAGCCGAGGATCTTGGCGAGGAACTGGCCGGTGTGGCTGGCCTCGACCTTCGCCACGTCCTCGGGGGTGCCCTGGGCGACGACGGTGCCGCCGCGCGAGCCGCCCTCGGGGCCCATGTCGACGATCCAGTCGGCGGTCTTGATGACGTCGAGGTTGTGCTCGATGACCAGGACCGTGTTGCCCTTGTCGACCAGGCCGTTCAGCACGCCGAGCAGCCGCCGGATGTCCTCGAAGTGCAGGCCGGTGGTCGGCTCGTCCAGCACGTAGATGGTGCGGCCGGTGGAGCGCTTCTGCAGCTCGGCGGCGAGCTTCACGCGCTGGGCCTCGCCGCCCGACAGGGTCGGGGCGGGCTGGCCGAGGCGGACGTAGCCGAGGCCGACGTCGTTGAGGGTCTTCAGGTGCCGGTGGATCGCGGTGACCGGCTCGAAGAACACGGTGGCCTCCTCGATCGGCATGTCGAGGACCTCGGCGATCGTCTTGCCCTTGTAGTGGACCTCCAGGGTCTCCCGGTTGTAGCGGGCGCCGTGGCACACCTCGCACGGGACGTAGACGTCCGGCAGGAAGTTCATCTCGATCTTGATGGTGCCGTCGCCCGAGCAGTTCTCGCAGCGGCCGCCCTTGATGTTGAACGAGAACCGGCCCGGCTGGTAGCCGCGCACCTTCGCCTCGGTGGTCTGGGCGAACAGCTTGCGGATGTGGTCGAACACGCCGGTGTAGGTCGCCGGGTTGGACCGCGGGGTGCGGCCGATCGGCGACTGGTCGACGTGCACGACCTTGTCGAGCTGGTCGACGCCGGTGACGCGGCGGTGCTTGCCGGGCACGGTGCGGGCACCGTTGAGCTGCTTGGCGAGGGAGTTGTAGAGGATGTCGTTGACCAGGGTGGACTTGCCGGACCCGGACACCCCGGTCACCGCCGTGAACACGCCCAGGGGGAACGCCACGTCGACGTTCCGGAGGTTGTTCTGCTGGGCGCCCTTGACGGCGATCTCGCGGCCCTTCTGGCGCGGGCGGCGCACCTCCGGGACGGGGATCTCGCGGCGGCCCGACAGGTACGCGCCGGTCAGCGAGCGCTCCGACCCCATCAGCTCGTCCACGGTGCCGGACACGACGATCTCGCCGCCGTGCTCGCCGGCGCGGGGGCCGATGTCCACCACCCAGTCGGCGGCGGCGATGGTGTCCTCGTCGTGCTCGACGACGATCAGGGTGTTGCCCATGTCGCGCAGCCGCAGCAGCGTCTCCAGCAGCCGGTGGTTGTCGCGCTGGTGCAGGCCGATCGACGGCTCGTCCAGCACGTACAGCACGCCGACCAGGCCGGAGCCGATCTGGGTGGCCAGGCGGATGCGCTGGGCCTCGCCGCCGGCCAGGGTCGCCGAGGCGCGGTCCAGGGTGAGGTAGTCCAGGCCGACGTCCAGCAGGAAGCCGAGCCGGGCGTTGACCTCCTTGAGGACGCGTTCGGCGATGTGCTTCTCGCGCTCGTCCAGCTCCATCGACAGCAGGAACTTGGCGGCCTCGCCGATCGGCATGGCCGAGACCTCGGCGATCGACCTGCCGCCCATGGTGACGGCGAGGACGTAGGGCTTGAGCCGCGCGCCCTCGCAGGAGGGGCACGGGATCTCCCGCATGTAGCCCTCGAACTTCTCGCGCGTGGAGTCGCTCTCGGACTCGGAGTGCCGCCGCTGGATGAACGGGATCACGCCCTCGAAGGACGTGTAGTAGGAGCGGGTGCGGCCGTAGCGGTTCTTGTAACGGACGTGGACCTGGGTCTCGTGGCCGTTGAGGATCGCCTTGCGGGCCTTGGCGGGCAGCTTCTCCCAGGGGGTGTTCAGGTCGAAGCCCAGGGCGTCGCCGAGCGCCGACAGCAGCCGCAGGAAGTAGTCGCTGACGTGGCCGTTGGACCACGGCTGGATCGCGCCCTCGGCGAGGGTCAGCTCGGGGTCGGGGATGACCAGCTCGGGGTCGACCTCCATGCGGGTGCCGAGGCCGGTGCAGTCGGGGCAGGCGCCGTAGGGCGAGTTGAACGAGAACGAGCGCGGCTCCAGCTCGTCGAACGACAGGTCGTCGTACGGGCAGTAGAGGTGCTCGGAGTACATGCGGGTGCGGTTGGGGTCGTCCTCGGGCAGGTCGACGAAGTCGAGGACGATCGTGCCGCCGGCCAGGCCGAGGGCGGTCTCCACCGAGTCGGCCAGCCGCTGGCGGGCCGTGTCCTTGACCGACAGCCGGTCCACGACCACGGAGATGTCGTGCTTCTCCTGCTTCTTGAGCTTGGGCGGCTCGTCCAGCCGGATCGTCTGGCCGTCGACGATGGCGCGCGAGTAGCCCTTGGACTGCAGCTCGCGGAACAGCTCGAGGTACTCGCCCTTGCGGCCGCGGATCACCGGCGCCAGCACCTGGAACCGGGTGCCCTGCTCCAGCTCCAGGACGCGGTCGACGATCTGCTGCGGGGCCTGGCGGCTGATCGGGCGGCCGCAGATCGGGCAGTGCGGGTGGCCGATGCGCGCGTACAGCAGGCGCAGGTAGTCGTAGACCTCGGTGATGGTGCCGACGGTCGACCGGGGGTTCTTGGAGGTGGACTTCTGGTCGATCGACACCGCCGGGGACAGGCCCTCGATGAAGTCGACGTCGGGCTTGTCCATCTGCCCGAGGAACTGGCGGGCGTAGGCCGACAGCGACTCGACGTAGCGGCGCTGGCCCTCGGCGAAGATCGTGTCGAACGCCAGACTCGACTTGCCGGACCCCGACAGCCCGGTGAACACGATCATGGCGTCCCGCGGCAGGTCGAGCGAGACGTCCTTCAGGTTGTGCTCGCGTGCTCCACGCACGATGAGTCGGTCATGCACGGCGTCTATCCGGTTCCTCTTCTGGGCGCGGTGGGAGACCGTCGGTCTCAGGCTAACGAGGGGGTGCGACAGACTCCCCCGGGTTCATAACGACGGCGGAGGCCGCCGCATTTCTGCGGGCGCCACACGCGCCTCACCAGAGGCGGCGGCTCACCCCGAAACCGTACACGTGTTCGAAGATCTGCCGCCACCGGAACGCGCGGCCACGGCTCAACCGCGCGCGGTGAACGCCTCCCGCGTCATGACCCAGACCAGGCCACGCCCGGTTTCGCGGGGGGTCTTCACGGGCCGGTCCACGACCCGGTCGAGCCGGTAGCCGAGTTTCCGGGACACGCCCGCGCTGGCGGTGTTGGCCTCGTCACAGCGGATCTCGGTCCGTTCGACGCCGGGCAGCCCGAACGCCTCGGCGGTGAGCGCCCCGGCGGCGGCCGTCGCCAGCCCGCGCCGGGTGTGGTCGGTGCGGACCCAGTAGCCGATCTCCCGCGTCCCGGGCTCGCCCCGGTCCGCCAGCGCGGCGGCGCCGAGCATCGTCCCGTCGGGCCCGAACATGCCGTAGTCGCACTGGGAGCCCTGCTCCCACTCCCGGACGCTGTGCCGCAGGAACTCCACCTGGCCCGCGAGGGTGGGGGGTTCGGCCGCCCAGTCCATCCACGCGTGCAGGTGCGGGAACGACTCGGTCACGGCCTCGTGCACGGCCTCGGCGTCGGCCTCGGTCATCCGCCGCAGCACCACCGGCGGCGCCGTCCGCGGCAGAACGATCCGTTCGGGAGGGCGCGCGGTTTCGGGGTGGTCTGTTTCCATACGCGATCCTGACCGCTCCCGGCGGGGCCGGGCAAACGAATATCAGCGCGGCCGCAGCCCGTCGAAGACCAGCGCCAGGGTGCGGCGGCGCAGGTCGGCGTCCCACTCCCCCGCCAGGGCCCCCTGGCAGGCGGCCGACAGCAGGGCCATGACCTCGTCGGGACGGGCGTCCGGACGCACCGCACCGGCCCGTTGCGCCCGGTCCAGCAGGGCGGCGACGGCGTCGGCGAACCCGTCCAGGGAGGCTCCGGCGTCGATCGGCGTGCCCTGGCCGGCCAGCAGGGCGGCGACGGAACGGGTGGAGGCGGCGCGCTCGACCAGGCGGTCGAAGAGGACGAAGAGGGCGGTCGCCGGGTCGCCGTCCGCCAGCAGCGCCCCGGCCTCCCCGGCCAGCCGCTCGCGCAGCCGCTTCATGATCGCGACAAGGAGGTCGCGCTTGGTCGGGAAGTGCCGGAAGACCGTGCCGACGGCGACCCCGGCGCGGGCGGCGACGTCCTCGGTGGAGACGGCGGCCCCGCGTTCGGCGAACGCCTCCTCGGCGGCGGCCAGGATGCGGGCGCGGTTGCGCAGCGCGTCGGCGCGCGGTGGCCGGGTCCGGTCGCCGGGCATGCGGGCTCCCTCCGGAGGGGAAGATGAGTGGTGACTCACTTTACCTTCCCGAAAGGCTCTCCCCATGTCCGAGCGACCCGGCCCCCAGGAGATCTTCGAACGGTTCCGGCGCAACGTCCTCGACGGCGGGATCGGCCTCACCGGGGACATGCTCGCCGAGGACGCGGTGGTCGAGACGCCCTTCGCCGCCGAGGGCTCCCCACGCCGGACGGAGGGACGCGCGGCGTTCCTGGCCCTGGCGGAGGCGGGGCGGGAGGCCCTGCCGGTCGTGCTCACCGGTTTCCGGGACGTGGTCACGCACCGCACCGCCGACCCGGAGGTGCTGGTCGCCGAGTACACCCTGGCCGGCCGGCTCGCCGGGCCCGGCCGGGAGTCCGGCCCGGAGCTGTCGGCCGGGTTCGTCGTGGTGCTGCGGGTCCGCGACGGCCGGGTCGTCCACTGGCGCGAGTACCAGGACACGGCCGCCCTCCAGCGGGTCCTCGCCGGGATCTGACCGGCTTACCCCTCGTCGTCCAGCGCGTAGGACAGGTAGCGGTCGGCCGAGCGCTGGACCGCCGCCTTGCCGTCGGTGTAGACGACGCGCTTCCACCAGGCCCCGTAGACGCGGGTGAACGCGTACGGCTCCAGCAGGCGGAGGGCGCGGCGGACGGTGCGGGGGCGTTCGGGGATGAAGTTGGGATAGGAGTACATGAAACTGACCCAGTCGCGGTCCTGGACGACCTGGAGGATGTCGCCGGAGAACAGCGCTCCCCCGCCCTCCTCGCCGTCGCGCCAGTGCAGGACCTGGCCGCCGTCGAAGTGGACGCCCGCGTTGATCAGGGTGAGGCCGTCGAGGATCTCCAGGGTGTCGCCGTCCCAGAAGCGCACCGCGTCGTCGGGGCGGGCGACCCAGCGGCGGTCGGCCTCGTGGAGGTGGACCGGGGCGTCGAACGCGCGCGCCCACTCGATCATCGAGCCGTAGTAGTGCGGGTGGCTGATCGCGATCGCGTCCACCCCGCCCAGCTCGCGCACCCGCCGGACCAGGTCGTCGTCGATGTGGGTGATCATGTCCCAGAGGACGTTCCCGGCGGGGGTGCGCACCAGCAGGGCGCGCTGGCCGATGGCGGTGGGCGGGTCCGCGCCGACGCCGACCACGTTCGGGCCCTCCTCGGCGATCCTCCCCCGGTGGCCGGCGGCGCGCAGCTCCTCCAGGGTGGTCCAGCGCTGGCCGTCCCAGCCGACGTACTGCCGCTCGTCCTCGCAGATCGGGCAGTCGGGGCGCGGCGCGGCGTACTGGACCCCGCAGGTGACGCAGATCGGGTGGCTCACGAGGGGAACGTTACCCCGGCGCTTCCCGGCTCCTGGTGCGGAGGGCCGCCGTGGGCCAGGATGGAGCCTCCTGCGGGCGCGGAGGTGAACGACATGGCGGAGACCGGCATGGACGACTGGCGCAAGGTCCTCGAACACCTTGAGGCGGGAGTCGAACGGATCCTGGCCACCCTCGCGGGGCTCACCGACGCGCGGCTGCGCGAGCCGTCGGCGCTGCCGGGGTGGACGCGCGGGCACGTGGTCACCCATGTCGCGCGCAACGCCGACTCGCTGTGGAACCTGCTGGAGTGGGCGCGGACCGGCCGGGAGATCCCGCAGTACCCGAGCCTCGCGGCCCGCAACGCCGCGCTGGAGGCCGGGGCCGGGCGGGGCGTGGCCGAGCAGGCCGCCGACCTGCGGGAGTCGGCGGCGCGGTTCGTCGAGCAGGCGCGCGCGCTGCCGGAGGAGGCGGCGCGGGCGCGGGTGCGGGCGATGGCGGGGTGGGAGCATCCCGCCTGGTACGCGGTCTACCGCCGGTGGCACGAGGTGGAGGCGCACCACGTGGACCTGGCGGCGGGGTACGGGCCGGCGGACTGGCCGGACGCCTACGTGCGGTGGGCGCTGCGGGAGACCCTGGACGGGCTGGCGGGGCTGCCGCCCGGAGACCAGGGGTCGCTGGCGGGCTACCGGCTGGTGTCGACCGACTCCGGGGACGGGGCCGCGCTCGGCGACGGGCCGGAGGCGACCGGGTCGTCACGGGCGCTGCTGGCATGGCTGAGCGGCCGCTCGCGCGGCGCGGGCGTGGTGGTACGCGGCGAGGGGACCCCACCGATACCACCACCGTGGCCCCCACCCGCCCGGTTCTAGTCGTGTTTCAAAGCCCTGACCTACGGCGCTCGCCCTGGGGCTCGCACCTCACCAGGTCTTGGCGAGCGCGGCATCGCTTCGCGATCTGACCCGCGGGCCCTCGCCTCCGGCGTCGGACCCGCAGGTCAGGTAACGCGCTCGCGTGCGTGGCTGAGGCCCACCTTTGAAACAAGCCCTGGGCCGTGTTCCAAACGCCCTGGTCTGCGGCGCTCGCCCGACGCTCGTGTCTCACCGGGGCTTGGCGAGCGCGGCGTCGCTCCGCGGGTCAGGTGGCGCACGTGCGTGGCCGGGGCGGGGGTCTCAGGCGGGGTCGGTCTCGTCCAGGAGGCGGCGCAGGTCCGCCGGGGACCGCACGGTGATCACGTTGCGGGTGACCGCGACGCTGCGGAACGGCTCGCTGGCCAGCAGCTGCGCGACCTTGCGGCGGCCCATGCCCGACCAGCGGCCCAGGTCCTGCTGGCACAGCGGGACCTGGATCACCACGCCGCCGCCGGGCAGGTCGGTGCCGAGCCGGTCGGCCAGCCGCAGCAGCCGCGCCGCCAGCCGGCGGGCCGGGTCGTCGGGGAAGTGGCCGGTCTGCAGGTCGTCGGCGGCGCGCAGCCGGTCGGCCAGCACCTCGGCGACCGTCCACACCGACCCGGCGCAGGAGTCCAGCACCGCGCGGAACCGGTCGGCGGGCATGCCCAGCGCCTCCACGGCGGTCAGCGCCTCGGCGTTGGCGTAGCGGACGCCGCCGTCGGCGGCCTCCAGCTCCCCCAGCACGTCGCCCGGCCCCAGCACGTCCAGGATGACGACCTCCCCGGCGCGGTCGACCCAGATCTTCACGGCGCCCGCGAACAGCACGCACACCTGGGAGGAGCGGGTGTGCTCGCGCATCAGGAACGTGCCGGGCCGGACCAGCGAGTACGACCCGGCCTCGCGCAGCGCCCCGCGGGCCCGTTCGGGCAGCCGCTCCCAGAACGTGCTGGCCATCTCTCCTCCTGCCCGGGACGCCGAGGAGGCGGTCGTGTCCGCCTCCTCCAGTGAAGGCGGCGCGGTCGCCGTCGACCATGGAGCACGACACATCCCGCTCGGGCGGCCCCTGTGAGCCGTGTCACCGCCGGGGCCGCGTCACCGCCGGGGATCGCCGGCCGACTCCAGCCACTGGTCGATCGCCCTGATGTGGCGGACGCAGTCGGCGGCCTCGGCGTGCTCGCCGCGCGCCAGGTGGGAGGCGCGCAGGCGGTTCAGGGCCAGGCGCTGACCCCGATGGTCGCCCATGTCGCGGCGGATGTCGATCTCGTGCCGGGAGTGCCGGACGGCCTCGTCGTGGCGGCCCAGGCGCTGGCAGGCGCGGGCCATGCTGGACAGGGCGTTGGCCTGCTCGTAGGTGTCGCCGAGCTCGGTGGTCTGCTCCAGGGCGCGGCGGCCGGTGGCGAGGGCGGCCTCGGGGTCGTCCAGGTCCAGGTGGATGGCGGCCAGGTGGACCAGGGCGGTGCCCGCGCCGTACCGGTCGCCGACCTCGTCCAGCAGCCGCAGCGCCTCGTGCTCCCACTCCAGGGCCTCGACGGGGCGGCCGCTGCGGCGCAGCACGGTGGCGAAGGTGTCGGTGCCGATGCCCTTGCCGTAGCTGTCGTTGATCTCCTCGCGCAGGCGCAGCGCCTGGCGGGCGGCGCGTTCGGCCTCCTCGTGCAGGCCGAGGCGCAGGTAGGTGCGGGCCAGGCTGCCCAGCGTCCCGGCCAGCCGGCCGCGCGCGCCGAGGCGGTGCCACAGGTCCAGGGCCTCCAGGCCGAGCACGAACGCCTCCTGGTGGCGTTCCAGGCGGCGCATGACCATCGACAGGTGCTCCAGGTCGTGGGCCTCGCCGTGCTGGTCGCCGATCTCGCGGCGGATCTCCAGGGCGCGCACCAGGTGCTCGTGGGCCTCGCGGTAGCGGCCCAGCCGCCAGTGCACGATGCCGATCTGGGCGAGGGTCTCGGCCTCCTTGTGCCGGTCGCCGATCTCGCGGTGCAGCCGCAGCGCCTGCCCGCAGTAGGTGAACGCCTCGGCGAACCGGGCCGCGTCGCACATCAGCCGTCCCAGCGTGGTCAGCGTGCCCGCCTCGCCGCCGCGCCCGCCCAGCTCCTGGTAGATGCGCAGGGCCTGCCGGGCGTCGTGCAGGGCCAGGTCGCGCAGGCCCAGGTTGGCGTTGATGCGGGCCAGCTCGGTCATCGCCTGGGCGGTGCCGGGCCGGTCGCCCTCGCCCTGCCGGATGAACAGGGCCTCCAGGCCGTGGCGGGCGGCGTCGTGGAGCGTCCCGCGGCGGCGGTGCACCTGCGCCAGCGTCAGCAGGGACTCGGCGACGCCGGGCGCGTCGTCGGCCTGGCGGCGCAGGGTGAGGGCCTGGTCGGCGTGGTGCTGGGCGGCCGGGTAGTCGGCCAGGCTCAGGTAGGCGCGGGCCAGGGTCTCGTGGCCGCGGGCGATCCCGGCGACGTCGCCCAGCTCGCGGTGGGCCTCCAGCGACAGGCGGGCGTGCTCGATGGCGGTGACGTACCGGCTGAGCGCCACGTGCACGTCGGCGAGGGTGGCCAGGGCGACCGCCTCGCCGAACCGGTCGGGCGGGTCCACCGAGCGGAAGCCCCGGCGGGCCTCCTCGGCGTACCCGATGGCCTGCACGTTGCCGCCGAGCCCGGCGTAGGAGACCGCCAGGTTGTGCAGCATGACGGCGGCGGCCTGCCAGTCGCCCTCGGCGCGGGCGGCGCGCAGCCCGGCCAGGTGGATCCCGATGTTGTCCTCGGTGTAGCGGCGGAACTCCTGGAAGTCGAACAGCGCGTCGGCCAGCTCCCAGCAGGTGCGGTGCAGGCCGAGGCGCCCGGCCTGGTGGGCGGCGGCGACCAGGTTGCGGCGCTCGGTCTCGAACCACTCCAGCGCGGCGTGGCGCCCCTGGGCGGCGCGGTCGGCGGCGGTCCCGGCGTCGGCGTCGTCGAGGGTGGGGCGGCGGTGGCGGGCCAGCGCGCGGCGGGCGCGGCGGGCCTCGGCCAGGTAGTGGGCCAGCAGCCGGCGCTGGGCGGCCAGGCGGTCGTTGTCGGCGTCCTGGATGAGGCCGCGTTCGCGGGCGAAGTCGCGCAGCAGGTCGTGCATCCGGTAGCGGCCCGGCGAGACGTCCTGGACCAGGAACGCCTGCCGCAGGTCCTCCAGGCACTCGCGGGCCCCGGCGGCGTCGCGGCCGGTGAGCGCCGCCAGCGCGGCGGCGGTGAAGTCGGGGCCGGTGGCCAGCCCCAGCGCGCGGAACGCCGCCCGCCGGTCGGGGCGCAGCCCCCGGTAGGCGACCTCGAACGTCGGGCTGAGCGCGGTGTGCAGGGCGGGCGTGGCGGTGGCGGGCGTCCCGCCCTCGGGCAGCGCCGCGGCGGTGAGCGGGACCGTGAGGGGGGTGCCGTTGAGGGCGGGGTCGGCCGGCGCGGTGCGGTCCGGTGACCTGCCGAACGGCACGGGCGCGAACGGCACCGTGTACGACGTCGCCGCGTACGACGTCGCCGGGGGGATGTCGCTGGTCTCCAACTCCCGGACGGTGTCGCCGATGGGCGCGGCGGGGTCCTCGGCGAGCTTGCCCGCCATCACCGCCAGCGCCAGCGGCAGGAAGCCGCACTCCTTGGCCAGGCGCTCGACGGCCTTGCGTTCCCGGCGGACGCGGGGGTCGCCGGGCCCGAGGACGGCGGCGACCAGGGCGACGGCCTCGTCCAGCGCCATCTCGGCCAGCTCCAGGACGCGGATGTCGGCGTCGTCCAGCGGGATGGGCAGCCGCCGCTGGGTGGTGACGATCGCCAGGCCCGCGTTCAGCGCCGCCAGCAGCGGCCGCACCTGCGCGGCGTCGGCGACGTCGTCCAGGATCAGCAGCATCCGCCGGTCGGCCAGCAGCGACCGGCACTGGGCGGCCAGTTCCGCCTCGGTGCGCGGGAGCTGGTCGCCGGGCACGCCCACGCCGCGCAGCACCTGGCCCATCGCCTCGGCGGGGGCGACCGGGCCGCGGGTGCCGCGCAGGTCGGCGAAGACCACCCCGCCGGGGAACCGGTCGGCGGCCCGGTGCGCCCAGTGCAGCGCCAGCGTGGTCTTGCCGACGCCCGCCATGCCCTGGATGACCACGGCGCGGGGCATCTCGGTCTGGACGACGAGCAGGTCGAGCTTGTTGAGGCTGACGTTCCGGCCGGTGAAGAACGGCTTGTCGGCGGGCAGCCGCACCACCGCCGGGGTCGTGGCGGGCGTCCCGGCGGGCTCCAGCCGCACCGGTGACCGGGCCGCCAGCCCGGCGCGGGGGACGCGGTCGGGGACGGCCGGGTCGGGGCGGCCGGCGGCGGGCCACTCGTCGCCCCAGGGGCTGGCGGCCAGCCGCAGCGCCTCGGGGTCCAGGATCGTCAGCGGCCGGGTGCGCCCGTCGAGGATGCCGCGCGCCCGCCAGCGGCGGAACCAGCGCACCAGCGTCTCGCGGGAGATGCCCGCCCAGTTCGCCAGGTCGGCCTGGCTGAGCCGCAGCGGGATCTCGACGCCGTGGGCGGCGGCGTCCCCGAACCGGTGTGCCAGCTCCAGCAGGTGGTAGGCCAGGCGCTGCTGGTGCTCGGCGACGCGGACGGCGTGCCGCCGTCCGCCGAGGGTGCCGCTCTCGGCGACGGTGTGCATCATCGCCTCGGCGACCTGCGGGTTGGCGGCCAGCAGGCTGCCGAACTGGCGGCGGTCGATGCGCAGCACCGCCACGTGGTCCAGCGACCGCACCGACGCGCGCTGCGGGTGCCCCCACGGGGCGAGCGCGCCGACCAGGTCGCCCGGCCCGAACAGGTCGATGATCGACTCGTCGCCCTCGCTGGAGTCGACGAACTCCTTGGCCAGCGCGTTGCCGACGGTGCGGGTGCCCGCCCGGAACACCACGCACACGCCGGACGCGGCCACGCCCTGGTGGCACAGGAACCCGCCGGGCGGCACGTCGGTGCGGCGTCCCATCGCGCGCAGCGCCTGCCGGTCGGCGGGGGTGAGGCGTTCCCAGAAGCTTCCGGGCCGTACGTCGTGGTCGATCACTCCTCACCATCCGGGGGGGTCGTCCGGTGCCGTCGGAGCCATGGTGAGACATCCCGGCCGGGTTGTCCGCCAGAAAGTACCCAGATGCTCTGCGTCGGACGACCCATTCGGAGGTCCGCCCCGCGCGGCGGAGACGGCCGATGGGGAAAGATGGTGCCGTCCACGAGTGGAGGTCGACATGAGCTACACGGGACACGTCGAGGTCGGCGGCCGGCCCGACGTGCGGGAGCTGCCGGGCCTGACCGTCACGAAGGTGGCGGTCGGCCCCTACGACAACAACGCCTACATCCTGCGCTGCACGGCCACCGGCGAACGCCTGCTGATCGACGCCGCCAACGAGGCGTCCCGGCTGCTGGAGCTGGTCGGCGACGGGCCCCTGGCCCGGGTCGTTACCACGCACCGGCACCAGGACCACTGGATGGCGCTGGCGGAGGTGGTGCAGGCGACCGGCGCGCCCGTGGCGGCGCACCCGCACGACGCCGAGGCGCTGCCGGTGCCGGTGGCCGAGCCGGTGGAGCACGGCGACACCGTCCGGGTGGGGCGGGCGGCGCTGGAGGTGATCCATCTGCGCGGCCACACACCCGGGTCGATCGCGCTGCTGTACGAGGCGGGCGGCGAGCTGGCCGACCGCCCGCACCTGTTCACCGGGGACAGCCTGTTCCCCGGCGGGGTGGGCAACACCTGGGGTGATCCGACGCTGTTCAAGCAGCTGCTGTCGGACGTCGAGGAACGGATCTTCGACCGGCTGCCGGACGCGACCTGGTTCTATCCGGGGCACGGCGCGGACTCCACGCTGGGCCGCGAACGTCCCGGCCTGCCCGAGTGGCGCGCCCGGGGCTGGTAGGGCTCACCGCCGGGCGCGGGCCGGGACGAGCGGCACCGCCAGCAGCGGGGTCAGCGCCGCGAACGCCCACACCGCCTCCCAGGGAGCGACCTCCAGCAGCGCCGGGACGACCAGCGGGGTGACGAACGCGGCGCCGAACAGCGTGGTGCCCGCCAGCCCGAGCGCGCTGCCGGCCCGGCCCGCGCCCGCCATGACGGCGGCCTCGGTGTAGAGGACGCCGTGCCAGGCGTTGGCCAGCAGCCCGCCGAGGGCCAGCGCGGCGACGGTCAGCGCGACGGGCGCGGAGGTGAGCACGGCCGCGCCCGCCATCGCGACCGCGGTCGCCAGCGCGATGATCCGCACCAGCACTCGCCGGTCCCGGCCCCGGTCGCTGAGCAGCCCGGTCCCGATGCGCGCCGCGCCCCCGCCCACCTGGGCGACGATGACGGCGAGACCGGCCAGCAGCGTTCCCTGGCCGCGCGCGTCGTGCAGGAAGATCCCGGTGAAGGTCAGCACGGCGAACTGCGGGACGGTCAGCAGCCCTCCGGCCAGGGCGAGCCGCCACACGTCCGGGCGGCGCAGCGGCGAGGGCCCGGCCGCGGGACGGGCGCCGGGCGCGGCCCCGCCGTCGTGCTCGTGCAGCCACCGCCAGGTCGCCGCGACGCTGAGCAGGCACAGCAGGGCGAGCGCCAGGTAGGCGGCGCGGAAGCCGTACGTGCCGGCCAGCCAGGGCACCAGCGCGACGCCGACGGCTCCCCCGGCGGGGATCGCGGCCTGGCGGACGCTCATCGCCAGCCCGCGCTCACCGTCGGCGAACCAGGTCATCACCGCGCGCCCGGAGGCGCTGTTGACGCTGGCCCCCAGGGCTCCGAGGGCGAACACGCAGCCGGCCAGCATCGCCGTCCCCACCCCGTCGCCGGGCGCGGCCACCGCCGCCATCAGCGCCAGCAGCGCCCCGGTCGCGGTCAGCCCGGTGATCAGCGTCCGGCGGTCCCCGAGCCGGTCGGTGAGCATCCCCCACAGCAGGTCGCAGGTCGCCACGCCCAGGCTGAGGCAGCCCAGGACCAGCCCGAGCCCGGCGGTGGACAGCCGGTAGTCGGCGCGCATGACGACGCCGGCGACCGGCAGCCCGGAGAACATCGCCGAGAAGCTGGCCTGCGCGCCCACCCCCACCGCCAGTACCACCCACCGATGCCGCGACGCGCTCCGCGCCTCCCCTGCGACGAGCGTGGCCATGCGCCCTCCCGAAAGTAACCGTCTCAGATGGTTACGAAAGATGGCAGCCGCCGAAGTAACCTGTCAACTCGGTTACCATCGAGGGGTGGACTTCACCTTCGTCAGCGGCAACCTCGGCCTGGACCTCGCCGGAACGGTCGGCCACCGCCGCAACGAGCGGGTCGAGATGCTGGCCTCACCGCAGGACCTGGGCCGGTGGGTCGTCGCCGCGGGCCTGCTCGACACGCCGCCCGCCGTGACCGGGGACGACCTGCGCCACGCCGTGGCGCTCCGCGAGGCGATCTACCGCCTGGCCACGGCCGCGCGGCGCGGGGAGCCCCTCCCCGGCCCCGACCGCGAACGGCTCAACACGGCCGCCGCTCCCCCACCGGCCGGCGTGACGCTCACCGCCGACGGCCTGGAACGGACCGGCGACCTGCCGGCGGCGATGTCCAGCGCCGCGCGGGCCGCGATCGAGCTGCTCGGCGGCCCCGGGCGGGACCTGATCCGCGAGTGCGAGGCGGCCCCGTGCACGAGGCTGTACGTGGACGCCTCACACCGCCGCACCCGCCGCTGGTGCGACATGCGAGGCTGCGGAAACCGCGCCAAGGCCGCCGCGTTCCGCGCCCGCCACCAGCAGTGACCCCACCTGAACGGAACCGAAGCACGCACCGGGAAGCCGACGGCGCATACCTCGTTCACGCGACCGGGACGAGGTCGGCGCTCGACTCCCTACCTTCCCGCAGATGGAGCCGAGTCACACGGCAGGAGGCTGACGGCAAACGCGGCAACGAGCGAGACCTGAGCCCTCGTTCACGCCGTTCGGAGGGGTCCGGCACTCGACTCCCTGCGTTTCCGCAGATGGGACCGGGTCACACAGCAGGAGGCCGACAGCAAGCGCGGCAATAGACGAGATCCGGGCCCTCCTCCACGTGGCCCGGACGGGGTCCGGCATGCGGCTTCCTGCGCTTCCGCAGGTGGGGCTGAGTCACATGGCAGGGGGCTGACGGCAAGGGTGGCAGCAGGCGAGACTCGGGCCCTCTTTCGCGCGGTGCGGGCGGGCCTGGTGCGTGGAGCTTCGGGTTCTCGCGGATGGGGACAGGGGCGCGTCGCGGAGGCGGCGGGCGGTGTGATGGAGCCGGGGTGGCCGGAGATCGTCGGCGATGCCGGTCGGCGGGCGGGGCGGCGGCGTGGTCCGCGCGTTCTCGTGAACGGGGACAGGGCTCGCGCCGCGGGGCCGGTGTCCGTGTGGGGCGGCCGCGGTCATCGCGCTTCGGTGGGCGGAGGTCGCCGACCGGATCCGTGACCGCGGCCGCCTTGGGCGACGGTGTGCCGTATGCCCCGGCGGGGCGGGGCATACGGCGGCGGCGTTCGTTGGTAGCTGCGGCGGTTGGGTTCGGGGACGTGGGGGGATCACGCTCCGGTCGCGGTGACCGGAACGCTGGTTCCGGGCGCGGGTCCCGGCGTCGGTGCGCCGGATCGGCCCGGACGGCGGTTACCGTGGGGTCAACCGAAGATGCTGACGCCGCCGGGGCCGATGAGCAGGCCGACGACGATCAGGATGATGCCCCACAGCAGGTCGCGGCGCGCCACGAGGACGTAGACGCCCGCGATGACCAGTACGACGGCGATGATCCACAAGAGAGTAGCCATGTGCCGGTGGTCCCCCCAGAGAAAGAAGACAAACTACTCATGCGGGGATGGGCAGGAAACATCTCGGTCACGGATCCGCCAAGAACGGAACGGAGTCGCACGGATGTTCGTTGTCTCCGTCACACCGCGTCCGGTCAGCCGCATCCGCTCAGACCGCAATCGGGGCCGACACCAGGGAGATGCCATCCGCAGAGCCGACCCGACCGAGACCACCAACGAACTGCGTTACCCCCGGGGAACGCTGGTGCTCGTCGCCGGGCTGCCCGGCGCGGGCAAGAGCACCCTGCTGGACCGGCTGTACGGGCTGCGCGGCGACGAGAAGCTGCCGGTCCCGGCCGGTCCCGCGCTGGTGATCGACTCGCGGCAGGCACGCAACTGGTGGGCGCGGTTCCTGGGGCCGGTGCCGCCGCGCGCCCGCGTCCCGATCGTGCACACCACGCACGTGTGGCGCATCACGCGGGCGGTGCTGGGCGGGCGCAGCGTCGTGGCGCACACGCGCGGGACGTGGCCGCACATCCTGCGCGGCTTCGCCTGGCTGACGCGGCGGCGCGGCACGCAGGTCCACATGGTCCTGCTGGACGTGGACCCCGGGACCGCGCGCGCCGGGCAGTACGCGCGCGGCCGCATCCTCACGCCGGCGACGTTCGCGCGGCACGTGCGGCTGTGGCAGCCGATCATCGCGCGGGCCCGCGCCACCGGGACGCTGCCGCCGGCCGCCGGGGTCACGGTGCTGGACCGCGCCGCCGCCGACCGGCTGAAGGCGATCTGCTTCGACGAGGTCAGCGCAGCGTCCTGAACCAGCGCACCGTCAGGGCCGTGCCGGTCAGGTTCGAGCCGAGGTGGCGGGACTCCTCGTAGACGCGGTCCCCCACGTCGATCACCGGGGCGCGCACGCCGCGGGCGCGGAACGCGGCCGCGAGGCGGTCGGTGTTGCCGGTGACGGCCTGCTCGTCGTCGCTGATCTTGTAGAGGCGGACCGGGACGCGCGGCGTCCAGCCCATGACGGCGGCGGCGTCCTGGCGGAGGGCCTCGGCCAGCCTCCCCCCGGGGGCCCGCAGCATCTCCTGGCCGCGCGGGGTGAGCAGCTCGGTCAGCGTGCCGGGCAGCCCCTGGAACATCTCCGCGCCGGGCGTGTTGCCGTCGAAGTACTTCTCGACGCGGCCGGCGTAGGGCGGGCGGAACACCTCGTCGGGCGTCCGGTAGAGGCCGTGGGTGCGGTTCCAGGAGGTCAGCAGGTAGGAGGCGTACACGACGGCGTACTTGGCGGGGATCCTCCCGCCCACCGTGGCGGGCAGCTGGGTGCCGCCGAAGTCGTAGGCGCCGCTGATCGGCGCGACGGCCCGCACCCGGAACCACGGGTCGGCGCCCTCCTGCAACGCCCGCGCCAGGCCGAGCGCCGCCGAGGCGCCCTGCGAGAAGCCGGTGACCAGGACCTGGCGTTCCAGGGCGCGGCCGGTGCGCGGGGCGAAGTTCCGGGCGGCGCGCAGCATGTCCAGCGAGGCGGTCGTCTCCGACGGCACGTGCATCCACGGGTGGGCGCCGGGCCCCTTGCCGAGCCCGAGGTAGTCGGGCGCGACGGCCGCGAAGCCCGCGCCGCCGTAGGTGACGGCCGCGCCGGGACCCCACACGTCCTTGGTGACGGATGGGGCGTCCTTCTTGTAGCTCATGGTCCCGTGCGTGTAGGAGACGGTCCGCAGGCTGCGGTCGCCGTTGCGCGGCAGGACCAGCAGCCCGCTGGCGGTGGTGGGGCGCTTCCGGGCGTCGACGGTGCGGTAGACCAGCCGGTAGGCGTCCACGCCGTACCGGACGGCCCTGGCGTCGAAACCGTCGGAGGCCAGCCAGGCACGCGCCTGCTTGGCCGACATGCGCTTGACGCGGACGGAGGAGACGATCTCGCCCCGCGTGTCCGCCCGCACCGCGGCGTGCGTCCGGGCGGCGGTGTCCGCGTGCGCGGCGAGCCCGCCGACCGCGCCGGCCGCCAGTCCCGCCGTGAGGACGACCACGAGGCCGCGGCGTGCGCTGAAGTTCATCAGATGCTCCTGAGATGTCCCGAAATCAACGAGCTTCAGCGTGCCGACCGGCCCGTCGAACCGGCATCGCGCGCGGCGGTGATCTCCGGGTTCCCTCTCAGGTAGCGGGCGGGACCGCCGCGGGCGCCGGTTCCACCAGCACGTCCCCCTCCTCCAGCGGGACGGAGCAGGCGTCGCAGACCAGGCGGGGGACGAACGCCCGCCCGCACCCCCGGTGCGTCGCGACGAGGGCGGGGCCGTCGGGGGCGCGGAACCAGCGCTGCCCCCAGTCGATCGCCGTCATCACCACCGGGAAGAACGCGCGTCCCTTGTCGGTCAGCCGGTACTCGTTCCAGGCGGCGCGGTCGGCGCTCGGGCGGCCCGCCAGCACCCCCAGCCCGGTGAACGTGCGCAGCCGGTCGGCGACCATCGCCGGCGGCGCGCCCATGGCCTGCTGGAACTCCCCGAAGCGGCGCGCGCCCAGGAACGCCGCGCCCAGCATCACCACCGACCACCGGTTGCCGATCAACGCCATGGTCTCGGGGAACAGGCCCGCGCCGCCCGCCCCGGCGGCCCCGGAACGGCGGCGGGTCGTCGCGGCGGGCACCGAGCGCCCGTCGCCGCCGCTCGGCCCCAGGCGGCCGTCGACGTCGCGCGGCCGGACGCCCTGGCCGCACTCCGCGCAGGCCAGCAGCGGTTCCATGCGCTCGCCGCAGGCCCGGTGCCGCATCCACGGCAGGGTCTCGTGGTGCCCGGCGACCCACCGGTACTCCCACGCCCAGATCGACACCAGGACCGGCCAGAACTCCCGGCCCCGCCGCGTCAGCCGGTACTCGTACCGGGTGGGCCGCCGCTGGTAGGCGGCGCGCTCCAGCAGGCCGCTGTCGGTGAGCAGCGCCAGTCGGGCCGACAGCACCGAGTCGGAGATGGCCAGGTGCTCGCGCCAGTCCGCGTAGCGCCGCACGCCCTGGTGGGCGTAGCGCAGGATCAGCAGCGTCCACTCGTCGCCCGTCAGGCCCATGGTGACGGCGATGGCGTTCCGCCCTCCGGGGGGCAGCGGGGTCGGCGTCGCCTCGTCCAACCCGCGCTCCCCCTCACAGACCGATCGCCTCCGCGGCGGTGTCGGTGTCGCGCCAGCGCGGCAGGGCCGAGCCGGGCGCCCAGGCGGAGTGGGTGCCGCTGGAGATCCGTTCCGGGAGCCGCAGGCGGGCCACCGGGCCGTCGGTCAGCCGGGCCGCGTCGAACACCAGGCACTCGGAGGCGTCGGTGTTCATGTCCGTCGTCAGTGTAATGAGGTAGCCGTCGTCCTCGGCGGTGGCGCCCGCGCGCGGCGCCATGGCGGTCTCGCTGCCGTAGACGCCCTCGGGGAACGCGTACCGCTCCTGCGCCCCGGTGCGGGTGTCGTGCCGGACGATCCCGTCCATCAGGAACCAGCCCGGCTTCTGGGTGACGGCGTAGGTGTAGCGGTGGGGGCGTCCGCCGTGCCCCGGGTTGATCGTGCCGAACTCGGTGTACCGCTCCGCCAGGTGCTCCTCCCTCACCTGGCCGGTCGCCAGGTTCAGCCGCCACCGGTGCAGGCGGGTCTGCATGCGTTCCAGCGCCAGGAAGCGGAACATGCGCTGGTAGACGCCCTCGCCGCGGGGGTCGGGCGGTTCGGGGCAGCCCTGGAAGAACCCGTCGAGGACGATCTCGTCGCCGTCCTCGTAGGCGTTGGCGAAGTGCAGCACGTAGGTCGGCTCGGCCTCGAACCAGCGGATCCGCGAGGCGTCGCCGCGCCGCGGCATCACGCCGAGGCGGGAGGGCAGGTCGGGGTGGAAGCGGGAGGCGTACCTGCCCCGCTCCAGCAGCTCCGGGTCCCAGAACAGCGGGAAGTCGTTGAAGATCGCGTAGTTCTCGGTGAACGCCATGTCGTGCGGCAGCCGCGCGCCCGGCAGCGGGACGTCGGCGTGGTGGACGAGGCGGTCCCGGTCGTCGACCACGCCGTACCGCAGGTGGGGGGCCTCGGTGGAGTAGCTGAAGAACAGCAGCTCGCCGGTGTGCCCGTCGGTCTTGGTGTGCGCCGAGACGCCCCAGTCGGAGGGGAAGCCGCCGCCCCAGGTCGCCTTGCCGACGGTGTCGAGGGTGAGGGGGTCGAGCCGGTAGAGGTCGCCGCACTGCCAGAAGCTCGACAGGACGTGGCCGTTATGCACGACGACGTCGGTGCTGGAGGCGTCCTTCATGCGGGTGCGCGCGCCCCAGCCGTCCGGCCGCCGCGACAGCGCGGGACGGTCGGCGATGCCCGCCCACAGCGCCTCGCCCGCCTCCTGCTCGGCGAGGAACCCGTCGGTGCGGACGAACCGGTTGCGGTAGAACGCCCTCCCGTCGCGGAACCCGACGACGTGGACCATGCCGTCGCCGTCGAACGGGTGGTACAGGCGGATCGCCGGGTGGACGGGGTTCTCGGTGTTGCGCAGGTAGACCCCGTCGAGGTCGGCGGGGATCTCGCCCTCGACCACCGCCAGGTCGTCGGCGCGCCACTCGGTGGTCTGCGGGCGCCAGGGGCCGGTGCGGTAGGGGTGGTCGTCGTCCCCGGGGAGGGTGGACAGGACCCGTCCCACGACCTCAACGTCCATCGGTGCCCTCCTCGGCGACCAGGCTGACGGTGGTGGTGGCGCTGCCCCCGATGTTGAGGGCGCCGACCCGGCGGGCCCCCTCGATCTGGTACGCCCCGGCGACGCCGGTGACCTGCCGGGCGGCGTCCACGGGCGTCCCGCCGAGCCGGCCCTGGCCGGTGAAAAGCTGGCCGAACGCGTTGCCGACGTGGATCACCTCGACGGCGTCCGGGCCGACGCCCGCCGCGGTCAGGGCGCCGTCCACCACTTCGCGGGTGAGGTCGGCGAACTCCAGGCCGGCCCGCGCCCAGTTGCGGGCGAAGTCGGTCTGGTGGCCGCCCAGGACCCAGATGCCGGTCCGTGCCATCGGCGCCTCCTCGGTAAGGTCCGGTCTGCGATACTACAACTAACAGAGTTACCGGCCGAGGGGGCGGACGTCATGGCCTGCCCATCGCCATGCCTGCGGCGCGGCGGGGCGGGGCGTCGCCGTCCCGTTGGAACGTCTGCGACTCCCCGCGCCGCCCGTCAGCCGACCTTGCCGATGCCCAGGGTGTTCTCGGCGGGGAGCAGGCCGCTGCCGACGGCGGCCGCCCAGACCGGTGCGATCACCTCGGTGAAGCGGTCCGCCCCCGCCTCGCCGAGGGTCTCCCACGGGCCCGCCGCCAGCGCGTCGGTGCGTTCCTCGATCCGCTGCCGCAGGGCGCGGCCCGCCTCGGTGAGCGTCCCGTCCGCCGCCAGGAGGCCGCGGGAGCGGAGGCGGTCCCCGGCCTCCTCCCACTGCCCGGGCGTCCAGCCCCGGCTGTCGAAGACCTGCCTGCGGGCCGCGCCGAACGCGGCGAACGACACCAGCGCCTCGACCGGGTCCAGGCCCTCGGTGAGCAGCGACGCGACATGGCCGTCGCCCCGGTGCTCGCGCAGGATCGTGGCGGCCTGCCACAGCACCAGGTGCGGCTCGTCCGGCCAGGGGAGGTCGGCGTTGGCGGCGGCCAGGGGACGGCCCGCGGTCCCGGCGGACTCGGCCGCGCGGCGGGCCAGCTCGGCGGCCTCCTTGACCTCGGGCGAGGCGAGGGCGTCGCCCAGCAGGGTCCGGTAGGTCGCGTCGATCGCGCGCAGCCGGGCCGCCAGGACGGTGCCGGGGTCGGCGACCCGCCAGGCGGCCGGGACGTGCTCGGCCACCATGGCGGGCGAGAAGCTGTAGAACGCCGCGGCCACCGCGTTCGGTCCGGCCGCGCCCAGCGGGGCGGGGCGCCAGGCGAAGTAGGAGGGCCAGCGGGTGTCGGTCGCGTAGCCGAGGGCGGCGGCCTCCGCCAGCACCTCAGGGGCGTAGTAGAGAACGGCGTGCACGGGCTCGGTCAGGTGCCACAGGTTGCGGACCCGGCTCGGCGGCAGGCTCATGGTCGACTCCTCGTCTGAACTTGTCACTGACAAGATGCCATGCCGGACCGGAACTTGTCAATGACAAGTTCCGGGTCGAGCGGAGCCGGAGTGCCTGGTGCGCCAGGAAGGCCAGGCCCGCGACCAGGTAGCAGTTGGCCACCAGCGTCAGCGGGCCGCGGAAGCCGTACTGGAGGGGGTGGCCGTTGTGCGGGGTCCACCACAGCGGGGCCAGGACGAACAGGACGTAGACGCATCCGGCGGTCCGGCGGTGGCCGTCGCGCAGCAGCAGGAGCAGCGCCGGCATGACCCAGACCCAGTGGTGGGCCCAGGAGATCGGGGAGACCAGCAGGCCGGTCACCCCGGTCACGGTCGCGGCCGCCGGCCAGTCGCCGCGGCGCGCCCACGCCGCCGCCAGGGCCAGTCCGGCGACGGCGAGCACCACCGGCACGACGGCGAACCACTCCCCCACTCGCTCCGGGCTGCCCATGATCCGGCAGATGGCCCCGTAGGGCGACTGGTTGCTGATGTAGGTCCTGCCGACGCGGGAGGTGTCGTAGAAGGTGTGCAGCCAGTACTGGCGGGAGGCGTCCGGTGCGACCGCGTGGGCCAGTGCCGTGCAGCCGAGGAACGCCCCGCCGGCGACCATCGCGGACTTCGTCCTGCGTGTCAGCAGGAGCATCGGGATGAAGATGGCCGGGGTCAGCTTGACGGCCGCCGCGATCCCGATGCCGATCCCCGCCGCCCTCCCCTGGGAGACGCGGTGGACGTCGGCCAGGATGAGCGCGAGAAGGAAGACGTTCACCTGCCCCTGGAACAGGGTGTGGTGGACGGGCGCGAGGAGCAGCCCGGCGGCCACCACGGCGAGGAGCACCCCTCGGGTGGGGCGGTGACCGGCCAGTTTCAGCGCGGTCGCGCAGGCGGACGCGAACGCCGCCACCGTCGACAGCTGCCAGAGCACCCGCGCGGCGGTGAGCGGCAGCTCCGACCAGGGCGCGAAGAGCAGCGCCGCGAACGGCGTGTTGGTGAACCAGAGGCCGGACCACTTCCGCAGGTAGAGCGAGGCGTCGTCGGTCAGGGCCTGGCCGCCCTGCATGTAGATGCGGAAGTCCAGCGAGTCGTACCGGACCGAGAAGACCACCACCGCCGCCAGCTCGACGGCCAGCAGGACCTTGAGGATGTTTTCCGTTCGTTGGTTCACGCCGTCGACGGTGGCGGGGAGGGCGTTCCGAAATCGTCGGGCCGTCGGCCACATTCGCGGGAGCACGCGGTGGCCCGCGGGCGTACGCCCGCGGGCCGATACCGGGCGCCGGGGCCGCTCGTTACGATCGCGGCATGCCCGCCTCCGCCTCCCCCGCCTCCCCCTGGCCCGGCCGCCTGCGCCGGGCCGCCTGGACGCTCCTGTCCTGGTGCGGGGTCACGGCCTGCATGACGGTGATGTTCGCGACGTTGCCGCGCCACGCCGCCGTTGCCGGCATCGGCGCGTACGTCGTGCCCGCGCTGCTGATGGTGCTGCCCGTGCTGCTGTGGCGGAGGCGGCCCGAGGCGCTGGTCCCGCTGATGCTGCTCGGCTGGGTCGCGGTGGTCGCGGTGGAGGTGACGTGGCCGCTGAGCTACCTGAAGGTGGCCGCCGACGACCTGGCCGTGGCGCTGGTCGCCGCCACCCGTTCCCGGCGGGCCGCCGCCGCCCTGGCCGTGCCGACGCTCGGCGCGCACCTCATGGTCGCGGCCCTGTTCGCCCACGGCCCGGCGCTGCTCTCCGCCGTCACCTCCGTCGTGCTGGCGTTCGCGGCGGCCCTGGCGACGGGCCTGTCGGCGCGCCAGCGCCGCGAGCACGCCGCCGCGCTGCACGCGCAGGCCACCTCCCGGGCCGTCACCGCCGAGCGGCTGCGCATCGCCCGCGAGCTGCACGACATGGTCGCCCACAGCATCGGCGTCATCGCGATCCAGGCGGGCGTGGGCGCGCGGGTCATCGACTCCCAGCCCGCCAAGGCCCGTGACGCGCTCACCGCCATCGAGGACACCAGCCGCGAGACCCTGGCGGGGCTGCGGCGGATGCTGGGCGCGCTGCGCCAGGCCGAGCCCGGCGAGACCGCGGCCCCCGCGCCGCTCGACCCCGTCCCCGGGCTGGCCGACCTCGACCGGCTGGCCGCCACCACCGGGAACGCCGGGGTGCGGGTGGAGGTCCGGTGGGAGGGCGACCGGCGGGCGCTGCCCCCGGAGGTGGACGCGGCGGCGTTCCGCATCGTCCAGGAGGCGGTCGCCAACGTGGTGCGGCACGCCCGCGCCGACGAGTGCCGGGTCACCGTCGGCTACCGGGACGGGGACCTGACCATCGAGGTCGTCGACGACGGGCGGGGATCCGGCGGGGGCGAGGGCGGCGGCTTCGGGATCGTCGGGATGCGGGAACGCGCCGGGCTGCTGCACGGCACCCTGGACGCCGGGCCGCGCCCCGGGGGCGGTTTCCGCGTGGCGGCCAGGCTGCCGGTCCCGGCGACGGCGGCGGCCCGATGACGGCGGACCGGGCGGCGGACCAGGCGGCGGACCAGGCGGCGGAGGTCCGGCTCGTGCTGGCCGACGACCAGCCGCTGATCCGCACCGGGCTGCGGACGCTCATCGCCGACCAGCCCGGCCTGACGGTGGTCGGCGAGGCCGGGGACGGGGCCGAGGCGGTCCGGCTGGCCGCCGGGCTGCGGCCCGACCTCGTCGTGATGGACATCCGCATGCCCGGCATGGACGGCATCGCCGCCACCCGCCGGATCGTCGCCGCCGGCACGGCGAAGGTGCTGGTGCTCACCACGTTCGACGACGACGAGTACGTTCACGCGGCGCTGCGCGCGGGGGCGAGCGGGTTCCTGGTCAAGGACATGGCGCTGGAGGACATCCTGGGCGCCGTCCGCGTGGTGGCGGCGGGCGACGCGCTGCTGGCCCCGGCCGTCACCCGCCGCCTGATCGCCGAGTTCGTGTCCCGGTCCGCGCCCGCGCCGCCGCCGCTGGACGGGATCACCGGGCGCGAGCGCGAGGTGCTCGCCCTCGTCGGGCGCGGCCTGTCCAACCACGAGATCGCCGCCGAGCTGACCATCAGCGTGGCGACCGCCAAGGCGCACGTCGCGCGGCTGCTGACCAAGCTGGGCGCGCGCGACCGCGTCCAGCTGGTCATCATCGCCTACGACACCGGCCTGGCCACTCCCCGGTGAGGGCGGCGCGCAGGGCGGCACGGCGGTCCCCTTCCGGGTGCGAAAGGCCAGGTCGCACGGAACTACAGTAAGCGAAGTTATCCGGGCGGCCCCTCGTCCCCTAAGGTCGGGAGAGGGAGACGATCGGCGAGAGGGGCCGCCATGGCACAGCAGGTACGCGGGGTCATCGCACCGGGCAAGGGGGAGCCGGTCCGGATCGAGACGATCACCGTTCCCGATCCGGGGCCGGGCGAGGCGGTGGTGAGGGTCCAGGCCTGCGGGGTCTGCCACACCGACCTGCACTACCGCCAGGGCGGGATCAACGACGAGTTCCCCTTCCTGCTCGGCCACGAGGCCGCCGGCACCGTGGAGAGCGTCGGCGACGGCGTCACCGAGGTCGCCCCCGGCGACTTCGTGATCCTGAACTGGCGGGCGGTGTGCGGCCAGTGCCGGGCGTGCCGGCGCGGTCGCCCCTGGTACTGCTTCGACACCCACAACGCGGCCCAGAGGATGACGCTGGCCGACGGCACCGAGCTGTCCCCGGCGCTGGGGATCGGCGCGTTCGCCGACAAGACCCTGGTGGCCGCCGGGCAGTGCACCAAGGTGGACCCGGCCGCGCGCCCGGAGGTGGCCGGGCTGCTGGGATGCGGGGTGATGGCCGGGCTGGGCGCGGCGATCAACACCGGCGGCGTCGGGCGCGGCGACAGCGTGGCCGTGATCGGCTGCGGCGGGGTCGGCGCGGCGGCGGTGCTGGGCGCCCGCCTGGCCGGAGCGGCGAAGATCATCGCGATCGACCTGGACGAGCGCAAGCTGGCCACCGCCCGGGGGCTGGGCGCCACCCACACCGTCGCCGCCCGCGACACCGACGTCGTCACGGCCGTCCAGGACCTGACCGGCGGGTTCGGCGCCGACGTGGTCATCGACGCGGTGGGGCTGCCGCAGACCTACCAGCAGGCGTTCTACGCCCGGGACCTGGCCGGGACCGTGGTGCTGGTCGGCGTCCCCACCCCCGACATGACCCTGGAGCTTCCCCTGCTGGACGTCTTCGGGCGCGGCGGGGCGCTGAAGTCGTCCTGGTACGGCGACTGCCTGCCCTCGCGGGACTTCCCGATGCTGATCGACCTGTATCTCCAGGGCCGCCTGGAGCTGGACGCCTTCGTCTCCGAGACCATCGCCCTCGACCAGGTGGAAGAGGCCTTCACCAAGATGCACCACGGCGACGTGCTGCGCTCGGTGGTGGTGCTGTGATGGCCCGGTCCGGCGGGGTCCGCGTCGACCACCTGGTCACCTCCGGCACCTTCTCCCTGGACGGCGGCACCTGGGAGGTCGACAACAACGTCTGGATCGTCGGCGACGACGCCGAGTGCGTGGTGATCGACGCCGCCCACGACGCCGACGCCATCGCCGCCGCCGTCGGCGACCGGACCCTGCTGGCGATCGTCTCCACCCACGGGCACGACGACCACATCGACGCCGCCCCGGCCCTGTCGGCCCGCACCGGCGCCCCGGTGCTGCTGCACCCGTCGGATCTGATGCTGTGGAAGCGGAGACACCCCGAGACCTCCCCGCAGGGGGAGCTGACCGACGGCCAGGTCATCACCGTGGCCGGAACCGGCCTGACGGTGCTGCACACCCCCGGCCACTCCCCCGGCGCGGTGTGCCTGCACGCCCCCGCGCTGGGCACGGTGTTCTCCGGCGACACCCTGTTCCAGGGCGGGCCCGGCGCGACCGGACGGTCGTTCTCCGACTTCCCCACCATCATCGACTCCATCCGGCGACGGCTGCTGACCCTGCCGCCCGACACGGTGGTGCGCACCGGTCACGGCGATTCCACCACCATCGGCGCCGAAGCACCCCACCTCGACGAATGGATCGCCCGGGGCCACTGACGGCGCCCCGGGGTCACCGACGGCTCACCGCGTCGGGACCGTCCACCGGAGCCGGATGCGGCATAGTGTCCTTCGGTGCTTCCGGTGACGGGGAGGTGGGATGCGGCCCAAGGGACCGCAGGCCGCTGTCGTGACGGCATGTCTGGCCATCGCGGGCTGCGGCACCGCGTCGGGGGCGCCCACCGCGAACGTCCCCCCGCCGACCGCCCCGCCCGCGCCCGCCGCCTCGACGGCCGCGCCGCTCCAGGACGCCCCCCGGGCGGCGCCGCCGGAGGCGACGCGGAGCAACCGCCCGCTCAGGATCCTCGGCAAGCGCGCCTCCTGGCGCATCACGACGTACTACACGGCGGTGCAGTCGTTCCACGGCGGACGGCTCACCGAAGTGCGCGGCTGTCCCCGGCTGCACTGCAAATGGGGGAAGACGCCCCTCGGGAAGTATCCGGCGGACTTCCTCAAAGTGATCAAGATGGAGGGCAGCGGGCGGATCACCGAGGGCCCCACCAGGGGCCGCTACCTCAACTGGTCCTCCTCCGTCGGCTGGTGGCTGGACTCCAGCACCCGCGACTCGCGCGCCAGGCCGCTGCGCGCCTGGTCGTCGGCGGCGGCCGACCGGGACGTGCTGGCGCGCGGACAGCGCTTCGCCGTCGCCGACTGCGGCAGGACCGCCGGGGGCAGGCCCCTCCCGGCGAAGGTGTGCGACCGGTTCCGCTCGGCCACCTGGACGGTCACCGACGTGTTCCGGCCGGGCTGGGGCGGCGAGCACCACGCCGACGTGTACATCGGCGAGGAGACGGGGCCGGGCTTCGCGCGTTCGCCGTACTACACGACGCTCAAGGGAGCGACGATCGGCGCGCCGTGACCCGCCCCCGATGAGCGAGGTCAGTGCTCGGCGGCGGGCTCGACGGCGGGCCCGGCGGGCTTGACCGTGGGCTCGGTGGCGGGCTCGGTGGCGGGCTCGGGAACGCCGGTCTCGGCGCGGCGTGGACCGGCCAGCCGTGTCGGGCGGGTGCGGCCCCGCAGGGTGACCTCCTCGCCCAGCCACCAGTGGGCCGCCTCCTCCGCCCCGGCGGCCTCCACCACCGAGCCCGCCGCCAGCACCCGGCCCTCGGTGGACTTGGCCAGGTCGGTCAGGCGGGCGGCCTCGTTGACCGGGTCGCCGATGACGGTGTACTCGAAGCGCTCCTCGGCACCGATGTGCCCGGCGACGGCCTCGCCCGCCGAGACGCCCACGGCGGCGCGCAGGCCGGGGACCTCGGCGCGCAGCCGTTCGGCCAGCACCCGCCCGGCGGCCAGGGCGCGGGCGGCCGAGCCGTCCAGCTCCAGCGGCGCGCCGAAGATCGCCAGTGCGGCGTCGCCCTCGAACTTGTTGATCCATCCGCCGTGCGCGCCGACGACGTCGACGACCACGGCGAAGAACTCGTTGAGCAGCTGCACGACCTCGGTGGGCGGGCGGTCGGCGGCCAGCCGGGTCGAGCCGACGATGTCCACGAACAGCACCGCCACCTCGCGCAGCTCGCCGCCCAGGTCCACGCCCTGCTCCAGGGAGACGCGGGCGGCGTCCGGGCCGACCTGGCGGTCGAACAGGTCCGCCAGCCGGTCGCGTTCGCGCAGCCCGGCGGCCATGTGGTTGAACCCGGCCTGCAACAGCCCGATCTCGCTGGCGTCGTAGACCGGCACCCGCACGTCCAGGTCGCCGCGTTCCACGCGGGCCAGGCCGAGCCGTACCGACTCCACCGGGTCGGCGATGGCGCGGGCCGCGCCGTAGGTGACGCCGAACCCGACGACCAGGGAGGTGCCGCCGAGCGCCAGCACCGCCCCGACGAACGCGTTCAGCGACACGTCGGCGAACAGGAACGAGCCGACCGCCAGCGCCATCAGCCCCAGGATCGGCACGGCGGTGCCCAGCGCCCAGGCCAGCACCGACCGGGCGACCACGCCGGGCAGGCCTGTGCGCTGCGGCATGCGGTCGGCCAGTGTGGTGGTCAGGGCGCGGCGCAGCAGGCGTTCGGTGAGCAGGTACACGATCGCGCAGGTGGTCAGGCCGCCCAGCAGGCTCGTCAGGCCGAGGCGGACGGCCTGCAGGGTCGAGAACGGGGCGTTGACCGCCACCCAGCCGACCGTTCCGATGCCCCACAGGCTGAGGTGGACCCCCATCAGCCGCAGCGGCCCGTACAGCAGCAGGGAGCGTTCGCGGCGGTCGGGCTCCTCGTGCCGTTCCACCAGGCGGCGCACCCGGCGGAAGAAGCGCTCGCCCAGCAGCAGGCCGACCGGGACGGCCGCGACCACGTAGGCCATGAAGATCCACAGGTTGAGTTCGGCGAGCCAGGGGGAGACCGGGCCGTCGGGGTTGGGCAGCAGCACGCTGAACAGCAGCACCACCAGCGCGCCGCCCAGGTTGGCCAGGCCGGTGGCGACGGTGACCAGGACCCGGGCGCGGCGGGCGATCTGGGCACGGGTGTCGTCCGGACCGCCGTCGATCAGCCGCCACAGCAGGCGGAAGGGGTGCCGCCAACGCCGCGCGGCAGCCTTCGCCTCGTCGAGTCGCATGAGGCTGGAGACTAGCCGGTCACACCCGGTGTTCCGTACATCACATCCGATTTCCACCCGGAGTAATGGAAGGGTCACACCTGGGCCGAAACCGGTGAGTCCCCTCGCTCAAGGGCGGATCGGGTCCAGCAGCCGGTGCGGGGTGCGCAGGGCGAGGGAGACCGGGTCGTCGCGGCGGTCGCCGTCCAGGGCGGGGCCGGGGTGGATCTCCAGGTCGGTGGGCACCGGGACCTCCTCGCAGGAGGAGCACCTGCCGCCGACGCCGACCAGGCCGCCGCATCCGACGTGGCGGAACAGGCGGCAGGCCCCGGCGCCCGAGAAGTTGCGCGCGCCCCAGTCCGACAGGGCGTGCACGGCGGGCCACAGCTCCAGGCCGGTGTCGGTGAGGACGTACTCGCCGTCGCGCTTGTCCAGCACCCCGGCCTCGACCAGGGCCCCCAGCCGGGCGGTCAGCACCGCGCGGGGGATGTCCAGGTGCGCCTGGAAGTGGCCGAAGCGGCGGACCCCGTAGAACGCGTCCCTGATGATCAGCAGGGTCCAGCGCTCCCCCACGACCTCCAGCGCCCGCGCCAGGGAGCAGACCTGCCGCGTGTAGTCCTTGCCGAGTGCCATGGGCCAAGACTACCCGCGAGGTGGTTCATTCACCGAACCGAACCGTGTTAGGGTCGCCGTCGTTCTGGTTCATTCAACGAACTGAGGAGACCGGATGACGGCCACGGCGTCCCCCGACGCCCGCTCGGACGCTCCGCGGAGGGCGCGGCACGCCCGCGCCGCGCTGGTGCTGTCCAGCGCCGCGACGCTGCTGTCGGTGATGAACTACACCGCCCCCATCGCGACGCTGTCGCTCACCTCGGCGGAGCTGCGGGCGGGACCGACCGCCCAGATCTGGATCATGAGCTCGGTCAGCCTGGGCATGGCGGCGGTGATGCTGGCGGTCGGCGGGCTGGCCGACGACCACGGCCGCCGCCGGGTGTTCGGGCTCGGCGCCGCCCTCATGGCGGCGGCCAGCGTGGTGTGCGCGGTCGCGCCGAACGCGACGGTGTTCGTGGCGGGCCGTCTGGTGCAGGGCGTCGCCGGGGCCGCGTTGCAGGTCACCGGCCTGGGCATGCTGGCGGTGGCGTTCCCGGCCGGGCCCGGACGCGTCCGCGCCACCGGCCTGTGGGGCTCGATGCTCGGGCTCGCCATCGCGCTCGGCCCGATCGCGGCGGCCGGGATCGCCGTCGTCGACTGGCGGGGGTGGTACTGGGTCTGCGCCGTGGTGGCGGTGCCGCTGGGGCTGGCGGGGCGGTGGCTGCTGCCCGAGTCCCGCGCGGCCGTGCGGCGCGGCGCCGACCCGGTCGGCCTGGTCACGCTGACCGGCGGCGTCGCCGCGCTGCTCGCGGCCGTGACGCTGGGCCGCGACGGGTGGGGCCGTCCCCCGGTCCTGGCGCTGCTGGCCTCCGCCGCGCTGCTGCTGGCGGCGTTCGCGGTGGCCGAGGCCCGGCACCGCGCGCCGCTGCTGGACCTGCGCCTGCTGGCCCACCGGCCGCTCCTGCTGTCGGTCACGGGCGCGCTGGTCTACGGGTTCGCCATCATCGGGATCATGAGCTACCTGGCGACGGCGCTGGACGTGGCGATGGGCATGACGCCGCTGGTCGCCGCGCTGGTGCTGGCGGTCTGGTCGGGCACCTCCTGGCTGGCCGCCCTCCAGGCCCGGCGGCTGCCCGCGCGGCTGTCCGCCGGGCACCTGCTGGCCGGGGCGCTGCTGCTCAGCGCGGCCGGCGAGCTGGCGCTGCTGGGGCTCGCCCCCGACGTGCACTGGTGGCGGCTGGTCCCCGGCCTGCTCGTCTGCGGGATCGGCAGCGGCCTCGGCAACGCCATGCTGGCGCGCGCCGCCGTGGACAGCGTTCCGCCGGAACGGGCCAGCATGGGCTCGGGCGCCAACAACACCGCCCGCTACATCGGCGCGGCGCTGGGCGTGACCGCCGTGGTCGCCATCGTCACGACCACGGGCGGGGGCGGCCGTCCGACCGCCGAGGCCCTCACCCACGGGACCAACGTCGCCCTCGCGGTGTCGGCGGCGCTGGCCCTGCTCGGCGCGGTCCTGGCGGTGCTGCTGCACCGCCCGGTCAGGCGAGCCTCTCGATGAACTCGGCGAGCTGGGTCAGGTTGCGGCACTCGTGCATCGGGACGAGCTCGCCGTAACGGGAGGCCGCCGAGTCGCCGGTGTCCCACTGGGAGCGCGGCTCGGGGTTCAGCCAGTACGCGTGCCGGGCCCGGTCCACCAGGCGGCGCAGGACCGGCAGGGACAGGTCGCCGTAGTTGGACCGGGCGTCGCCGAGGATCAGCAGCGACGTCCTCGACGTGACCGCGTCGGCGTACTTCTCCTCGAAGACCTTGATGGCGTGGCCGTAGTTGGAGCGGCCGGTGATCCAGACCAGGTCGGCCTCGCGCGCCATCCGGGTCATCGCGTCGGCCACGTCCACGCCGGGCGCGAAGTACTTGGTGATCTCGTCGGTGGCGTCGATGAACGCGAACGCCCGCACCTTGCTGAACTGCTCCCGCAGCGCGAACGTCAGCAGCAGCGTGAAGTGGGCGAACGCCGACACCGAGTCGCTGGCGTCGCACAGGATCACCAGCTCGGGGCGGTGCGGGCGGCGGGGCCGGTGCCGGGTGGTCAGCGGCACTCCCCCACTGGCCAGCGAGGCGCGGACGGTGCGGCGGAAGTCCAGGCGGCCCCGGTTCCCGGCGCGCTGCCTCTGGACCAGGCGGGTCGCCAGGCGGCGGGCGAGGGGGTGGACCTCGCGGCGCAGGGCGGCCAGCTCGGCGCGGCCGGCCCGGTTGAAGTCGAGCCTCTCCAGCGGCGGGCGCACCGACAGGCGGGCGGTGCGCTCCACGCCGGTGTCCTCGGCGATGCGGCGGCGGACCTCGGTGGCGACCAGGTCCTCGAAGCGGGAGATGCGGGCGCGCAGGTTCTGGCGGGCGACGCGCTCGGCCATGCCGCCGCGTTCCCGCCCGTTGAGGACGGCGGTCAGCAGGCTCGCCATCAGCGTCTCGGGCGACAGGGCGCGCAGCACCCCGGAGGAGAACCACGACTCCTGGCCCGGGGTCTGGCCGTACTCGGCGACGGCGGTGCGGGCGAACTGGGTGAGGCCCGCGTCGTCGCCGCCCAGCAGGAGGTCGAACAGTTCGCGGCGGCGTTCCTGGACGCGGGGGTCCAGCGGCGCGGGCACGGGCCTGCCGTCGTCGCCGGTCGTCCGGGCCGGGCGCTCGGGGTCGGCGGCGGCCCCGGCCCCCAGCGCGGGCGGGAACCACAGGTCGAACAGGACGTCGAACTGGGGCCGGTGCTGGGGGCGTTTGACCAGGGTGGCGGCGTAGGCGGCGCGCAGCGACTCGCGGTCCAGCAGGTCGATCGCCCGCATCGCGCGCACCGCGTCCAGGCCCTCGGCGACCGACACCGGCAGCCCGGCCTCGCGCAGCGCGGCCACGAACGCGGCGTGCCGGTCGACGAGCGAGGCCACGGTCAGCCCTTCGCCTTCTGGGAGGTGAGGCCGAGTTCCCGGGCGGCGCGCTCGTGGTCGGAGACGTGCTTGAGGACCACACCCAGGGTGCGGGCCACGGCGGCCTCGTCCAGCTCGTCCAGGCCGAGGGCGAGCAGCGTGCGCGCCCAGTCGACGGTCTCGGCGATCGACGGGGCCTTCTTGATCTCCAGGGAGCGCAGGGTGCCGACGGCGCGGACCAGCTGCTCGGCGAGCTCGGCCTCCAGGCCGGGGACCTGGGCCAGCACGATGTCGCGTTCCCGGTCGGGGGCCGGGTAGTCCAGGTGCAGGTACAGGCAGCGGCGCTTGAGGGCCTCCGACAGCTCGCGGGCGGCGTTGGAGGTGATCAGCACGAACGGGCGGCGGACCGCGCGGACCGTGCCGAGCTCGGGGATGGTGACCTGGAAGTCCGACAGCACCTCCAGCAGCAGGCCCTCCACCTCGACGTCGGCCTTGTCCGCCTCGTCGATCAGCAGCACCGTCGGGTCGGCGCGGCGGATCGCGGCCAGCAGCGGGCGTTCCAGCAGGAACTCCTCGGCGAAGATGTCGTCGTGGGTCTCCTGCCAGGAGCGGTCGCCGCCCGCCGCCTGGATGGCGAGCAGCTGCTTCTTGTAGTTGAACTCGTACAGCGCGCGGGCCTCGTCCAGGCCCTCGTAGCACTGCAGGCGGATCAGCTCGGAACCGGTGGCGGCGGCGACGGCCTTGGCCAGCTCGGTCTTGCCGACCCCGGCCGGGCCCTCCACCAGCAGCGGCTTGCCGAGCGCCTGCGCCAGGAACACGGTGGTGGCGATCGCGTCGTCGGTGAGGTAGCCGACCTCGCCCAGCCGGGCCGCGACCTCGGCGGGCGAGCCGAAACGGCTCGGGTCGGTGGGGGTTCCCCCGGTGGTGGCTTCCCCGGTGGTGGCTTCCCCGGTGGTGGCTTCCGCTGTCATGCCTTCGCCTTCGTGTAGGTCTGGTTCGTTCCGGCGAACACCAGCTTGCCGCCGCCGGTGAGGGACACCCCCCAGTAGGAGGCGGTCTTGGGGTCGCCGCCCTGCCAGGAGAAGCGGAACCGGTCGCCGCCCTCGGGGATCGCCAGCCCCTTCCAGAGGGTCTGCCTGTCCTTCACCCACACCCCCGTGCCGTCGGCCTTGAACTCGAAGTAGTCCTCGGCCGTGCCGACCCACCGACCCACCAGCGGCTCGACCTCGGCCGGTCTCACCTTCGGCAGCGGGGCCAGCGGGGGCTGCGCGGCGGTCCCGGCCGGGGCGGGCTCCTTCTCCCCGCCGCAGGCGGTCAGGGCGAGCGCGGCGGCCAGTGCCGTGCCCGCGAGGGCCAGGGGCCGGCGAACCCGCGCCGGACGAATCCGCACCGTCACGTGCACCTCCGGAAAGGGGAGAAGCGGGAGTTTACCGACCGGTACCGTATCCGACCCCGACGCGCCCCCGGGGCCGTCGTTCCCGGGGTGGAGGCCCGATCTACTCCCGGCGAGGGACGACACCGGCGTCTCCCCCGGCTTATAACCGGTTCATGAGTACTCCACTGCCCCGCGAGGACCTCGTCGCGGCGATGGCCGCCCGCCGCGAGCTGGGTCCCGACTACGACGACGCGTTCGTCGAGAGTCTCGTCGACCGGATCGAGGAGACCCTCCGCACGCGCATGGCGGTCCAGCAGCGGGAGGACCACCGCGTCGCCCGCACGGTGGACCGGCAGGCCAAGAGCGAACGGGGCTCGGCGCTCGCGCTCGCCATCGTCTCGCTGGTGGCGGCCGTCCCGCTGTCGGGCATCGGGGCGGGCACCGAGGGCCTGGCGGGCCTGCTGACCGTGTGGATCGGCATCGTGCTGGTGAACATGGCGTTCGCGGTCCGGTCCCGGATCCGCTGACCCGGGGCCGGACCGCCTCCCGGCACCGACCGCGTCCGCCGCTACTTGCCGGGCTCGGGGTCGCGGGGCAGGCCGAGCAGCCGCTCGCCGATGATGTTGAGCTGCACCTCGGTGGTGCCGCCGTAGATCGTCATCGCGCGGCTGAACAGCATGGCGCGCGCCACGATGCCGCTCTCGGCCAGCGGGACCTCGGTCGCGGCGGCCGCGCCCTGCGCCGCCCAGCAGTAGTCGGCGACGTCCTGGTTGAACTGCACGCCCAGCAGCTTGCGCACCGACGCCTCGGCGCCGGGCTCGACGCCGTTGATCTGCTTGAGGGTGGTGCGCAGGCCCAGCAGGTCGATGGACTGGCCCTGGGCGACCAGCTTGCCGACGTCGACGGCGGCGACCGGGTCGAGCTCCCGGTCCTTGAGGAAGGCGAGCAGCTCGGGCACGCCCATGCCGAGGCCGCCGCCGGTGGACAGCGACACGCGCTCGTTGGACAGGGTGTTGCGGGCGACCTGCCAGCCCTTGTCGACCTCCCCGACCACGCAGTCGTCGGGGACGAACACACCGTCCAGGAACACCTCGTTGAACAGGGCCTCGCCGGTGAGCTCGCGGAGCGGGCGGACGTCCACGCCCTCCGCCTTCATGTCCACCAGGAAGTAGGTGATGCCCTCGTGCTTGGGCGCCGAGGGGTCGGTGCGGGCGATGCAGAAACCCCACTGGGCGTGCTGCGCGACCGAGGTCCAGATCTTCTGGCCGGTCAGCCGCCAGCCGCCCTCGACGCGTTCGGCCCTCATCGACAGCGACGCCAGGTCCGAGCCCGCGCCGGGCTCGGAGAACAGCTGGCACCAGACCATCTCGCCGCGCAGCGTCGGGCGCAGGAAGCGCTCCTTCTGCTCCTCGGTGCCGTAGCGGACCAGCGACGGCACCAGCCACGCGCCGATGACCAGGTTGGGCGCCTTGACCCTGGCGGCCCTCAGCTCCTGCTGGATGAGGATCTGCTCGACCGGTCCGGCGCCGCGCCCCCAGGGCTCGGGGAAGTGCGGGACGGTCCAGCCCTCGTCGCCCATCCGGCGGTTGCGTTCGGTCCGGTCCTCGATCGCGGCGAGTTCGGCGACCTCGGCGCGGATGCGCTCGCGCAGCGGCCCGGTGTCCTCGTCGAGTTCGAGTTCGACCTCGCGGCGGCCCCCGGCCAGGGCCAGTTCGGCGACCTTGGCGGCCCACTCCTTGGCGGGGCCGAGCAGGGCGCGCAGCGTCAGGGCGCGGCGCAGGTAGACGTGGGCGTCGTGCTCCCAGGTGAAGCCGATGCCGCCGAGGATCTGGATGGCGTCGCGGGCGGTCTGCACGCCCGCGTCGGCCGCGACGACGGCCGCCACGGCGGCGGCGAACCCGGCCTGCTCGGTGCCCTCGTCCAGGGCGCGGGCGGCGTCCCAGGCGGCGGCGCGGGCCTGTTCGAGCTGGATCAGCATCCGGGCGGCCTTGTGCTTGACGCCCTGGAACTGGCCGATCGGGCGACCGAACTGCTCGCGGACCTTGGCGTACTCGGCGGCGGTGGTGACCAGCCAGCCCGCCGCGCCCGCGGCCTCGGCGCCGAACAGCGCGGCGGCCAGGTCGCGGACCCGGCCGGTGGTGAGGCCGTCCAGGACGCGGTCGGCGGTGACGGCCACGTCGCGGGCCTCGACCCGGGCGACGCGGCGGACCTTGTCCAGGCTCTCCACGGGGGTGACGGTGACGGCCGCGGCGTCCACGGCGACCCACTCGGTGGTCCCGTCGACCTCCACCGGCAGCACCAGGACGTCGGCCAGGCCCGCGCCCAGCACCGGGTCGGCGGTGCCGGTGACGGTCAGGCCGTCCTGGTCGCGGACGCCGGTCAGGGCCCCGGCCAGGGCGACCGCGCCGGTCAGCGAGCCGTCGGCGAGCTTCGGCAGCAGCTCGGCGCGGGCCTTGGCGTTGCTGGAGGCGTTGACCGCCGTGCTGGCCAGCACGGTCGGCAGGAACGGGCCGGGCGCGGCGGCGCGGCCCAGTTCCTCCAGCACCACGGCCAGCTCCAGCAGGCCGTAGCCCTGGCCGCCGTGCTCCTCGGGCAGGTGCAGGCCCAGCAGGCCCTGCTCGGCGAGCCCGCCCCAGAACGCGGGGCGGGTCTCGGCGTCGGCCTCCAGCGCGGCCCGTACGACCGTCGCGGGGACGTTGCGCTCGGCGAAGCCGCGTACCGACTCGGCGAGGGCCTCATGCTCTTCGGTCAACCCGATGGCCATGCGTCACCTTCCTCAGACCGCTGTGATGCAGATTCTAGAACAGCATTCTGGTCCCGTGCGGAAGGCGACCCTATCCCTTACGAGCGGCGCGTCTCCACCTCGGGGGCGATGTCGCCGCGGACCTCGTCCCCGGTCTTGTCCCCGGCCTTGTCCAAGGTCTCGTCCGCGCCCTCGTCCGCGCCCTTGTCCGCGACCCCGGCGGCCTGCGCCTTCTTCTTCTGCGGGACGGTGAGGCTGGCCACGGTGACGGCGACGAGGGTGCCGACGATCACCGACAGGGACAGCCAGATCGGGATGTCGGGGGCCCAGTGCACGCCGTACTCGTGCAGCGCGTGGAAGACCAGCTTCACGCCGATGAAGCCGAGGATGAACGCCAGGCCCTTGTTGAGGTAGACCAGCCGGGTGGCCAGGCTGTCCAGCAGGAAGTACAGCTGCACCAGGCCCATCAGGGCGAAGGCGTTGGCGGTGAACACCAGGTAGGGCTCGGTGGTCAGGCCGAAGATCGCGGGGATGGAGTCCACCGCGAACAGCACGTCGGTGGAGCCGATGGCGACCATGACGATCAGCAGCGGGGTCGCCAGGCGCTTGCCGTCGACCCGGGTGAACATCCGGTTGCCGTCGTAGGAGTCGGTGGTGGGGATGACCTTCTTGGCCCACCGCAGCAGGGCGTTCTCCTTGAACTCCTCGTCCTCGTCCCCGTCCTTGGCCAGGCCCCAGGCGGTCCAGATCAGGAACGCGCCGAACAGGAAGAACACCCAGGTGAACGCGCCGAGCGCCGCCGCGCCGACCGCGATGAAGACACCGCGCAGCACCAGCGCGATCACGATGCCCGCCATCAGCACCGTGTGCTGGGAGTGCTTGGGCACCGCGAACCGCGCCAGGATCACCATGAAGACGAACAGGTTGTCGACACTGAGACTCTTCTCGGTGACGAACCCGCCGAAGTACTGGGCGGCGTACTCGCCCCCGGAGAACGCCCAGACGCCCAGGCCGAACGCGATGGCCAGGCCGATGTAGACGGCCGACCAGAACGCGGCCCGGCGGGTGGTGAACTCCCGGGTGTCGTTGCGGTGGATCACGAACAGGTCGGTGGCGATGATCACGAGAATCGCCAGGATCGTCAGGCCCCAGACCACGGGCGAGACATGCAAAACGCACCTCCGACGGCACAGGTCAACGTCGGAGGTCTCTCCCGCCCTTCAGAAAGCGGGCCGACGGCCCCGGGCCGGTATGGACCGACCGTATTGACGAGACCGACGCGCAGGGATACTCCCCTCCACTGCCTACTTCAACGCGGCGCCCCCCGGATCGGTTCCGCGATCCCGAAGGATTTTTAGTTGATCTTGAACAAGGGCGTCCCGGCGAGCGTCTAAGGGCCGAACGCGCCCCGTCCGGGGGCCCGGCGGTCAGCCGCGCAGCTCCCGGTACAGGTCGGCGAGCTGGGTGACCGCGTCGGCCTCGGTGGGCAGGGCGGCGGCGCGCCGGGCGGCGGCGGCGCCGAGCCGGGCGGCCAGGGCCGGGTCGTCCAGGACGCGGGCGACGGCGCGTTCCAGGGCCCGCGGGTCGTTGGGAGGCACCAGCAGGGCCGCCTCGCTCTCGGGGCCGTGCAGCAGGGCCGCGTCGCCGGAGCGGTCGGCGGTGTCGGCGCCGACCATGACGGGGATGCCGCCGACGCGGGTGGCGACCAGGGGGCGCCCGGCGCGCAGGATCTCCTGCACGATGAGCGGCTGCCCCTCCCACACGCTGGAGACCACGGCCACGTCGGCGGCCGCCAGCAGCGCGGGGACGTCGCGGCGGCGGCCCAGCAGCCGCACCGGCAGGTCCTCGGCCTCGATCCGGGCCCGCAGCGTCTCCTCCAGCGGGCCGTCGCCCACGACCGCCACCAGCGGGCGCGGGGCGCGTCCGGCCCAGCCGCGCGCGGCGTCCAGCAGCGTGGGGTAACCCTTCTGGTCGGCCAGGCGGCCCACCGTCACGATCAGCGGCCGCTCCCCCGCGCCCAGCTCGGCGCGCAGGTCGGCGCGGGCGGCCGGGCCCGGCTGGGAACGCGGCACGGGCGCGGGCACCAGCGCGTACCCGACCCGGCGGGCCCCGAGGGCGCGCATGCGTTCCTCCAGGTCCGGGGAGACGCCCAGCACGCAGGTCGCGCCGCGCGCGACGACGCGCTCCAGCGCCCCGTGGATCGCGGCGGTCCGCCCGCCGGCGATG
>NZ_BCQR01000067.1 GCF_001552175.1 Actinomadura kijaniata NBRC 14229
GGTGGCGCTGCGCGGGGCGCGGGCGCTCGGGACGCTGCGGCTGGGCGCGGCGGCGCGGCTGCTGGGCGAGCGGATCGAGCCCGACGCGCGCGGCGGGGCGCGGGCGTTCCTGCACCTGCTGGTGCAACCGCTGGTCACGGCGCTCGGGCTGGCCGCGGTGTACGTCACGTGGCTGTGCGGCGCGGTGCTGCTGACCTACCCGGTGCAGCTCCGGTTCGGCCTGAACGAGATCACCTCGCGGGACGCGTCGGGGGCGCCGCGGCACGGGCTGCACGTCGGGGGGCTGTACTTCGACACTCCCGCGTCGAGCCTGGTGGTGGCGGGTTTCGGGCTGGTGCTGCTGGCGGCGGCGCCGTGGGTGGTGCGCGCGGCCGTGCGGGCGGACCTGGCGGCGGCGCGGGCGCTGCTGGGGGTCCGGGCGGAGGCCGGGCGGATCCGGGACCTGGAGGAGAGCCGGTCGTTCGCGGTGGAGGACACCGCCGCGACGCTGCGCCGCATCGAACGCGACCTGCACGACGGCGCGCAGGTCCGGCTGGTGGCGCTCACCATGCACCTGGCGATGCTGAGGGAGACGCTGCCCGCCGACGCGCCCGAGGCGGTGCGGGACATGGTGGACGCCGCGCACGGCGACGCCCGCGCCGCCATCGCCGAGCTGCGGGAGCTGGTGCGCGGCATCCATCCGCCGACCCTCGACAAGGGCCTGGACGTGGCGCTGGCGACGCTCGCGGCGCGCAGTCCCGTTCCGGCCGAGATCCGCACCGAGCTGCCGGTGCGTCCGGCGGCGGCCATCGAGTCGATCGCCTACTTCTGCGTCGCGGAGCTGCTGGCCAACGCGGGCAAGCACGCCGCCGCGACCCGCGTCCTGATCGAGGCCGAGCAGCCCGGCGGGACGGGGCTGCGGGTGCGCGTCACCGACGACGGCCGGGGCGGCGCGAGGGTCCGGGCGGGGGGCGGGCTCGCGGGGCTGTCGGACCGGGCGCGTACCGTGGACGGCACCGTGCACGTGGACAGCCCGCCGGGAGGACCCACCGTCGTGACCGTCGTTCTTCCCCTCCTCCCGTGAGCGCGCCGCTGCGCGTCGTGCTGGCGGAGGACGCGGTGATCCTGCGCGAGGGGCTCGCGCAGCTGCTGGCGCTGCGCGGGCACCGGGTGGTGGCCGGGGTCGGGGACGCCGACGGGCTGCGGGCGGCGGTGGCCGAGCACCGGCCGGACGTCGCGGTGATCGACGTCCGGATGCCGCCGGCGTTCGTGGACGAGGGGCTGCGGGCGGCGCTGGACCTGCGGCGCTCGCATCCGGAGGTCGGGCTGCTGCTGTTCTCGCAGTACGTGGAGACGCGCTACGCCCGCGACCTGCTCGCCGGGAACGCCGCCGGGGTCGGCTACCTGCTGAAGGAGCGCGTCTCCGACCTGGACGACTTCGTGGACGCGCTGGCCCGGGTGGCGTCCGGCGGCACCGCGCTGGACCCCGAGGTCGTCGCGCACCTGCTCGGCCCGTCCGGGCGCGATCCGGGGCTGGCGGCGCTGACGCCGCGCGAGCGCGAGGTCCTGGGGCTGATGGCCGAGGGCCGCACCAACGCCGCCATCGCCGCCGCCCTCGTGGTGTCCGAGCGGGCGGTGGAGAAGCACGTGGCGAACATCTTCACCAAGCTCGGCCTCGTCCCGACCGGCGCCGACCACCGCCGCGTGCTGGCCGTGCTGCGCCATCTCGAAGGGAGGCGGGGCCGGTGACCTCGCCCGAGGAGCCCGCCGGCCGCGAGGAACGCCTGTCCGCGCGGCTCACGGGCTGAACACGACCTCGCGGGCGGTCGCGTCCGGGTAGGCGTCGGCCAGCAGGCGGGTCGCCTCGGCCTCGATCTCCTCGCGGACGGCGGCGGACACCGGCGCGAACAGCTCGACCCGCAGGGTCGCGGTCCTCCGCTTGGCCTCGGCCTTCCACATGCCGTGGACGAAGCCGTCCACCAGGACCGTCGCTTGGATGATGCCGTTGACGGTGAAGACGCGCCTGCGGTGCTCCTCGGAGATGATCCGGGCGCGGTCGGCGTGGGAGAGGGTCAGGTTGTCGAACTCGGGGACCAGGCGGACCGGGGCGGGCGTGCCCGGGTCGGGGCGCGGGGCGTCGGGCAGGTCGTAGAGGGTGCGGCCGTTCTCGTCGGTGAACGTCACCAGCTTCGGCGCGAGGCGCTCCATCACCTCGCCCAGCCGGGTCACGCCCCACCAGTGCTGGGCGTCCCGCACGGTCGCCGGGCCGAACGCGGCCAGGTAGCGCAGCAGCATCTCCTCGGCCGCGCCCGGCTCGGGGGCGCGGCCGAGCCACTTCTCGACCGTGGTGTGCCGCGCCATGGCGGAGGACCCCCAGACGCCGCGCGGCGTGACCTGCACCAGGTGCAGGCCGCACCGCACGGCGCGCACCAGCATGTCGGGGGCGACGTCCGGCCAGCGCTCGGCGAGGCGTTCGCGCAGCTCCTTGTCGCTGAGCGGCCTCTCCTCCAGCAGGGGACGGGCCGTGGCGGCGACGGCGGCGACGTCGAGCCCGGCGGGCAGCGTGCTCTGCGCCGCGCGGTCCAGCAGGGGCTGGGTGAGGGCGCGCCAGGCGAGCGCGTCGCGGGCGCTGACCAGGTGGACCGTGCCGCGCATGAGGACGGTGCGGACGACGCGGCGTTCGGTCATCAGCGCGCCCAGCTCGCCGAAGTCGAAGTCCGTCAGGCGGCTCCACAGCCCGAGGTAGGGCGGGTTGGGGGCCTGGGACTGCATTCCGGCGAGGTGCTCGATCGCGTCGATGACCGGGAGGTCGTGGCGGCGCAGCAGCATCTGCCGCGCCAGCAGCGCCCGGTTGAGCGCGCGGCGTCCCAGCACCGGTCCGGCGGTGCCCTGTTCAGCCGTCATAGCGCCCCCTCAGTTCGAGCCAGTTGGGAGGGGGGCCGGGGAGCTCCTCCGCTTCTGGCATGTGCAAGGCGTCCAGGATCAAGGTCAGATAGCGGTGTTGCAACCGGTTCATCCGCTCGTCGTCGCCGATGCGGATGGTGTGCAGGTGTTCCAGCAGGACCGAGACGTCGCCGACCTCGATGTCGGGGCGCAGCGCCCCGGCGGCCCTGGTGCGCTCCAGCAGCTCGGTCGTGGCCGCGTGGATCTCCCGGCCCTTGCGGCTCATCTCCTCGGTGACCGGGAAGCTGCCCGCCAGCCGCATGGTCAGCGACCCGGCCCCGATGTCCAGGCAGCGCCGCATGAACCGGGCGAACGCCTCCCACGCGTCCCCCTCCTCGGCGAGGGCGTCCCGGACGACGGACAGGTAGCGGTCCATGCCGTCGTCGGCGAGCCGCTGGAGCAGCTCCTCCTTGCTCTTGTAGCGCCGGTAGAGGGCGCTGATGCCGACGCCCGCGTGCTCGGCGACCGCCGAGATCGGGGCGCCGGGGTCGGCGGTGAACACCGCCCGCGCGGCCTCCTTGATCAGCTCGTCGTTCCGGGCGGCCTGGGCCTTGCGCCCGCTCATGGGCGCCTGCTTCGTGGTCTCCATGTCGCCCATAGTAAGGGAACGAAAAATTCCGTTCTACTGTCGGGGGCCGACTTTTTCGGCCCTTGACGGCGGAAGCCGGATCGGTTCATCATGAACACATGTTCATGAACGTTTGTTCATAGAGAGGACGTCACCGGTGTCCGAGATCGTGAACACCCACCAGGCCGAGGCGTGGAACGGCTACGAGGGTCGCCACTGGGCCGCCCACCACGACCGCTACGACGCCCTGAACGGCGTCTTCAACGACGCGCTGTTCGCCGCCGCCGCGATCGGCCCCCGCGACCGCGTGCTCGACATCGGCTGCGGCAACGGGCAGGTCACCCGGCTCGCCGCCCGCCGCGCCCGCGACGGGCACGCCGTCGGCGTGGACCTGTCGGTCCCGATGCTGGACCGCGCCCGCGCGCTGGCCGCCGGGGAGGGGGTGCGCAACGTGGCGTTCGAGCGGGGCGACGCGCAGACGCACCCGTTCGGGGAGGGCGCGTTCGACGTGGCGGTCAGCCGGTTCGGGGTAATGTTCTTCGCCGACCCCGTCGCCGCGTTCGCCAACGTCGCCCGCGCCCTGCGGCCCGGCGGGCGGCTGGCGTTCCTGTGCATGGAACGGCTGGAGGGCAGCGACCTCGGCGCGTTCTTCGCCACGCTGCTGCGGCGGCTGGACAGCGAGCGGAGCCCCACCGGCGACGACGGGCAGGGCCCCACGTCGCTGGCCGACCCCGGCCGGGTCCGCTCCCTGCTGGAGGCGGCCGGGTTCACCGGCGTCGTCTCCGAGCGCGTCGAGGCCGACCAGTGCCTGGGGCGGGACCTGGCCGACGCGGCGGAGTTCTTCGCCGGGTGGGGCCCGCTCCGCTTCAACTTCGGCGAGGGCGAGACGGTGGTGGCGGCCGTCGCGGAGGGGCTTCGGCCGTTCGCCCGGCCCGACGGGGTCTGGCTGCGGGGCGCCGCCCGCCTGGTCACGGCGGACCGGCCGTGACGGGACGCGTGCTGGTCATCGGCGGTTACGGCGCGGTCGGCCGGGAGGCGGCGACGGCGCTGGCCGGCCGGTTCGCGGTCACCGTGGCGGGCCGCCGCCCGGAGCGGGCCACCCCGGTCCCCGGCGCCACGGCCCTGCGCCTCGACCTCGGCGACGCGTCCGCCCTGGACGCGGCCCTGGACGGCACCGGCACCGTGCTGATGTGCGTCGACCGGGACAACGCGCGCGTCGCCCGCGCCTGCCTGGAACGCGGCGTGCACTACGTGGACGTGACAGCCTCCCACCCGGTCGTCGCCGAGATCGAGGAACTGGGGTCGGCGAGGGCCACCGCGCTGCTGAGCGTCGGCCTGGTCCCCGGCGTGACGAACCTGCTGGCCAGGATGTGCGCCGACACCGGCGCCGACGCGATCGACATCGCCGTGCTGCTCGGCACGGGCGAGCGGCACGGCGCGGCGGCGGTCGCCTGGACGCTCGACGCGGTCGCCGACATCGGCCCGTCCTGGCGGGCGCGGTTCCCGGCTCCCCACGGCACGCGCACGGTGCACCGCTTCCCGTTCTCCGACCAGTACACGCTGCCGCGCACGCTCGGCGTGGCCCGCGCCCGCACCGGCCTGTGCCTGGACTCCCGCGTGCTGACCGCGCTCCTGCCCCGCGCCCGGACCCCGCTGCGCGTCCCCCGCGTCCGCGCGGCCGTCGAGAAGGTCCTCGCCCGCGTGCACACCGGCGGCGACGGGTTCGCGGTCACGGCCACCGGCGGCGGCCGGTCGGTCGCGTTCACCGGCCGCCGCCAGAGCCGCGCCACCGGCCTGGCCGCCGCGCTGGCCGTCGAGCGGCTGCCCGGCCTGCCGCCCGGCGTCCACCACATCGAGCAGGTGATCGACCCGCGCGGGTACCTCGCCGCCCTGGCGGGCTACGGCTTCACGCTGCACGATCACTACGATGCGGGGTGATGTCACCGAGGAGAGCGGCGGCGCTGGGCGACGACGGCCGGAGCCTGCGCGACCACCTGATCACCACCGCCGCCCGTCTGATCGCCGAACGCGGCACGGCGGGCCTGACCGTGCGCGCCATCGCCCGCGAGGCCGGGGTGTCCGACGGAGTGCTGTACAACCACTTCGAGGACAAGGAGGAGCTGCTCGCCCTGGCCCTGCACGCCCACGCGCACACCGTCGCGGCCGCCCTCGGCGACCCGCCCGCCCCCGGCGCGGGCACGGTCGCGGCGAACCTGCGCGCCCATCTCGTCCTCGGCCTGGCCCTGCACGAGGGCATCCTGCCCGCGCTGGCGGGCCTGGTCGGCCAGCCGAAGGTGCTGGCCCGCTTCGCGGGCGCGGAGCACGGCGCCCCGCACTGGCGCGACCGCCTGCACGCCTACCTGACGGCCGAACGCGACCTCGGCCGCCTGTCCCCGTCCGCCGACGTGGAGGCGGCGACGGCGTTCCTGGTGGGCGTCTGCCACGAGGCGGTCCTGACCCAGATCTTCACGGGCGCCCGCCCCGCCCCACCGGACATCGACGCCCTGATCGACACCCTCCTGTCCGGCATCGGCCCCTGACCCCCGGGAACACCACGCCCACCGGCGCGGTCAGTCGGCCAGGTAGTGGAAGGTCGGGGGCGGGCGCATCAGGGGATCGTGGGGGGAGATGTCCCAGGTGTGGGCGCCGGACATCGCGAACGCCACCACGTCGCCCACCGCCACCCGGCCCGCCGGGGCCCGGCGGGCCAGGACGTCCTCGGGTGTGAACAGCTGCCCGACCAGCGTGACCGGCTCGTCCGTCGACGGCCCCGGGCGGCCGCGCGGGATCACCGTGAACGGCTGGTCGCGGCCCTCGACCGCCGGGGCGCGCAGGTGCATGGTGCCGCCGCGCAGCACCGCGTACCAGTCGCCGTGGGCCCGCCGCACGTCCAGCACCTCGGTGACGTACCAGCCCGAGTAGACGCTGAGGGCGCGGCCCGGTTCGACGCGGAAGGTCTCGCCGGGGCGGGCCAGCTCCGCCAGGCCCTTGGCGTAGGCCGGCCAGTCGAACCGGTGGCCGGGGTCGGTGTAGTCGACGGCCATGCCGCCGCCGAAGGTGAACTCGGGGTCCTCGCATCCGGCGGACGCGGCCCAGGGGCGCGTCCGGTCCAGGATCTCCCGCGTCCGGCGGAGCAGGTCCGCGGCGTCCAGGCCGGAGGGCGGGCGGGCGTGGACGCCGCGCAGCCGCAGCCGGGGCGCGTCCGCCAGAACCGTCCGGCACTCCTCCATCGCCTCGAAGTCCATGCCGAATGGCCCCTCGGCGTCGCCGGCGCGCAGCAGCACGTCGGCGTCCCGGTCGAGGGCGGCGAGCCGGCGCAGCTCGTGCGGGCTGTCGATGTGGAGGCGCTCGGCCCCGTGGTCCAGGGCCGCCGCGAGTTCGGCGTCGGTCTTGCCGGGGCCGCCGAACGTCAGCCGCGCGTCGGGCAGGACCGTCCGGACGTGCTCCAGCTCGCCGCCCCAGGAGGTGTGGACGCCATCGGTGAACGGCGCGAGCGCCAGCAGGATCGGTGGTTCGGGGTTGGCCGCGGCCGCGTAGAACAGCTCGGGCGCCCCCGGCTGGTCCAGTGCCGCGCGGACCGCGGCGGCGTGCCCTCGCAGCGCCGCCAGGTCGTAGACGAACGCGGGCAGCGCCGCGTCGGCGGCGAGCTCGGTGGCGCGTTCCCGTACCGCTTCAGTGATCATCGCTTCCCCCCGGACGGAGCCGTCGTGGTGACGCCCCTGCACCAGCAGGATGCCCGTGCCACCCGGCTCCGCGCCCGGTTTCACCGATGCCCACGGCCGGTCAGCCGGGTGCGGGCTCCAGGATCACCAGGGGGATCTCCCGGTCGGTCCCGGCCTGGTACTCGTCGTACAGCGGGAACATCCCGGCCATCGTCCGCCAGAGGGCGGGCTTCTCCTCGGGGGTGGCGACGCGGGCGCGGGCGGGGAGGCGCTCGGCGCCGACCTGGATGGTGACCTCCGGGTGGGCCGTCAGGTTGAGGTACCAGGCGGGGTGGGCGGGCGCGCCGCCGTTGGAGGCGACCAGCAGGTAGCGGTCGCCGTCGCGGCCGTAGATCAGGGCCGTGCGGCGCAGCCTGCCCGAACGGCGTCCCCGCGTGGTGAGCAGCAGCGTCGGCCAGTCCTGGTACAGGTGCCCTTCCGCGCCGTCGGACTCCACGTAGGCGCGGATGTGCTCGGCCACCCAGGCGGTGGGGCTGTCGATGACCTCCTCGTCGGGACGCGGGTTCACCGGCGCGCTCCCGTGGTGCGCAGGAACGCCGGGACGAGGACGGCCCCGACGGCGACGTGGGTGAGCGCCAGGACCGCCTTGGACCCGCCGGTCGCCTCCACGGAGAGCAGCGGCGCGAACGACAGCGCCAGGACCAGCAGGGCGAGGACCGCCCAGACGGTGCCCGCGCGGGAGGTCACGCGTTCCAGGACGGCCAGCAGCGCCCAGCCCAGGAGGGCGGGCAGCAGGGAGAACACCAGGATCTGGGACGCGCCGAGGTCCATGGGCTCCTGGCCGGGCGCGGCGACGACGAGATCGTGGCCGAGCAGCGGTTCGCCGACCGCCCAGACGGCGAGGGAGGCCGCGACGGCCCCGGCCACCGCCAGGGCGCGGGTGCGGAGGCGGCTCGGGACCGGTGGGGGCGCCGTTGTCACGGACATGAGACTCCTTGAGGACGACCATTGTTGAGAAGCTCAAGCTTTTCTGGAGCATAGGCCACTTACTTGAGAACCTCAACATTCGATGTCCTGAAGGACCGCGTATGATCACGGGCATGAGCGCGCGCCCCGACCGGACCACCGAGGAACTGGCCGACCTGGTCTTCCAGGTCGCCGAGCGGCTGCGCGGGGGGTTCCACGCGGCGGCGGCGGAGATGGACCTCCCGCCCGCCCAGGCGCTGCTGCTGATCCAGCTGTCGGAGCCCCACCCGATGCGCGCGCTGGCCGACATGCTGGGCTGCGACGCCTCCAACGTGACCGGCATCGTCGACGGCCTGGAACGGCGCGGCCTGGCGATCCGCCGCCCCTCCCCCGACGACCGCCGCGTCAAGCACGTGGTGCTCACCGAGGAGGGGGAACGGCGGCGGGCCGCGCTGCGGGAGCGCAGCACCGCCGAGGCCGCCGTCCTGTTCGACCTGCCGGACGGGCGGCGGGACCTGCTGAGGGAGCTGCTCGACGAGGTCGCCGCCCGCTGAGCCCCGGCGGTCAGACGAGCGCGGCGACCGCGTCCGGGGCCATCCAGGGGGCGCTGTGGTCGTGGCCGGGCAGCACGCGGTACTCGGCGTTCGCGAGCAGGGCCACCAGCGCCTTCGCTCCCTCGTGGAAGAACGGCGGGGAGTTCTCGCCGGCGACGACGCGGACCGGCGCGTCGACCTTCCAGCGGTCGGCCGGGAGCGGGTGTCCCCCCTGGGTGCCCGCGACGATGCGCCCGTCGTAGGCGAGGGTGTGGGCGTACCCGACCATCCTCGCCCAGGACGGGTCGGCCTTCATCGGCTCCAGGTACTCGGCCGGAACGCCCACCGCGCGCGTCATGAAGTACTCCACGGCCTCGTCGCGGCGGTCCTCGGCGACGAGGCGCTCGACGGTCTCGACGTAGTCGGCGGGGACCGGCGGGCGGCTGTCGTCGATGACGAACGACGGCTCGTACAGGAACAGCCCGGACACCCGCTCCCCCAGGGCGGTCGCGGCGTCGAGGGCGAGCACGCAGCCCGCCGAGCCGCCGACCAGCAGGGCCGGTTCGCCGATCGCGTCGAGCAGGGCGGCCAGGTCCTCGATCTCGCGCTCGGGGGCGTAGGGCTGGGTGTCGCCGCTCTCGCCCCGGCCGCGCCGGTCGTAGTTGTGGACGGTGAACCGCGAGGCCAGCGCGGTGGCGAGGCCGTCCAGGTCGTGCCGGTCGGCGGCGGTCGTGGCGACGATCACGACGGCCGGGCCGGAACCGGTGGTCTCGTAGGCGATGGTCGTGCCGTCGGCGGAGGTGACGGTGCTCATGATGGTTCTCTCCTTCAGGTGAGGTGGGTGGCCAGGCGGTCCAGGGCCTCGGCCAGTCCGGTGTCCATGCCGCTGGGCCCGGCCGTCGCGAAGTGCGCGGCGTCGGCGTAGCGGGTGATGATCGCGAGGTGCGCGCCGCCGTCGCGGGGCTCGATCGCCACGGTGACCCGCACGGCGGTGCCGGGGGCGATCCCGTCCCCGCCCTCGTCGGCGAGGCCGTCGTCGAAGGCCAGCTCGGCGGGGGCGGCGAGGGTCCGGTACACCGCCGTGCAGCGGACCGGCGGCTCGTCACCGGCGTCGGGCACGATGCTGTAGCGCCACCGGCCGCCGGGGCGCACGTCCATCTCGTGCACCTCGGCGCGCCAGCCGTGCGGCCCCCACCAGCGGGCGACCTCGGGGGTGGTCCAGGCGCGCCAGAGGCGTTCGGGCGGGGCGGCGAAGCCGCGCTCCACCACCAGTTCGAACGTCTCGGGGCGGCGTGTGATCACCGTCTTCACGGGGCGTTCCCTTCGTCGTCGGCCAGCAGGGCGTCGAGCCGGTCCAGGCGGTCCTCCCAGATCCGGGCGAACGTGGCGAACCACGCGTCGATCTCCTGGAACGGCTCGGGCCGCAGCCGGTAGATGCGCTGCTGCGCCTGCCGGTGCGCCGTCACGAACCCGGCCTCGCCGAGCACCTTCAGATGCCGTGACACCTGGGGCTGGCCGAGGCCGAGCGCCTCGACGATCCCGTTGACCGGCCGGGGGCCGCCACGCAGCAGCTCCACGATCCGGAACCGGTTGGGCTCGGCGAGGACGCCGAGCAGACCGGGCACGTTGTCCGCGTCCATGCCCCTAGTATGCACCGAGACATATATACGCGTCAATACATATTCACCGGTAGAGCATTCCCATGGCGTCACGCACCTCGGCGAGGGTGCGCTCGGCGACCGCGTTGGCGCGGGCGTTGCCCTCGGCCAGCACGCGCCGCAGTTCGGCCGGGTCGGCGAGGTAGGCCGCGCGGCGCTCCCGGACGGGCCGCAGGAACTCGTTGACCGACTCGGTGACGACGCGCTTGAGCGCCGCCGCGCCGCCGTCGCCGATCTCGGCGGCGACCTCGTGCGGGTCGCGGCCCTGGCAGAGGGCGGCGAGCAGGACGAGGTTGGAGACCTCGGGACGGCGGCCCGGGTCGTAGGCGATGCGCCGTTCCGCGTCGGTCCTCGCGCGCCGCAGGAGCCGGGCCGTCTCGTCCTCGGTCGCCGACAGGGCGAGGGCGTTGCCCCGGCTCTTGCTCATCTTGCCGCCGTCGGTGCCGAGCAGCTTCGGGGCCCGCGACAGCAGCGCGTCGGGAACGGGGAAGACCGGCGCGTGGCGCTCGTTGAAGCGGCGCGCGACGGTGCGGGCGACCTCCTGGTGCGGAAGCTGGTCGCGGCCGACCGGGACGAGGTTGGCCTTGCAGAACAGGATGTCGGCGGCCTGGTGGACCGGGTAGGTGAGCATCAGGCCGCTGACCGACGCCTGCCGGGAGTGGACGATCTCGTCCTTGACGGTGGGGTTGCGGCGCAGCTCGCCGTCGGTGACCAGCGACAGGAACGGCAGGAGCAGCTGGTTGAGGGCGGGCACGGCGCTGTGGGCGAAGACCGTGGCGCGCCCCGGGTCCACGCCGGCCGCCAGGTAGTCGGCGAGCAGGCCGAGGACGTGCTCGGGCAGGTGGTCGGCGACGTCGCGGTCGGTGAGCACCTGGTAGTCGGCGATGACGACGAACAGCTCGACGCCCGCGTCCTGGAGGCGGACGCGGTTGGCGAGCGTCCCGAAGTAGTGGCCGAGGTGGAGCGGGCCGGTGGGGCGGTCGCCGGTGAGGATGCGGAACGCGCCGGGGTCGCGGGCGATGCGCTCCTCGAGGGCGGCGCTGTGCTCGGGCGTTCCGTGGGGCGCGGCGGCGGTGAGGGTCGCGGCGGACATGGGGTCTCCTTCTCGGGTCGGAGGCCGCCGAACGGGGACCCGGCAAGGAGAAGGGCGTCCGTTCGGACGGCCCGGGTGGCGTGCTGGCGGGGTGGCCGTCCCTAGGACGGCCACCAGTCGCGGCACACGACGCGAAGCATGCGCCCATGCTACCGCCGTCCCTTTTGTTTCTTGGCGGATTATCCGCCTGCCAACCGGTTGCTAACCTGGCGGCATGACCTCTCTCGCACCCACGGGCGACACCCGCGACCTGTCGTTCCTGCTCGACCACACCAGCCACGTGCTGCGGACGCGGATGACCGCGGCGCTGGCCGAGATCGGGCTGACCCCCCGGATGCACTGCGTGCTCGTCCACGCCCAGGAGGAGGAGCGCACGCAGATCCAGCTCGCCGAGATCGGCGACATGGACAAGACGACGATGGTCGTGACCATGGACGCCTTGGAGAAGGCGGGCTACGCCGAACGGCGGCCGAGCGCCACCGACCGGCGGGCGCGGATCGTCGTGGTGACCGAGACCGGGGTGAAGATCGCCGAGCGGAGCCAGGAGATCGTGAACCGCGTGCACGGCGAGGCGCTGGAGGCGCTGCCCGAGGACGAGCGGGAGATGCTGCTGCGCGCCCTGAATCGCCTGGTCAGCGGGCATCTCGCCACGCCGGTGGACAGTCCGCGCCCCGCCCGCCGGGCCCGCGAGCGCCAAAGGTAGATCCGATAAATATTGTCCGCAACAGAACTATCTGTTAGCGTCCTTCCTGTTCCCCTTCGAACAGGAAGGACGTCCATGTCTTCCCCCTCCTCTTCCTCCTGGCCGCGGTCCCGCTGGTTCGCGCTGGCGGTGCTCTGCGCCGGATCCCTGATGATCATCCTGGACGGCAGCATCGTCACCGTGGCGCTGCCCGCCATCCAGGCCGACCTGGGCTTCTCCCCCTCCGGGCTGTCCTGGACGGTCAACGCCTACCTGATCGCGTTCGGCGGGCTGCTGCTGCTCGCCGGACGGCTGGGCGACCTGGTCGGACGGCGCCGGATGCTGGTGACGGGGCTGGCGGTGTTCACCGCCGCGTCGGTGCTGTGCGGGGTGGCCTGGGAGCCGTGGGTACTGCTGGCGGCGCGGTTCGCGCAGGGCGTCGGCGGGGCGATGGTCTCGGCGGTCAGCCTCGGCATGATCATCACGCTGTTCACCGAGCCCGGCGAGCGGGCGCGGGCGATCGGCGCGTTCGCGTTCACCGGCGCGGCGGGCGCCTCGGTCGGGCAGGTGCTCGGCGGCGTCCTCACCGACACCCTGGGCTGGAACTGGGTCTTCTACATCAACCTCCCGATCGGCGCGCTGGCGATCGCGTTCGCGCTGGTGACCCTGGAGAACGACCGCGGCCTCGGGCTGCGCCGGGGCGCCGACGCGCTCGGCGCGGTGCTGGTGACGGCGGGCGTGATGGTCGGCGTCTACGCGATCGTCCAGGCCGAGCACGCCGGATGGACCTCGGCCGCCACGCTGACGCTGGGCGCGCTGTCGGTGGCGCTGCTCGCCGCGTTCGTCGTCCGGCAGGCCACCGCCGCCACGCCGCTGCTGCCGCTGCGGGTGCTGCGCTCCCGCAACGTGTGGGGCGCGAACCTCATCCAGATGCTGATGGTCGCCGCGCTGATGTCCTTCCAGATCCTCATCGCGCTCTACATGCAGAACGTCCTGAAGTACGGCGCGAGCGCGACCGGCTCGGCGATGCTCCCGGCGGCGGTGGCGATCGGGGCCGTGTCGCTGGTGGTGTCGGCCCGGCTGATCGCACGGTACGGCGAGCGCACGGTCCTGCTGGCCGGACTGGTGCTGCTGCTGGCGGCGCGGCTGTTGCTGCTGCGGCTGCCGGTGGAGGGGACGTTCCTGGTGGACCTGCTGCCCGCGATGCTGCTGTCCGGCGGCTTCGGGCTGGCGATGCCCGCGCTGACCGGGCTCGGCATGTCGGGGGCGCGGGCCGAGGACGCCGGGGTCGCCTCGGGCCTGTTCAACACCACCCAGCAGATCGGCGGGGCGCTGGGCGTCGCGGCGCTGACGACGGCGGCCGCCGCGCGGACCGAGGCGCTGGGCGGGACCGTCGGGGCGCTGAACTCCGGCTACCGGCTGGGCTTCGGGATCGGCGGGATCCTGCTGGTCGCCGCGCTCGTCCTGACCGTGGCCGTCCTGCGCACCCCCCGGCCCGCGCGGCGCGGGACCGAGACCGCCGAGGCCCCGGTCCTCGCCGCCTGACCACCCACCACACCGATGACCACCCACCGCACCGAGAAGGATCACGAGATGAGCGAGAACGAGTCCGGCCCCGCCCCGCGCGCCCTCACCGAGGACGAGCTGGTGAAGATCCTGGGTGAGCAGCAGTTCGGCACCCTGGCCACCGTGAAGAAGAGCGGGCATCCGCACCTGGCCACCGTGCTGTACCGGTGGGACCCGGCCGAACGGGTCGTGCGGATCTCCACCCTGGAGGACCGGATCAAGACGCGGCACCTGCGCCGCGACCCGCGCGTGGCGCTGCACATCAACGGCGGGAACGTGTGGTCGTTCGCGGTGGTGGAGGGCGACGCCGAGGTGTCGGCGGAGGCGGCCGAGCTGGTGGCCTTCGCGGGCGGGTTCGAGGATCCGGCCGAGGAGCGCGCCCATCTGGAGCGGATGGCCGCGGAACGGCGGGTCGTCATCCGGATCACGGCGGACCGGCTGTACGGAACGGCCCTGGACATTCCGGGGGAATGACCAGGGCCGGGAGAGCGTGGAGGGGTCGTCCGGTGCGGGACGCTCAGTGCGGGATGACGTACAGCCACAGCGGCAGCAGCGCCAGGACCGGGATCGCGGCGGTCGCGGCGATCCGGGTCCGGCGCGGCACCGGCTGCGGCTTGAGCAGGCGGTTCACCCGGGCGATCACCGGGATGTCGTCGGCGGTCGCGACGCCCAGCGTCCCCGACGGGGCCGGGCCGGGGCGGGCGGCGGCGAACCGCAGCAGCGCCGTGGCCAGCTCCTTCGGCTCCCGGTGGCGCCGGGCCCGGTCGTCGGCGGCCATCTCGATCAGCAGCTCGACGGCGTCCAGGCAGCGGCCCACCAGGTGGATCTGCGGGAACACCTGGCGCAGCGACGCGAACGGCAGCAGCACCAGGTCGTGGCGCTCGCGGGCGTGGGCGCGCTCGTGGGCGAGCACGGCGGCCAGCTCGTCGGGGTCGAGCAGCTCCAGCGTCCCGGCGCTGACGACCACCTTCGACGAGCGCACCCCCGGAACGCAGTACGCCGCCGCGCCCGGGTGGTCCAGGACCAGGGTGCCGGGGGCGGCGGAGTCGCTGCGGGAGACGAGCGCGAGCAGGGCGCGGTGGCGGCGGCGGGCGCGGACGACGCGGACGATCGCGTACATCAGCATCACGACCAGCACCATCGTCAGGCCGACGCCGCCCAGCAGCGACGCCAGATGGACCGCGTCGAGCCGTCCGGCCTGGTCGGCGAGCATGCCGGGCATGCCGTGCACGATGCCCTTCTGGTAGGGCAGCAGCGCCGCGCCCAGCAGCGCGCCGATGGTGGCCGTCCCCCAGCCCAGCCCGAGGGCCTGCCACAACGCGATGCCCAGCCGCGGGGCCTGCCACGGCCAACGGGCCTTCGACAGCAGGTGCGCCCCACCGACGGTGCCGAGCGCGATCAACGCGAGCAGGGCGGTCCCGGTCATGGCGCCGCCTGGCCCGGGCTGAGGAGTGTCAGGATCGGAAGCTCGTGAGCGATCTTGTCAGCGACGAGGGAGGGCCCGGCGTCACAGCGCCGGGACCCGTCGTGCCGGAGGCGCGACGATGAGAAGGTCATGCCGGTGGCTCCTTCCCCGCGAGGAGGTCGGCCAGGGCCTGGCGGATGACGGCGGCCTCGTCCTGCGACACCGAGCGCACGAAGTGGGCCAGCGCCGCGTCGCGGTCGCCGGTCTCGTTCAGCGCGCCGAGCATCAGTTCGGCGACGTAGCCCTCGCGGCTGGCGACCGGGAGGTAGCGCCAGGCGCGGCCGTCGCGCTCGCGGGCCAGGAAGCCCTTCTTGGCGAGACGGTCGAGCACCGTCATGACGGTGGTGTGCGCGAGGTCACGCTCGCTGGCCAGCGCACGGCTGACGTCGCGGGCGGTCGCGGCCCCCTGACCGGCGTCCTCCCGCGCCCAGAGGACCTCCATGACGGTGCGTTCAAGCTCTCCCAGACCCTTCACGCCTGCCAGGGTAGTCGACTGAGACCGACATCACCACGCGAGGTAGTACTACCCACTCAAGTACTACAGCTTGTAGTACTACTCTTCGTCGTATGAGCTTCCTCCCGCTCGCGGCGGACGCCGTCGCCGGGGCCGCCACCCCCGCCGACTTCATGGCGGCCCGGCAGCAGATGGCGTTCACCCTCGGCTTCCACATCATCCTGGCCTCCATCGGGATCGGCCTTCCGGCGATCACGCTGCTCGCCGAGTGGCGCTCGCTGCGCACCGGCGACACCGTCTACGCCGAGCTCGCCCGGCGCTGGATGAAGGCGGCGGGCGTGCTGTTCGCGGTCGGCGCGGTGTCGGGCACCGTGCTGTCGTTCGAGATGGGCACGTTGTGGCCCGGCTTCATGGACAAGTACGGGCAGGTCTTCGGCGCGGCGTTCGCGCTGGAGGGGATCGCCTTCTTCATCGAGGCGATCTTCATGGGGATCTACCTGTACGGCTGGGACCGGCTGTCGCCGAAGGCGCACTTCGTCACCGGCATCCCGGTCGTGATCGCCGGACTGCTGTCGGCGTCGTTCGTGGTGACGGTCAACTCGTGGATGAACCAGCCGCGCGGCTTCAAGCTGGTCGACGGCCGGGTCACCGACGTCGACCCGCTGGCCGCCATGTTCAACCCGGCCACCCCGGTGCAGGCGATGCACCTGATCCTGGCCTCGCTGATGGTCTGCGGCTTCCTGGTCGCCTCGGTGTACGCGGTGGCGCTGCTGCGCGACCGCCGGGCGGGCCGGGTCGACCGGTACAACCGGCTGGGCTTCGCGGTCCCGTTCTCGCTGGGCGCGGCGTGCGCGCCGCTCCAGGTGCTCGTCGGCGACTGGGCCTCCCGGTTCGTCGCCGACAACCAGCCCGCCAAGTTCGCGGCCATGGAGGGCATCGAGCACACCCAGGCCGGGGTGCCGTTCAGGTTCGCGGTGTTCGAGATCCCGAACGCGCTGTCGCTGATGCTGAAGTTCGACGCGCACGCGACGCTGCGCGGCATGGACGCGATCCCGGCCGACCAGCGGCCGCCCGCCGAGGTCGTGAAGATCGCGTTCGAGGTGATGATCGTGGCGGGCATGTTCCTGCTCGCGCTGGCGGCCTGGTGGGCGTTCAGCTGGTGGCGGGCGCGGCGCGGCGCGGCCGACCTGCCATGGCGGGGCTGGTTCCTGCGCGCCGCGACGGTCGCGGGCGTCGCCGCCGCCGTCGCCATGGAGGCGGGCTGGACCGTCACCGAGGTCGGCCGCCAGCCCTGGATCGTCTACGGCGTCATGCGCACCGAGGAGGCCGTCAACCCCAACCCCGGCCTGCGCTTCGGCCTCTACGTCGTGCTGGTCGTCTACGCGGTCCTGGCGGCCGCGACGGTCAGCGTCCTGCGGCGGATGCGCCGCCGCCCCGGATCCCCCTCCCCCCTCGCCGAACCGGAGAAGGTGGGGACATGAGCTCGCTGGAAGGGCGCGGCGTCGTCTGGACTGAGGAGCGCCGGGAGCGAAGCGACGAGGGAAGACGGCGCCTTGGGGCGCCCTGGAAGAGAGCGAAAGACACAGCATGAGCTACCCGGACGTCGCACTCGGCCTGATCCTGCTCGGCCTGTCGGCCTACCTGCTGTTCGGCGGCGCGGACTTCGGCGCCGGCCTGTGGCACCTGGTCTCGCGCCGCCGCTCCGACCAGCGGGTCATCGAGCACGCGATGGGCCCGCTGTGGGAGGCCAACCACGTCTGGCTGATCTTCGTGATGGTGATGACGTGGACGGCGTTCCCCCCGGTGTTCGCCGACATCATGTCCGCCCACTGGGTGCCGCTGTCGCTGGCGGCCCTCGGGATCGTGGCGCGCGGCAGCACGTTCGTGTTCGCCAAGGCCGCCCCCGACCAGCCCTGGCACGCCCCGATCTTCGGGATCTCCTCGGTCCTGACCCCGTACTGCTTCGGCGCGGTGGCGACCGTCGTCGCCACCGGCGGCGGCACCTGGCTGAGCCCGGCGGGCCTGTACGGGGGCCTGCTCACCACGGCCCTGTGCGCCTACCTGGCGGCGGTCTACCTGATCTGGGACGCCCGCCGGCTGGGCGACGCCGAGGTGATCCTGCGCTTCCGCGGCTACGCGATGATGTCGGGCGTGGCGACGGGCCTGCTGGCCCTGCCGGGCGCGGTGACGTTCGGCGTGCACTCCCCGCTGATGGCGCTGTCGGCCGCGGCGGGCCTGGCCTCGCTGTTCCTGGTCCACCACCAGCGCCTGCTGGCCGTGCGCGTGACCGGGGCCCTGGCGGTGGTGACGGTCCTGTGGGGCGCGGCCGGGATGGCGGGCCTGGACCTGGACCGGCACGCCGCCCACGACGCCGTCCTCCAGGTGGTCTTCGCGGCCCTGGGCGTCGGCGCGCTGATCCTGGTCCCCTCGATGGTGTGGCTGTTCGTCCTGTTCCAGCGGGGCCCGAGCCGCACCGCCTCCTGAACCCGCGGCGCGCCGGGCCGCTCACGGTCGGCAGCCAACCGGCCCGGCGCGCCGCACCCTCCTGAAACCGCGTGAAACCGCGCGAAACCGCCGTGAAGCCGGGGTGAAGCCGGACGGCCGGACCCTTGGGACGCGCGGCCGGACCGGTCGCGCGTCATCAGGAGGGGAACGATGAGCGAAGCCAGTCCTCCGGCCGTCGCCGTCACCGGATTGCGGAAGTCCTACGGGGACCATGTGGTGCTCGACGGGATCGACCTGCGGGTGCCGGCGGGGTCGGTCTTCTCGTTGCTCGGGCCGAACGGCGCCGGGAAGACCACGGTGGTGCGGATCCTGTCCACGCTGGTCCCCGCCGACGGCGGAGAGGCCCGCGTCGCCGGGCACGACGTGGCGCGGCACCCCGAGCGGGTGCGGAAGGAGATCGGGGTCACCGGCCAGTTCGCCGCCCTCGACAACGCGCTGACCGGGGAGGAGAACCTGCGGCTGATGGCCGACCTCCACCGGCTCGGCAAACGGGCCGGGCGGGCGCGGGTCGCCGAGCTGCTGGACCGGTTCGACCTGGTCGAGGCCGCCCGCAAGCCCGCCCTCGCCTACTCGGGCGGGATGCGGCGGCGGCTCGACATCGCCATGGGGCTGGTCGGGTCGCCGGGCATCCTGTTCCTCGACGAGCCGACGACGGGGTTGGACCCGCGCGGCCGGCGGGCCATGTGGGAGATCGTCCGGGAACTCGTCGGGAACGGCGTCACCGTCCTGCTCACCACCCAGTACCTGGAGGAGGCCGACCAGCTCGCCGACCGGATCGCGCTGCTGGACGGGGGAGGGATCGTCGCCGAGGGGACCCCCGGGGAGCTCAAGCGGCGGGTGCCCGGGGCGCACGTCCGGCTGCGGTTCGCCGAGCCGCGCGCGTACGCGGCGGCGGCGCGGATGTTCGAGGCCGCCGGGCGCAACGACGAGGCGCTGACGCTGCGCGTGCCCGGCGACGGCGGGGTCGCCTCGCTGCGGCTGCTGCTGAACGCGCTCGAGGCCGAGTCGCTCGACGTCGCCGACCTGTCGGTGCACACGCCCGACCTCGACGACGTCTTCCTCGCCCTCACCGGGCGGCGCCGGAAGGAGGCCGTGCGATGAGCGTGGGGTACGCCGTCCAGGACACCTCGACGATGCTCCGCCGCCGGATGAGGCACCTGCTGCGGTACCCGTCGATCACGTTGATGCTCGCGGGCCTGCCCGTGGTGTTCCTGCTGCTGTTCGTCTACGTCTTCGGCGAGACGCTCGGCGCGGGGCTCGGGGGGACGTCGGGAGGCCGCGCCCGGTACATCGCCTATGTCACGCCCGGCGTCATCCTGCTGGCCATCGGCGGGTCGGCCACCGGGACGTCCGTCTCCGTGGCCATGGACATGATCCAGGGGTTCGTCGCGCGGTACCGGACGATGGCCGTCTTCCAGCCCGCGCTGCTGACCTCGCACGTCGTCGGGAGCGTGGTCCAGTCGCTGATCAGCGTGGTCGTCGTGGTGGTCGTCGCGGTGGCGATCGGGTTCCGGTCGCACGCCACCGTCGTGGAGTGGCTGGCGGCGGCGGGGCTGGTGACGTTGACCTCGTTGGCGGTGACCTGGCTGGCCGTGGGGCTCGGGGTGAAGGCCAGGACCGTGGAGGGGGCCAGCAACACGCCCATGCCGCTGACCATGCTGCCGTTCCTGGGCAGCGGGTTCGTGCCCACCGACTCGATGCCGACGGCGCTGCGGTGGTTCGCCGAGTACCAGCCGTTCACGCCGATCACCGAGACGCTGCGCGGGCTGCTGCTCGGCACCGCGATCGGGAACCAGGGGTGGATCGCCGTCGCCTGGTGCGCCGGGACCAGCCTGGTGTGCTTCTTCTGGGCGCGGCGGCTGTTCAACCGCCGTACCGTCTGAGCGCGTCGAGCGCGGCGGACGGCAGTTCGTCGCGGGGCAGCCCGGCGTACTCCGCCCGCGCGGCGGCGTACGCCGGGCGGTCGGCCTCCCCGGCGACGCGGCGGGCCGTCTCGGCGGCCAGGAACGGGTGGTAGCTGCGCGTGTGGCCGAAGCGCTCCGACAGCGCCACCAGCCGCGTCCCCGGGGCGCGCTCGCCGCGCACCAGGTCCACCAGGCCGAGGGCGAGCAGGGCGGTGCCGCACATCCGCGACTCCACCAGGTAGGAGGGCGGGGCGGGCAGCGGGTGGGCGAGCACGTCGCCCAGATCGCCCGGCAGCCGTTCCAGGAGGTCGGCGACCAGGTCGAGCCGGTCGTGCAGGGCGTGCGCCATCACGGCGGCCGACCGGGTCTCCAGCGTCCAGGGCTCCGACTCCCGCGGCCCGTCGCCGTAGGCCGGGTCGCGGTCGCCCCGCCACCCGGCGACGGCGTCGCGCCACAGCCGCAGGCCCTCCTCGACCCGGCCGCGCGCCAGCGCGATGTCCGCGCGGACCGTCAGCACCACCGGGACCGCGCCCATCGTCTCCCCGGGCACGTGCGTGATCAGCGCCAGGCGGCGTTCGGCCTCGTCGAGGTCGCCGCGCAGCAGGGCCGCCACCACCAGCCCGAGCGACAGTCCCTCCATGAAGGGCCGCGGGCGCGTCTCCCGCGCCGCCAGCAGGGCGCCGGTCATGTGCCGTTCGGCGCGTTCGCCGTCGGCGACGGCCATGGCCAGCTCGCCGACCCTCGCGTGGGCGAGGAACAGCGTCCCCCGGTGACCGGTCTCCTCGAACGCCGCCAGCGCCCGTTCGGCCGCCGCCAGCGCAAGGTCCATGTCCCCCTGGTGCTCGTGGACGTAGCTGAGAGCGGTCTCGGCCGCTCCGGCCAGCGGCGGATCCCCGCCGTCGCACAGCCGCCGCACCGTCGCGGGGTCCCGCCCCACCAGCTCGGGCAGGGCGCGCAGCACGGTCGTCAGGGTGCGGCCCGGCGTGCCGGACGGGGCGTCGGGCAGGCGGCGCAGCGCGGCCAGCGAACGCAGCTCGCGCGGCCCCTGCATGAACGCGTTCAGCGCGCACAGGCACAGCGCCGTCCGCGTCACGTCGACGTACTCCGGCGCGGGCCGCCGCAGGGACAGCAGCCGGACCGGGTCCCGCGTCAGTCCCGCCACGCGCGGGTAGTTCGCCTCGACCATCCACAGGCCGCCGAGCAGCGCCACGGCGGCGGCGGTGGTCGCGGCGTCGCCGCGGTCGAGGGCGTGCCGCAGCGCCCGCGCCAGGTTGTCCTGCTCGACGCGGAGCCGTTCCACGAACGCCTCGGGCACCTCCGCCCCGAACAGCGTCTCGTGGTGCGCCACACCGAACCCGCGCGCCCACCGCAGGAAGCCGTCCACCGCGCGCCCGGTCTCCCCGGCCTCCGCGCGGCGGCCGGCGCTGAACTCCCGGACCGTCTCCAGCATCCGGAACCGCACGCCCGACGGCGTGTCGGCGACCTTCAGCAACGACTGCCCGACCAGGTGCTCCAGCGTCTCCCAGGCCTCCCCGCCGAGCACCGTCTCGGCCGCCTCGGCCGTGAACCCGCCCGGGAACACCGACAGCGCCCGCATCGCGGCCCGCCCGTCGGCGTCCAGGAGGTTCCAGCTCCAGTCCACGACGGCGCGCAGCGTGCGGTGGCGGTGCGGGGCGTCGCGCGGCCCGCCGCGCAGCAGCGCGAAGCGGTCCGCCAGACGGCGGCCGATCTCCGCCACCGGCATGACCCGGACCCGCGCGGCGGCCAGCTCCACCGCCAGGGGCAGGCCGTCCAGGCGGCGGCACAGCGCGGCCACCTCGTCCGGGGGCAACCGGGCGTCCGGCCGCACCGCCCGCGCGCGCTGCGCGAACAGCTCGACCGCCGTGTCCAGCCGCAGCTCCGGCAGCGGGTACACCACCTCCGACGACAGGCCCAGCGGGGCGCGGCCGGTGGTGAGGACGCGCAGCTCCCGGGTGGCGGCCACCAGCGCGCCGACCAGGTCGGCCACGCCGTCCAGGAGGTGTTCGCAGTTGTCCAGCACCAGCAGCGCCGGGCCGGGGCCGAGGGCGCGGACGATGTCGTTCAGCAGGGCCGGGCGGCTCTTCGGCACGGCCCACAGGTCGCCGGTGCCGAGCGCGGCGGCGACCTCGGCGGTCACGTCGGCGTCCGCGCCGATCCCGGCCAGCGGCACCAGATGGACGATCCTCTGCTCGGCGCGGCGCGCCACCGCCTGCGCCAGCCGGGTCTTGCCGAGGCCGCCCGGCCCGACGACCGACACGACGCGGGAGGAGCGCAGCAGCCCGGCGACGGCGGCCAGGTCGTCGTCGCGGCCGAGCAGGGGGTTGGGCTCGTGCGGGACGCCGCGCCGCACGGCCGGTTCGGTCTCCCGCAGGAGCCGCTGGTGAACGGCCCGCAACGCGGGCCCCGGATCGGTCCCGAGGGTGTCGCGCAGCTCCCGCCGGTACTTCTCGTAGCGCGTCAGCGCCGCCGCCGGCCCGGCCGTCGCCGCCTCGCAGCGCAGCAGTTCGGCGAGGACCTCATCGTCGGGGTCCAGGGCGGCCAGGGTCTCGACGGCCTCGGCGTGCCGGTCCAGCCGCGCCAGCGCCAGCCCCCGGGACCGCCGCAGCGCGCGCAGGGAGCCGCGCCGTTCCGCGCGCAGCTCCCCCACCGGGCCGTCGCCGTCGTCCTCGGGGGCGCCCTCCCACAGCGCCAGCCCCGCCTCGGCCTCCGCGAGCGCGCCCGCGTGGTCGCCGGAACGGGCGCGCCGCGCGGCCTCCGCCGCGTGCAGCAGCACCGCCGAGGCGTCCACCCGCGTCTCGTCGAGGGCCAGTCGGTAACCGGTCGGCGTGCCGGCGATCACGTCGGGGCCGAGCCGGGAACGCGTCCGCGCCACCACGACCTGGAGCGCCTTCGCCGGGTGCGCGGGCCGCCCGCCGGGCCACAGCCCCTCCACCAGGCGTGCCGCCGAGCAGCCCGCCCGCAGGTCGGCGGCCAGCAGCGCGAGCAGCGCGCGGGGGCGTTCCCCGGGGACCTCCCGCCCCCGGTGGGCCACGCGCGACAGCAGGGTCAGCTCGACGCTCACCCGGAAAGCGTAGACACCAGCGGACGTTCGGCGCGTTCCCCGTCCACAGCCGCCGGGACGGGCCGTCTCCGTCCGGGCCACCACCAGTTCGCGTGGCCGAGCAGGCTCATCAGCGCCGGGACCAGCACCAGCCGCACGATCGTCGCGTCCACCGCGACCGCGACGGCCAGGCCGAGCGCCATCATCTTCACCGTCGGGTCCGGCTGCGGCACGAAGCTGGCGAACACGAAGATCATGATCAGCGCGGCCGAGGTGATCAGCCGGGCGGTCGCGCCGATCCCGGTGACCACGCTGCCGTGCGGGTCGCCGGTCCGCTCGTACTCCTCCCGGATCCGCGACAGCAGGAACACCTCGTAGTCCATCGACAGCCCGAAGACCAGCGCGAACATGAACAGCGGCACGAACGACATGATCGGGACCGGCTGGTCCAGGCCCAGCGGCCCGACGCCCCAGCCCCACTGGAACACGGCCGTCACCACGCCGAACGACGCCCCGATCGACAGCAGGTTCATCAGCGCGGCCTTGACCGGCACCAGGATCGACCGGAACGCGACCACCAGCAGGAGCAGCGCGACCACGACCACCGCGACCACGACCGTGAGCATCCGGGCCCCGACCGTGTCGGCCATGTCGATGATCGCCGGGTTCTCGCCGCCCAGGTGGACGGCCGCGCCGGGGTGCGCGCGGGCGGCGGCGGGCAGCGCGCCCGCGCGCAGCCGGTGGACCAGGTCGGTGGTCGCCTTCTCGTGCGGCGCGGTCTCGGGGACCACCTGGAGCGTCGCGGCCTTCCCGGCGACGACGGGCTCGCCGGTGAACGCCACCCCCGGCGTCTCGGCGATCCGCTGCCGGAGGTCCTGCATCAGCAGCGCCGCCCGGCGGTCGGGCTTCCGCGTCAGGTCGGGGGCGCCCTTGGGCAGCTTGAACGCGGGCGCGCCCGCCTTCTTCGCGGGTTCCGGCTCGGGGCCGGGGATCCGCGCCACGACCAGGAACGGGCTGTAGTGCCCCGGCCCGAACTCCCGGGCCACCGCCTCGTACGCCTGCCGCGCCTCCATCTTCGGCGAGGCGATCGAGTCGGCCATCACCCCGGACCGCAGGCTCAGCGTCGGCACCGCCATGACCAGCAGCACCAGCGTCCCGACGATCGCGTACGGCCAGGCGTGGCGGTCCACGTGCCGTCCCCAGCGCGTCCAGCGCTCGGCGGACCGGTCGGGTTGCGCGCGCGGCAGCCGGTAGCGGTCGATGCGCGTTCCGATCGCCCCGAGGATCGCGGGCAGCAGCGTGAGCGCGGCCAGCACCATCAGCGCGACCGCCGCCGCCGACGCCAGCCCGATCCGCCCGATGAACGCGATCCCGGACAGGAACAGCCCGCAGATCGCGAACACGACCGTCCCCCCGGCGAACACCACCGCGTGCCCCGCGTGCGCCATCGCGCGGCCCACGGCGGTCTCCACGTCGTCGCCGTCGGCGAGCTGCTGCCGGTGCCGGGTGACGACGAACAGCGCGTAGTCGATGCCCGCGCCGATCCCCAGCATCGCCGCCACCATCGGCGCGGTCGGATGGATCTCGGCCAGCCCCGCCGCGTAGTGGATCAGCGAGTAGGCGACGGCCATCCCGCACAGCGACACCAGGATCGGGACCCCGGCGGCCAGGTAGGACCCGAACGCCAGCAGCAGCACCACGAGCGCCAGCGCGATCCCGACGGCCTCCTGCGGGCCGCCCTTCGGCTGGTTGAGGATCATCGCGACGATGCCGCCGAACCGCACGTCCAGCCCGGCCATCCGCGCGGGCTCCACGGCCGCGTCGAGCCGGTCCAGGTCGGCGGCCGTGATGTCGCCCATCGTGCCCTCGAAGGCGACGCGGACGGCGACGGCGCGGTGGCTCCTCATCCCGCCCATGCCCTGGACGTAGGGGTTCTCGGCGAAGGCGACCCGGTCCAGCCGCGTGATGTCGCCGATGGCCCGGTCCACGACCAGCGCGACCCGCCAGTCGGCCGGCGTCACGTTCCCGCGCGCGGCGAACACCACGGTCGCCGTCGGCCCCGCCATCGACGGGAACTCGCGTTCCATCAGGTCGATGGCCCGCTGCGTCTCGGTGCCGGGCAGCGTGCTCTGCTGCACGAACATGCCGCCGCCCGCGACGCCGAGCGCGACCGCCCCGGCGATCAGCAGCGCCCACAGCCCGAACACGGTCCGACGGCGGCGCACGCACCAGCGGCCCAGCCGTTCCAGCAGTCGCGCCATGATCGAAGTACACCGCGCCCGGTGCATTTTTGCAATAGATGCAAGTTTGCAGTCATGGTAGGATTCCGTGACGTGGATCACTCTCCCCGCCCCCTGTCCCGGCAGGGCCTGCGCGAACGCAAGAAGGCCCGCACCCGGCGGGCGCTCGCCGCCGCCGCGCTGCGGCTGTTCGCCGAGCGCGGCTACGAGGAGACCACCATCGCCGACATCGCCGAGGCCGCCGAGGTGTCGCCGCGCACGTTCTTCGCCTACTTCCCGTCCAAGGAGGACGTGGTGTTCGCCGAGGTGGACGACCGCCTCGCCGAGGTCGGGGAGCTGCTGGCCGACCGGCCGCCGGGCGAGCCGCCGCTGCGCACGGTCCGCCGCGCGGTGGTGGCGGTGCTGGAGGCGCTGGTCGCCGAGACCGGCGAGTACGGCCCGGTGCAGGTGAAGCTGATCCTGGACCGGCCCGCGCTGCGCGCCCGCGCGCTGGAGCGCATCACCGAGGTCCAGCAGGAGATCGAGACCTGGCTGCGCGAGCTGTGCCCCGGCATCGACGACGTGGACGCGGTCGCCGCCTCCGGGATCGCGGTCGGCGGGATGCAGGCGGTGATCGTGCACTGCCGCCGGCACGGCTACGGCGCCGACGAGGCGCGGGCGGCGCTGGACCGCGCGCTGACGGTCGTGGAGGAGGGGCTCGGCACGGTGCCCGGGATGCGCGATCCCGCCCCCTGAGAACGCCGGACCCGGCCGCGGTGGCGCCCGCGGCCGGGTCCGGTCCTATCCGCTCTTCTCCGCGCTCGGGGTCACCAGGGCCCGTAGGGGCCCATGTTGGAGCGCCCGCCGCCGCCCTTGCCGCGCCCCTTGTAGGGCCGGACCGCCGGGCGCACGTCGGCGTGGTAGATCGCCGCACCGATGAACGCGGCCACCGGCAGGATGCCCAGCAGCACGCCGATCGGCGAGGCCCCGTTCAACGGGATCGCCGCCGCCGCGCCGCCGACCACCGCGCAGATCACCAGGATGATCGTCCAGAGCCGCTTGCTCTGCTTGCCCGCGGCCTCGTACGCCCCGGCGGGGGTGAGCAGGCTGTCCACCAGCGCCCACGCCTCAACGGCGAACGCGATGATCAGCAGCAGCCAGAAGAAGTAGTCCAGCACGCTGAAGCTGACGCTCACTGTCGATCAACGCTCCTGTCCGTCCCGGGCGACGCCGCGCGCCGCGTGACCACGCGATTCCCCCAACCCTATGCGCAGGTCCGGCGGGGCCGCGAGCACTGCCGTCCCACCCGGGAGGACGACGGGGCCCGGCCGGTCGTTCCCGGCCGGGCCCCGCGGCGCCGCGCTCCATGGTCACGCCGTCACGCGCTAGTCGTTCTTCTTGGCGCTGGCGGGCGACTTGGTCTGCTGCGCGGCGGCCTTGCGGGTGCGGGTCGCCTTGGCGGCCGAGGCGGGCTTGGCCTGGTCGCCGGCGGTCACCTCGGCCACCGACTCGGCGGACTCGGCGACCTCGGCGGCCGTGCGGTGCACGACCTTCTTGCCGCGCTCGGCCAGCTCGTCGATCAGCTCGACGGCGCGGGTGCCGAAGTGCGTGGCGTAGGCGACGGCCGCGCCGGGCAGGTCCTTGACCTCGATCCGGTCCTGCAGCCGGGTGATGTTCTCCTGGGCCTCGCCGCGGTACTTCTCGACGTTCCTGCGGGCCTGGACGCGGTAGCGGTCCACGGTCTTGCGGACCTCGACGCGGTACTTCCCGACGTTGTCGCGCACGTCGGACTGCACCTTGGTCGCCTGCTCGGGAAGCTCGCGGAGCTTCTCGACGGCGAGGTCGCCGGCCCCGGCGATGGTGTAGACGGCCTTGTTGTCACGGAAGGTGCTGGAAAGCGTCACTGGACCTCTTCCTTTCCTGGGGATGGTGCGGGGTTCGCGTCGTCGGCTTCGTTCTCCCGGTGCTCCTTCAGGAACGACTCGTAGATGTCGAGCAACACCTGCTTCTGCCGCTCCGTCAGGAGGAGGTCGGCCCGGATGGCGGCCTGCACGTCGGTGTCGGACTCGCGCTCCTCCAGGATCCCGGCCTGCACGTACAGCACCTCGGCGGAGATCCGCAGCCCCTTGGCGATCTGGGCCAGGATCTCGGCGCTCGGCTTGCGCAGTCCGCGTTCGATCTGGCTCAGGTAGGGGTTGGAGATCCCCGAGACCTCCGCCAGCTGGCGCAGCGAGATCTTCGCCCGGGTGCGCTGCTCGCGGATGTACTCCCCGATGGAGCCGACCTTCGAACCTGCCATGTCTCCACCCTGCGTCAGGGTGCTTGCTATTGCAAGCACTCAGCTAGCACTCTTCCCGTGACAACGGTCACAGGCTGGAATTATGCGATGTCAGCCGATTCCAGGTGCTTGCAAACCCGGGTTCCGGCTGGCCCGGTAAGCGGTTTTCGGACTGTTATGAGACGGCGGAGGGCGCGGCGGTCCAGGTGTTGCAGACCGCCAGCCCCCGTCCCGCGGTCTGCCCCCTGAACCCCTGGACGACCCATCCGGCGTAGGCGCGGCCGGAACCGTGGTCGCGCTCCTCGGGCGGGTTGCGCTCGTCGCCCCGGCCCCGCACGTCCAGGATCATCGCCTGGTACTGCGCGCGGGTCAGCGGCAGCGTCGCGCGCTCGGCCCCCAGGAACGCGCCCGCCAGGCACTGCGCCTGCAGCTCCAGGCGGCGGCTGGTCTCGGCGCGCGACAGGGCGTCGCGGGCCTGCTCCATCTCCCGCTGCCCGTACAGCAGGATCCCCGAACGGTCCTGCACGTGGTGGCCGTACTCGTGCGCGATCACGCGCGCGAACACGGCGAAGTTGGCCAGCGACTCCCCGCCGGAGGTCTCCACGATGTGCCGCAGCCCCACGTACATCGTGTTGTTGGCCGGGCAGTAGAACGCCGAGGCGCCCTGGGTCGGGTACGTCCCGCACGGGCTGCGGCCCGGCTGCTCCCAGAACACGCGCCTCGGCGGCGCGAACGGCAGCTCCGCCTTGCCGAACTGCCGCGTCCAGGACCGGTCCATGCAGTCGCTCAGCACGTCCATGAACCGCCGCATCGACTCCGCGCTCGGCCCGATGCGCGGCAGCCGGCAGCCGCCGGGGTCCAGCGTCCCGGTCGTGTAGAGCCGGCTGGCGGTCGCGGTCTCGCGGCTCACGTTCGGCGGCGCCTGGCCGCCGGTCCGCATCGTGCCGCCCTCGTTCCCGGTGAACAGCGCCATCGCCAGCGCCCCCAGCACCCCCAGCGCGGCCAGGCCGCCGACGACGCCGGCGACCGTCCCCCCGGCGCTGCGGCGCGGCGGACGGCGTGATGGCACGTGGTGATAGCGTGGCCGCGAAGAGTGCTGGCCCCCGGTGGGCAGGCCGGGCGGCGGAGCGGGCGTCCGGGCCGGTGAGGGGTGTTGACCTGCCATAGCGAGCAATCATCCCACGGCTTGCCGCTACGATTTGCGGCCATGTCTGGCTATGCGGCGTTGTCGGGCCTGCTGCGGCCCCTGACCGCTTCCCTCGCCATCTCCTCCGTGCTTCTCCCGTTCGCCCTGGCGACCCCGGCCCACGCCGCGGACCGTGCCCCGGACCGCGCCCCGGACCAGGCGCGGACGCTCCGGGCCGCCGAACGGGTCCTCAAGGACGAGGTCGCCCTGACCCTCGGCCCCGGCGGTGTCGCGCGCGTCCGCGAGACCGTGTCCTACGACTTCTCGGGCGGCTCCGGCTCGCTGGAGCGGACGTTCGTGACCAGGCAACACGAGAGCATCACCCGCGACCGGGTGTTCCGGCTGGAGAACGTGCGCGCCTCCAGCCCCGACGGCGGCCCGACGAAGGTGACGGTCGGCGGGGAGCAGGACACCCGGACCACCGTCACGGTCAGCGGCGGCGCGACGTCCGGGCGGCACACCGTCGTCCTGGAGTACGACGTGCGCGGGGCGGTCGCCCCGGTCGGCTCGGGCGAGGAGCTGCAGTGGCCCGCGGCGGGCGGCTGGCAGGTCCCGGTCGACGAGGCGCGCGTCACCGTCAACGCGGGCACCGCGATCCGCAGCGTCAACTGCTTCGCCGGGCCGCTGGAGAGCGCGGTCGGCTGCACCCAGTTCTCCATGGGGCACGTGCGCACGCAGGGCCTGTTCGTGCAGCAGCAGCTGCTGCCGGAGGAGTACCTGACGGTGGTGGCGGGGCTGCCCCCGGCCTCGACCGGCGGCAAGCCGATCACGGAGCGGCGGCACACCGTCGCCACCGCGTTCTCCGTCAACGGCATCACCGTCGGCGCGCTGCTCGGCCTGGTCCTGCTGCTGCTCGGCGGGTTCGTCGGGATCTATCTGCTGCGCGGCCGGGACGCGCGGGTGGTGGAGAAGAAGGCCGCCGAGGGCGACCACGCGCCGGTGGCGGGCGACCACTTCGAGCCGCCGGACGGGGTGCGCCCCGGCCAGATCGGCACGCTGATCGACGAGCAGGCCGACGTCATCGACGTCACCGCCACCATCGTGGACCTGGCGGTGCGCGGCCACCTGCTGATCGACGAGGAGGACCGCAACGTCACCGGCCGGCTGGACTGGGCGCTGGTCCGCCTCGACCGGCCCGCCGGGAACGACGACCTGCTGACCTACGAGCGGCTGCTGCTGGAGGCGCTGTTCACCGCCCCGGACGGCGCGCCGCGCCCGTCGGTGAAGCTGTCGGAGCTGGGCGGGACGTTCGCCACGCAGCTCGCGCGGGTGCGGTCGGCGATGTACGACGACGTGGTGGAGCAGGGCTGGTTCGCGCGGCGGCCCGACACCGTGCGGTCCCGCTGGACGGTCCTCGGGCTGGTGCTGACCGGGCTCGGCGTGCTCGGCACGGTCGCGCTCGCGCTCACCACCGACCTGGCGCTGGCCGGGCTCGCGGTGATCATCGCGGGGGCGGCGATGGCGTACGCGGGCCAGTACATGCCGGCCAAGACCGCGCGCGGCTCCACGGTGCTGGCGCACACGATCGGGTTCCGGGCGTTCCTGGAGCGCGGCGAGGTGCCCGGCGGGGAGCTGCCGTCGCAGCAGCGCATCGCGCTGTTCTCGCGGTTCCTGCCGTACGCGGTGGTGTTCGGCGTGGTGCCCAAGTGGGCCGAGGTCGTCAAGGACGCCGGGGAGCGCGCCGAGGGCGCCGACAACCTCTACTGGTACGAGGGACCGGCCGAGTGGGACCTGTCGAACTTCGCCGAGTCGATGCGCACGTTCACGCTGGCCACCTCGGGGTCGATCTCCCAGTCGCGCGGCCTTTGACACGCGGGTGAGCGCGCGGGTGAGGCGGCGCACGCCGCCCCGCGGGGTTGAACGCCTCCTGTCGGGTACGAGCCCGGCAGGAGGTGTCACCCCATGTTCATCGCAGGCCCTGTCCTCGCCGAGTCCTCACCCACCGGGATGAACTACTGGCTGTGGCTCGCGCCGGTCGTGGTGGCCGCCGTCATCGTCACCTGGATCGCCCTGACCCGCCACGCCTCGCGCAAGCGCATCCACCGCGGGGAGCCCGATCCGGGCGCGGCGCGCGGCCCGGTGCACGGCGGCGTCGTCGAGGGCGACCCCGGCCAGCGCAAGGCGGGCCGACCCGGCTCCACGGACCGGGGCTGAGGCCCCGGGCGACCCTTCCGATGGCCGCCACCCCCCCTCCCGCGGTCATCGGAACGGGTCCGGGCACCGTCGCGCGGTAAGATGTCTGACATCTGTCCTCTCTTCGACCAGCGAGGTGGCCCGTGGCCCTGCGTCCCGTTCCGGGGGGATCCACCGTCGAGGCGGTGCTCGACCAGCTCCAGGCGGAGGTCAGCGACGGCGCGTGGCGGGTCGGCGACCGCATCCCCGGTGAGCTGGACCTGGCGGCGCGGCTCGGCGTGAGCCGTCCCGCCGTCCGCGAGGCGATCCGCGCGCTCGCCCACGTCGGCGTGCTGGAGGTGCGCCGGGGCGACGGCACCTACGTGCGCAGCGGCGCCGACCCCCGGCCGCTGCTGCGCCACGTCGAGCGCGCCAGCCTGCGCGACGTGTTCGAGGTGCAGCTCGCCTACGACGTGCAGGCCGCCCGGCTGGCCGCGCGCCGCCGCACCGACGCCGACCTGGAGCGCCTGGCCGGGTTCCTGGAGGACCGGCGCGCCGCGCCCGACGCCGCCGCGTTCGGCGAGGCCGACGCCCGCTTCCACGTCGGCGTGATCGAGGCCACCCGCAACCCGCTGCTGATCGAGGCCAGCCGGTTCTTCCAGCGCCGCCTCGGCGAGGCGATGGCCGCGCTGCGCCTGGACCGCGAGCTGCCCGAGGCCAGCCAGCGGGCCCACCAGGCGGTGCTGGACGCCCTGGCCGCCCGCGACCCCGACGCCGCCGCCCGCGCCGCCGCCGCGATCGTCGAGCCCACCCTGGCGGCCCTGGACGCCCTGATGCCCGAGGGGGCCGAGTGAGCGAGCGCCGCCGCCACCTGCTGGGCCTGGCGCTGATCGTCCTGGTCGCGCTGAACCTGCGTCCCGCGATCACCGCCGTCGGCCCGCTGCTGACCGAGATCCGCGGCGACTTCGGGCTGTCCGGCACCGCCGCCGGGGCGCTGACCACGCTGCCGCTGGTGTGCTTCGGGGCCTACGGGCTGCTCGCGCCGTTCCTGCGGCGTCCCCCGCGCAGCGAGACGCTGCTGGTCACCAGCATGACCCTGCTGGTGGCGGCGCTGCTGCTGCGGCTGCTGGACGCGCCGGCCGCGCTGTTCGCCGGGTCGCTGGTCGCCGGTGTCGCGATCAGCGTCGGCAACATCGCGATGCCCGCGATCATCAAGCGGGACCACCCCGCCGCCATCCCCGCCGTGACGGCCCTCTATTCGGTGGCGGTCACGGTCGGCGCGGCGGCGTCGTCGGGCTTCGCGGTGCCGGTGGAGAAGCTGCTGGACGGGACCTGGCGGCTGCCGCTGGCGCTGCTGGCCGTTCCGGCGGCCCTGGCGGCGCTGGGCTGGCTCCCGGCGCTGCTGCGGGTGCGCCGCAGGGACCGCCGGCCGGGGATGGACCGTTCCACCACCGTGGTCAGGCCGGGCTCCGAGGTGCGCCGCGCGGTGTGGACGTCGAAGCTGGCGTGGCAGGTGACGGCGTTCATGGGCACGCAGTCGCTGCTGGCCTACGTCGTCATCGGCTGGCTGCCGACGATCGCGCAGGACCGGGGCCTGGACGAGGCGTCGGCCGGGTACGTGCTGGCGCTGTCGAGCCTGATGCAGGCCGTGGGCTCGCTGGCGGTGCCGGTGGTGGCCCGGCGCTTCGCCGACCAGCGCCCCCTGGTGGTGGCGGTCGTGGCGCTGTCGGTGGTCGGCTTCGTCGGGATCGGCTGGGCCCCGGTCGCCACGGTCTGGGGCTGGGCGGTCGTCCTCGGCCTCGCGCAGGGCGCGGGCTTCGCGGCGGCGCTGGCCTTCCTCGGGATGCGCGCCCACGACGCCCAGATCGCCGCGCAGCTGTCCGGGATGGCGCAGGGCGTGGGCTATGTGATCGCCGCGCTCGGCCCGCTGGCGATCGGCGCGCTGCACGACGCCACGCACGGCTGGACGGTCCCGCTCGCGGTGACGACGGCGATCGCGGTCTGGCTGCTGCTGCCGGGCCTGGCGGTGGGCCGCGACCGCGCGGTGGGAGCCCCCGCGCCCGCCCGGGAGGAGCCCGCCCCGCGCGCCAGGGCCTGACGGAAAACCCTCACGACAGGCATCGATCCCCCTGAACTGGGCATTCATCCCATGCGGGGTGCGGTTCTCGTGCTGCTTGGGGGGTCTGATGGAGATGTTGGTCGCCGCCGTGGACAACACGCGGCTGGGCGCGGGTTTCGGGCTCTGGCTCGTCCCGGTGATCATCGCCTTCGCCTTGGTCACGATGCTGTTCATCATCAGCGTCGGCATGACGGAGACCGGCCACCGCTTCGCCACCCGCCGCGCCGAGAGCAACCACCGGGGCCCCCTCCAGGGCGGCTTCTACACCTACCGCCCCGGCATGTACTCCCACACGAGGACCTCCCCGGCCGAGATCGCGGCCGAGATCGCGGCCGAGCGGCGCCGTCCGCGGTCCCGGGAGTGAGAGGTCAGAACGCGTCCGGGGCGACGCGGATCTCCCCGACCCGCGCCTCGCCGCCGTAGAGCGGCACCGTCGCGAGCTCGGTCAGGACCGCCTCGTCCGCCGCCTCGACGCCGAGGGCCCGGATCAGCGCGACCGTCACCGGGGTGCGGGCCCGCATCGCACCGTCGTCGATCTTGATGACGCCCGCCCGGCCGTCCCGGTGGGCGAACGCGTCCACGCCCTCCGCGCCGCACTTCACCAGCAGGCCCGGGACCGCGTCCATCAGGCGGCGCTCCTCGCGGCGGGTCCCCGAGGTCCACGCCGGATGGGCGCGCATCGCGTCGGCCACCCGGCGCTCCGGGGTGCCGGGAACCGCCGTGACCAGGGCGCGGAACGCGCGGGCCACGCCCGTCGCGGAGATCGCGAACAGCGGGGCGCCGCAGCCGTCGACGCCCGTGGCGGCCACCTTCTCGCCCGCCAGCTCCTCGACGGCCTCGCGGGAGGCCACCTGGAGCGGATGGCCGGGGTCGAGGTAGTCCGCGGTGGACCAGCCCGCCGCGACGCAGGTGGCGAGCATCGCGGCGTGCTTGCCCGAGCAGTTCATGCGCAGGCGGGACCGGTCCTCGCCGGTGCGGGCCACCGCCAGGGCGACCTCCTGGTCCAGCGGCCACTGGGCCGGGCACCGCAGGTCGGCGGCCGACAGCCCGACCGAGGCCAGGATGCGTTCGGCCCCCTCGACGTGGAAGTCCTCGCCGGAGTGGCTGCCCGCCGCGATGGCCAGCAGCTCGCCGTCGAGGGGCAGGCCGTTGCGGACCATGGCGACGGCCTGCATCGGCTTGTTCGCCGACCGGGGGAAGATCGGTTCGTCGGGGGTCCCGGCGGTCACCGCCACCGTTCCGTCGGCGGCCAAGCCCACCGCCGAGCCGCGGTGCCGCGACTCCACGAAGCCGGAGCGTTCCACCTCGACCAGCACCGGAGCAGCGCTCAACTCTTCCCCCCGACGACGCCGTTGTCAGATCCCGCACCAGGATAATCGGGACGGAGGAGAGGAAATCCCTCAGGTCAGCGTGCCTTGATCCCCAGGAACGCGCGGGCCTCCTCCGGGGTCATCGGCGGGCGCTGGGCGAAGCGGGCCAGGGCGGCGGCGCGCTCGACCAGCTGCGCGTTGGAGCTCACCGGCTGCCCCTTGGCGTAGGTGAGGGTGTCCTCCATGCCGACCCGCAGGTGCCCGCCCGCCGACAGCGCCGCGAACAGCACCGGCAGCGAGGTGCGGCCCACGCCCGTCGCCGACCAGGACGCCCCCTCCGGCAGCGCCTCTACGGCCGCCACCAGGGTCCGGGCGTCGCCGGGCATGCCGCCGGGAACGCCCATGACCAGGTCGCAGTGGACGCGCCCGCCGAACGGCGGCCCGTACCGGTCCAGCAGGCGGTGCAGCGCGGCGACCTGCCCCAGGTCGAACAGCTCGAACTCCGGGACCACCCCGAGGTCCTGCGTCCTCTGGTACAGCTCCGCCATGAACGGCCACGGGTTCATGAACACCTCGTCGCCGAAGTTGACCGTCCCGCAGGTCAGCGAGCAACCGTCGGGCTCGGCCTCCAGCACCCGCAGCCGGTCCTCGTAGGGGTCGGTGACCGCGCCGCCGGTCGAGAGCTGGACGATCAGCCCCGTTCCCTCACGGAGCGCCTGGACCGTGTCGCGCAGCCGCGCCGGATCCAGGGTCGGCCGCGCGTCGTCGTCGCGGATGTGGACATGGATGACCGCCGCCCCGGCCGCCTCGCACTCCTGAGCGGTCCTCACCAGCTCGTCGAGGGTCACCGGCAGCGCCGGGACGTCGGTCTTCGCGGACTCGGCGCCGGTGGGCGCCACCGTAATGAGCGTCGTTGCTCCCATACCAGGCAGAATGCAGGGTCATGCGAGCAGTAGTCCAGCGGGTGAGCGAGGCGAGCGTGACCGTCGACGGTCGCGTGGTCGGGGCGATCGAGGGTCCGGGACTGTGCGTCCTGGTCGGGGTGACCCACGAGGACACCCCCGAGCAGGCCCGCAAACTCGCCGCCAAGCTGTGGGGGCTGCGGATCCTGGCGGACGAGAGGTCCTGCTCGGACCTGAACGCCCCGCTGCTCGTGATCAGCCAGTTCACGCTCTACGGCGACACCCGCAAGGGCCGCCGCCCGTCCTGGACCGCCGCGGCGCCCGGCCCGGTCGCCGAACCGCTGGTCGACGCCGTGGTGGCGGAGCTGCGGGCGCTGGGCGCGAAGGTCGAGACCGGGATCTTCGGGGCGGACATGAAGGTCTCCCTGGTCAACGACGGCCCCATCACCCTGGTCCTGGAGCTCTGAGGCGCGCCGCCCGAACGCGCGGGCGGCCGGAGGGGCCGCGGCTCACAGGCGGTCCTCGCAGGCGGTGGTCACAGGCGGTAGAGCATCCCGGCGACGGCCGCCAGCGTCCCCACGGCCGCGGCGATGATCAGCAGCCGGTCCGGCCACAGCGTCAGCGTCGCCCGCCCCTTCTTCCCCGCCGCGACGACCGTCCCGGTCTCGCGGTTGGGGTCGGGGAGGGACGGCTTGCGGAACGGGTTGCTCAGCAGCGCCATCCGCCACAGCGCGTCGTTCTTGAGCTGCTGGTGGTGCGGCTCGCAGGCGAACAGGCGGCCCCGCGCGGGCTCCGGGCACGCGTGCCCCTTGCGCGGGACCACCCGGCACAGCGTCGGCACGAACACGAACTCGTACAGGCACCACAGGGTGAGCGTCAGCAGCGCCAGCACCCACGAGCGGAGGTGGACGGTCGCCGCGACCAGCACGGCGAACCCGATCCACCACACGAGCGCCGACTCCCGCCGGCGGCGGCGCCGCCTGCCCATGAGGCTCTTCCTGGCGAGCGGAGGCCCCTCGTTCCCCAGGTTCGTCGCCATGGCCGGGTCCCACCTTCCCCTGCGGCGGATGAACGCCCCCCATGCCAGACGATTTTGCCCCCGCCGCCGGGGTTTTACGCCCGGTTCGCGGCGGTCCGTCGAAGATCGATCTGGGCGTTGGCGCCGGTGTCCGGGGAGACCACGACCTCCTGCGCGGCGGCCACCCCGCCCGCCAGCAGGTCGGCGTCCACCGGGACGTTCCGCTTGACCAGCGCGAGCGCGACCGGGCCGAGCTCGTGGTGGCGGGCCGCCGACCCGACGAACCCGACCGCGCGCCCGCCGGGGATCTCGACGGGGTCGCCGTGCGCGGGCAGCCGGTCCACGCTGCCGTCCAGGTGCAGCATCACCAGGCGGCGCGGCGGGCGGCCCAGGTTGTGGACGCGGGCGACGGTCTCCTGGCCCCGGTAGCAGCCCTTGTTCAGATGGACGGCCGTGCCGATCAGCCCGGCCTCGTGCGGGATGGTCCGGTGGTCGGTGTCCAGCCCGAACCGGGGGACGTGCGCGGCGATCCGCAGCGCCTCGTACGCCCAGATCCCCGCCGGGCGCAGGTCGCCGGGGGCCAGCCCGGCGCGCGGCACGATCCGGGTCACGGCGCCCGCCACGTCCGGGAACGTCGCCACGCCCTCCCCCGGCCCGGTCACCACGGCGTACTCGCCGCTCAGGTCGTGGACCTCGACCCGCAGCATGAACCGCATGCGGTCCAGGAACCCCGCCAGCTCCGGGGCGGTGCCGGGCTCCACGTGCATCCACACGGCCTCGCCGTCGTCCACCAGGTGCATGTGGTGCTCGATGTGGCCGTTCGGGCTGAGCAGCAGCGCCTGGGTGGGCTCGTTCGGCCGCAGCCCCTCCAGGTGCTGGCTGACCAGGCTGTGCAACCAGCGCAGGCGGTCCGGGCCGTCCACCCGGATCACACCCCGGTTGCTCCGGTCCACGAACGCCTCGCCCGCCTCCAGGGCGCGCTGCTCGTGCATCGGCTCCCCGTAGTGGGCGGCGATCTCCTGGTCGGGCGCGTCGGCGGCGACGGCGCCCCGCGACTGCAACAGCGGGCTCTCCATGGCCTCCACACTACGACCCGATCAGGAACGGCACTCCCCGCAGCGTCCGTAGACGGTGAGGTGGTGCACGTCGGTCTCGAACCCGAACCCGTCCCGAAGCCGTTCCGCCAGGCCCTCGGCGACGGCGGGGTCGGCGTCCTCGGCCCGGCCGCAGTCGCGGCACACCAGGTGGATGTGCTCGGCGTCCTCGGCCAGGTGGTAGTTGGGCGGGCCGTGGCCGAGGTGGGCGTGCTTGACCAGCCCCAGCTCCTCCAGGAGCTCCAGGGTGCGGTAGACGGTGGAGATGTTGACGCCCCGGGCGGTGCGCTGCACCTCGGTGCAGATCTCCTCGGGGGTCGCGTGCTCCAGGTTGGTCACGGCCTCCAGGACCAGCTGGCGCTGCGGCGTGACCCGGTACCCCTTCGCCCGCAGCTCCTCCTGCCACGTCTCAGCCATGCCGGAAGTGTATGTGCCCGAGCTCACCGGGGGCCCCTGCGAAATTCCGCTTGCCTTCCCCCACGGGGGTCGCATAACTTGCGGCTACGCAGGAAAGGAGGTGGTCCTAACTTATGAGTGACAGTAGGACTTGCGAGGTGGCTGTCCGCTAGGTCGCCGTCACGCCTCGGCCCTACCGCTTCCTGCAAGGCGTGCTAGCCGCCTTGGGGCGCCCGCCCTCAATGGGCGAGGATCGAAACAGGGGTAGGCGAACCGGTCGCGACGCGACCGGCGATTCCCAGGCAGACACCGGGTCCCCGGACCGATGGGTAGTCCTCCCATCACCCGCCCATGCGGAAGGTCCGGGGACCTTTCCATGTCCCGGCCCGCTCAGTCGACCTTCTTCAGCCTCGCCGACAGGTGCGGCTGGAGGTCCTGGCCCATGGCCGCCATCTCGTAGACCCAGCCGAGGTCGCGCGCGCCGTTCTCCTCCGGCAGCAGCCCGTACATGCGGGTGCCCGCGGTGACCTCCTTGGCCGTTGCGGTGCGGGCCACCACGTCGGTCTGCAGGTCGATGCGGTGGAACGCGACCCGCCCGAGGTAGATCTCCACGATGCCGGTGGGGTGCGCGAGGGTGACCTCCAGCGCGTTGTCGGGCTGCGGCCGCCAGTACCCGGTCTCGGTGCCCAGCGGGCGGCCCACCGAGCCGTCCTTCTCGATGAGCCAGCTCCGGCTGGAGTAGATCAGGAACGGCTTGCCGTTGTGGGTGAAGGAGACCTCCTGGCCGAAGTTGAACGCCTCGATGGTCGGGTAGTCGCCGACCCCGGCGCCCTTCCACGTGCCCAGCAGGAATTCCAGCGGCTTCAGGTCGGGGTGCAGCTCAGGCTCCATGAGGACAGAGCGTAGCGACGCCCGGGGCCTACTTGAGCCGGGACAACCGCACCACCAGCAGCGCCGCCCCGGCCACCGTCAGCCCGAGGATGAGGACCAGTGCTCCCGCGCTCACCATTCCGCCCACGGCACGGCAGCCTAGCGGTCCCGTCCGGGGGCGCGGCGGGCGCGAGGCCGTAGGGTGCGGGGTATGGCGAGGTCTTTGGTGATCAAGGTGACGGCGGGCGCGGACGGCCCGGAACGGTGCAACCAGGCGTTCACCGTGGCGGCGGCCGGGATCGCGAGCGGGGTGCCGGTGTCGTTGTGGCTGACCGGCGAGGCGGCCTGGTACGCGCTGCCGGGGCGGGCCAAGGAGTTCGAGCTGCCGCACGCGACGCCGCTGGAGGACCTGCTGGCGGTGGTGCTGTCGGGTGGCACCGTGACGTTGTGCACCCAGTGCGCGGCCCGTAGGGACATCGGCCCCGACGACGTGATCCCGGGCGTGCGGATCGCGGGCGGGCCGACGTTCGTCGAGGAGATCACCGCCGAGAAGGCCCAGGCGCTCGTCTACTGAGGCGGGGTCGCCGCGCGTTCCGGTTTGAAGCCCCGAGAGCGGAAACAAAGGCTGTCACGCCTCCGAGTCCTTGGGGAGAGTGACGCGTGGTCGAGATTCCGGTGTGGGTGTGGTGGGCGACGATCGGCCTGGTGATCGCGATGTTCGCGTTCGACCTGTTCGTCGCCGTGGGGCGGCCGCACGCGGTGGGGCTTCGGGAGGCGACCTTCTGGTCGGTCCTCTACGTGGGGATCGCGCTGCTGTTCGGCGTCGCGCTGTGGGTCGTGGTCGGCGGGCAGGCCGGGACCGAGTACTTCGCGGGGTGGGTCGTCGAGAAGAGCCTGTCGGTCGACAACCTCTTCGTCTTCCTGATCATCATGTCGCGGTTCTCGGTGCCGCCGGAGTTCCAGGAGCGGGTGCTGCTGTTCGGCATCCTGGCCGCGCTGGTGCTGCGGGCGGTGTTCATCGCGATCGGGGCGGCGGCGATCAGCCTGTTCTCGTTCACCTTCGTGATCTTCGGGCTGATCCTGCTGTGGACGGCGTTGCAGCTCGTCCGGCACCGCAAGGACGAGCCCGAGGTCGGTGAGAACTGGCTGGTGCGGCGGGCGCGGAAGCTGTTCCCGGTCAGCAGGGACTTCCACGGCGGCAGGCTGCTCGCGCACGAGGACGGCGGGCGGGTCGCCACGCCACTGCTGCTGGTCTTCCTGACCATCGGCAGCACCGACATCCTGTTCGCGCTGGACTCCATCCCGGCCGTGTACGGGGTGACCGAGTCGGCGTTCATCGTGTTCGCGGCCAACGCGTTCGCGCTGCTGGGGCTGCGGGCCCTGTTCTTCCTGATCGAGGGGCTGCTGGAACGCCTGGTCTACCTGTCGGTCGGGCTGGCGCTGATCCTGGCGTTCATCGGCGTGAAGCTGATCATGGCGTTCGCGCACGAGAACGTGTCCAAGAGCGTCCCCGAGATCCCCACGCCGGTGTCGCTGGGCGTGATCCTGCTGGTGCTGGCGGTCACGACGGCAGCGAGCCTGTGGCGGGTGCGCACGCATCCGGAGGAGAAGGCGCACGGCCGGTGCCGCAGCGGGCGCGGGCACCGGGAGGAGCCCGCCGAGACCGCCGCCTGACGCACGGGGCGTCAGGCGGCGCCCCGGACGTCAGGTCTGGCCGTTGGCCGCCGACAGGACGGCCGACAGGCGCTCCTCGCGCAGCCGCTCGGACCAGGACGGGGGCAGCGGCGGCAGGTCGCGTCCCAGCGCCCAGCTCAGCACCAGGTCGGCGAGGGCCGGGTTGCGGACCAGCGCCGGGCCGTGCATGTAGGTGCCGAGGATGCGGCCCTGGTAGGCGCCCTCGAAGCCCTGGCCGTCGCCGTTGCCGACGCCGGACAGGACCTTGGAGAACGGGCGGGCGTTCGGGCCGATGGCGGTGGCGCCCATGTGGTTCTCGAAGCCGGTGACGCGCGGGACGTTCAGCTCGGACGCCACCTCGGAGACGACCTCGCCGACGGCCCGGGTCTGCCCCCGGTAGCTGCGGATGTCCAGCAGGCCGAGGCCGGGGACGGGCTGCCCCTCCTCGCCGCCGAACTCGTGGCCGAGGATCTGGTAGCCCGCGCACACCGCGAAGACGGTCGCGCCGTTCTGCACCGCGCGGTGCAGGCCGCCGTCGTTGCGCAGCCGCTGGGCGGCCAGGATCTGCGGGCGGTCCTCGCCGCCGCCGAGCAGGTACACGTCGCCGTCCGGCGGCACCGGCTCGTCGGACCGCAGGTGGACGGTCTCGGTGGCGATCCCGCGCAGCTGGGCGCGGCGCTCCAGGACGATCGTGTTGCCCTGGTCGCCGTAGGTGGACAGCAGGTCCGGGTAGATCCAGACGATCTTGATGCGGTCAGACGACACGGCCGTACCTCGTTCGGATGTCCTGGAAGGCGGTGTAGTTGGCGATCACGTCCAGATGGCCCGGCGGCACCGACATCACGGCCTGCTCGAAGTCGTCCACCACGGTGAACTGGACGTCGGCGGCCTCCAGCCGGGCGGCCAGGTCGATGCGGCGCTCCCCGGAGACGAAGACCGGGCGGCCGCGCAGGATGCGGTAGTCCACGTCCCACAGCCAGGAGGTGTCGCGGCCGTCGGGGCCCTGCGCGTTGACCGACAGGGCGACCGGGCCGGGCGCGGGCTGCAGCACGTCGAACGCCTCCAGCCAGCCCGCCGGGTTCTTCGACAGCAGCAGCCGCAGCGTGCGGCCCTGGTGCTCGACGGTGGTGTAGCGGCCCGCGACCGACTTCACCTGCGCCAGCAGCGGCAGCGCCTGCTCGGGCGGGACTCCGAACTGCGCGACGACGGCCAGCGCGATGGCGGCGTTGGAGCGGTTGGCGCGGCCGGGCAGCTGGATCCCGCCCAGCGGGATCTGGCGGCCGTGCGGGTCCACCACGTGGTCGCCGTGCAGCGCCCACTGCGGGGTGGGCCGCCGGAAGTGGCACTGGCGGCACGCCCAGTCGCTGTTCTCCTCGCCCTCCTGGCGGTCCAGCGGGCCACCGCACTCGGGGCAGCACCAGGAGTCCTCGCGCCAGTGCTGCCCGGCGGCGACCCAGGTGACGCCGGACGCGGTGGACGCGCCCCAGGTCACCAGCGGGTCGTCGCAGTTGGCGATCACGTGGGTGCCGGGGGACTCGGCCAGCGCCCGCCGCCACTTGCCCGCCAGCTGCCAGATCTCGGCGGCGCGGTCCATCTGGTCGCGGCTGAGGTTCATCAGCGCGACCAGGCTCGCGCCGGTCTCGCGCAGCACCTGCGGCACGTACTTCTCGTCGCACTCCAGCACGCCGTACTGCGCGCTCGGGGCGGAGGCCAGCGCCGACACGTGACCGGTCGGCATGTTCGCGCCGAACGCGTTGGTGGCGACCTCGCCCAGCGGCGTCATCGCCGAGGTGATCAGCCGCGTGGTGGTGGTCTTGCCGTTGGTGGCGCTGACCAGCACCAGCTTGCGGTCCTTGGCCAGCCGGGTCAGCAGCTCGGGGTCGAGGCGCAGACCGATCCGGCCTCCGATCACCGAACCGTCGCCCTTGCCCGCCAGCCGGGACATCTTCGCGGCCGTACGACCGAGCGCGACGGCGAGCTGCGAACGCAGCGGAAGATCGCTCATTGCCTCCGTCTTTCCGGTTGTGAGCCTGGGGATCACCTCAGATCGTTCCGAGCCTAGCCGCTCACCGGCCCAGGTCGGGGCGGGGTCCCGGATCTTCCCTCCGGGTGGGCGGCGGGCCTGCCGGGCGCCCGGCCCGGGGCGCCGGGATGCGACGAGGATCACACGGGGGCGTGGTAAACCAGATGGCGCGATCTTGACCCGCGGGGCGGGGTCATGGTTCGGTGCGAGACCGGTCGCGGCGTGCGCGAGGGTCGCGAACTTCTCATCGAGACACCCGAGAGCGGTGTCACGCAGTACTTTGTCGGGGTCCCTGGCGGTTCATGCGCGGGGAGAGCGGTCCCCCGCCTCCGGGCGGGCCCGGACGACGGTAGCGGCGACGAGGCGAGGTTTCTGAGCGATGCAGTGTCCGACGTGCGGTTCCCACACGCCCGGAACGCTCGACAGATGTGCAAGCTGCAACTCTCCGCTGAACATCCCGCTGGGCGCGCCGGTCGCCGAGGGGGCGCCGGACCTCGGCGAGAAGACGATGGTGGTGCCGCCGCAGGGCCCGGCGCCGCATCCGCCGCGGAACCCGGCCCCGGCGCAGATCGTGGAAGAGAAGACCATGATGGTGCCGCCGCCGACGCCCTCCTGGGCGGCCGAGCCCCCGCCCTCCCCCGCGCCGCCGCAGGCCCCGGCCCACGAGGGCGGCGGGGAGGACGGCGAGAACTCCGAGTCCACGGCGCCGTGGGCGTTCGACCCCGACGAGCCGTCGGGCGGGTACGAGGCGGTGCCGGAGGCCGCGCCGCCGCCCCCGCCGCCGCCCTCGTGGGCCCCGCCGCCCCCGCCGGTGCCGGTCGAGGAGATCGTTCCCGAGTCGTGGTACGCCAAGCCGCGCCGCCCGCGGCCCGAGCCCGATCCCGGTCCCGAGCGCTGGACGCCGCCGCCCGCCCCGCCGCGGGAGGACCTGTTCGGCCGCACGTCCGCGCAGGGCGGCGGCGACGCGACGCAGGTCTCCCCGACGCCCGCCACGCAGCCGCAGCACGGGTTCCCGCAGACGCAGCGGCTGGACGCCGGCCCGCAGCCGGGGTTCGGCGCGCCGCAGGGGCCGGGGTTCGGGCCGCAGCCGGGGTTCGGCGGGCCGCAGCAGCCGTTCGGGATGCCGGGCGACCAGGGCGCCTACCCGCCCCCGCCGCCGCCGGCCCCCGGCGGCCGGGCGAGCAAGCCGATGATCATCGGGGTCGGGGCGCTGGTGCTGGTCGCGGCCGTCACCGTCGGGGTGGTCATGTGGCCCGGCGGCGAGGAGGGCACCACCACCCGGCCGCAGGCCACCGACCCGCCCAGCAAGCAGGTCAACAACAGCAAGAGCCTGGAGCGCGAGCAGGCCGAGAAGGTCAACACGGTGCTGGACGCCAGCGGCGACGCGCGCCGCGCCCTGGTCGGCGCGCTCGCGGCGGCCCGCGCCTGCAAGACCCTGCCGCAGGCGATCACCGGGTTCCAGCAGGTCGCGCAGCGGCGGCAGGCCCAGCTGCGCGCCACCCAGACGCTGAAGGTGGACAAGCTGCCGAACGGCGAGCGCCTGCGCCTGACGCTGCGGCAGTCGTTCCAGGCGTCGCTGGACGTGGACCGGGCCCTGCTGGTGTGGGCGCAGCGCAACCGGGCCAAGTGCAAGGGCAAGCCGCGCCCGGCGGCGGCCCAGGCGCCCGGCCGGGCCCGGGCCGAACGCCAGGCGACGACGTCCAAGCAGCGGTTCGTGGCCATGTGGAACCCGGTCGCCACCCGCAACGGCCTGCCCAAGCGGCCCTGGTCCGCCATCTGATCAGGGCCGGTGCCGCAGCGCGTCCGATCACAACCGGATTGCGACCGGGGCGTGGGCCGTCCGTGGCCGAGCACCGCGCAGTATCTTGTGGTCGTTGATACCTCACGGATAGGGGTTGTTATGCGGTGCCCCGGATGCGGTAGCGACACGACCCCGGCGTTGCCGCGCTGTACCCGGTGCAACACCCCGCTGGGCGGCGCGTCCGGCGAGGAGGCGACCCGGCGCGACCCGAACGAGGGCCAGCCCCTCCCGCCGCCGTGGGCGGCTGCGCCGCAGGACCCGCCCGGCTGGAACACCCCGCCGCCCCCGCCGTCCGGTGACCCCGGCGAAACGTCGATCTCGCTGTCTCCCGAGCCGTGGGACGAGCCGCCGATCTGGCAGCCGCCGCAGCGGACCGGGCGCCGCGACGTCAAGCTCTACCTGCTGATCGCCGTGGGGGCGGTCGCGCTGGCGGCGGTCGCGACGCTGATCGTGGTGTGGCCGTCGGGCGACGACCGGAACGGGCCGGGCGCCGGGCCGCAGCCGCAGCAGACCTCCCAGACCCCGACCGGGGACGGCACCGGGACGACCCCCGACGACACGACGGCCACGACGGCGTCCGGCGACGCGGCCCAGCAGGCCCGCGCGGTGGACGGACTGCTCAGCGAGATGGCCTCGACCCGTTCCCAGCTCCAGCCGATCGCCGGTGACTGCGACCGGCCGGGGCTGGGGCGGATCGCCTCGCAGCGGCAGTCGCAGCTGAACCGGGCGCGGTCGATGCAGTTCGACAAGCTCCCCAGCGGCCCGCAGATGCAGAGCGCGCTGGTCCGGGCGCTGGAGGCGTCGGTGGAGTCCAGCCGGACCCGCCAGTCGGAGGGCTGCCCGGCCACGCCGCTGCCCGCCGACAGCCGCGCGACCAGCGCCAAGCAGGAGTTCATCGGCTACTGGAACTCCGTGGCGGCCGAGCACGACCTGCCCTCCCGCTCCGAGGGCGACATCTGAGCGGCCAGCGCCCGGGAGCGGTCAGCCGCCCAGCCCGAGCAGCGCGGTGAGCTGGTTGTAGGCCTCCACCAGCACGGTGACGCCCGCGATCCGGCGTCCCAGGACCCCCATGGTGCCCTCGACGGCCTCGGTGTCGGGATCGTCCTGCTCCAGCTCCTGACGGATGCTCCGCACGTTGCGCCGCGCCTTGTCCGCCTCGTCCGCGCCGAGCTGTTCGGCATGCTCGCCCAGCAGCCGCTCGATGCGGTCCAGCGCGGCGGCCACCTCATCGGGAACGGCGGCCGCGCCGACGTTCTGGACCTGCGAGAAGTGCTGCCCGGCGGCCTGCTGCCCGCCGGAGACGTCGCCGTGGATGTTGATGCCGTAGTCGCCCGGCCCGCTCATCGGGCCCTCCTCACTTGTTCTGCTGCCGCATCTGGAACCCGGTCCCCACGGCGATCTGGCCGCCGGTCACGTTCCCGCCGATGGTCACGGTCTGGCTCGTGATCTGCTGGGCCTGGGCACGATAGGCGGTCACGTCGATCCCGCACTCGTTCTCCAGGTGGTCGAGGATCGCGTCGTTGACGCGCTCCTGGACCATGCGCGTGTACTTCTTGACGTCCAGCAACTGCATGTAGGTGGTGAAGTCGGGAGCGGCGGCGGCCTGCCGGACGCTGAGCCGTGCCCCGTAGTTGTAGGTGACGTCCCGGCGGGCCGCGCGGTCCCGCCGTGCGCCGAAGGAGCCCCGCGCCATCTGCCACAGCGTGAGCACGGTCTGCGGAACGGCCAGCACGGACGCGACCGGCGTCTCGTGGAGCCACAGCCGGACCGTCGCGCCGCGCAGCCCGGCGCCGCCGGGCGCGGGAAGCCGGTCCACGATCCGGAAGTCCTCGCGGATGGGGGTCAGCGGCACCGCGGCGAACTGGGCGTACAGCATCCGGCCCTCGACGGCCAGGTGGACGAACGTGGTGAGCGAGAAGTCCTGCTCCTCGGCGTCCAGCAGGATCCGGCCGCCGGGGCCGACGACCTGCTGGGACTGCGCTCCGACGGCGATGCGCAGGAAGTATCGCGCCGCGGCCTGCGGATGCCGCATGATCGCTTCGAGGGCGGGGCGGCTCGCCTTGGAGTAGGGCCGTCCCTCCCACGGGTCGACCAGCGGGTGGCCTCCGCTGGGGGCGGCGGGGCTCCGTCGCTGGTCGCACACTCCGTGTCCGGTGACATGATCGGCGATGATCATGCTGACCACGCGTTCGTTGACCGGCAGCCGCTGGTCGGGTGCGGGCTCCTGGTGGCCGGGGCGGCTCGGCGGCCACTCGTCGCGCATGGCCGCCGCCGCCTCGCGCACCCGGTCGTAGAGGACGACGGGATCGACGCGCGCCACGGGGCGGGAGTCCTCGGCGGGGCGGTCCAGCCCGAGGATGATCGACCAGACGAGGGCGTCGCGCGAGCCGACGTGACCCGCTCCGAGGAACGGGCTCTGGTCCGCGTACAGCGTGATGTTGCCCTGTTGCGCGGCGCCGAGACGGAGCAGCGCCGCCTCGGCGTCGGGGCCGCCGGTGACGGGACCGGGGCCGTGCGCGCCGGGCGCCAGCTCCTCGGCGAGGGTCCGCACCAGCCGCGCGAAATACAGGTAGCCCACCGCCCCGATGCCCGCCAGCGCCAGAAGGGCGATCAACGTTCCCGGCTCCACCAGCCCCCCACCGTCGTCCGATACGGGCGGTTCCCCGCCGGGATAGGGCAGCCCCTCGGTGGGGAAGGACACGCCCCCGCCGGGCCAGTTCGAGAGGAGGAACACCATCGCGGCCAGCACCGGTGCCAGGAGCAGCCCGCCCGCGCCCACCGCCAGCAGCATCAGGCCCGTCCTGCCCGCCAGTTGCCCGCCCACCGCCAGCAGGGCCGCCACGATCCCGATCAGCAGCATCCCGACGCCTGCCGTCAGCAGGGGCGCGGCCACCAGCGCCACCGTCCACAGGACGATGACCGCCACGTCGCGTTGCAGCCGCCATCGGCGAGAACGCAGCGCGTGCCGGGCCACGACCTCCAGGTCGAAACCGTAGGAGGGCGCGACGGCCCGGTGCCAGCCGTGCACCAGTTCCGAGATGACCATCTGCTCGAACCAGCCCGACAGGTAGGTGCCGGCCGACAGGTAGCGGGTGGCGTGCTGGAGCGGCAGGTGTCCCTCCAGCCGGGGGGCGTGCCCGAAATACCGCACGTCATCCTGGGCGCCGCGCTGGGGCTCTGCGCTCATCGATCGCTCTCCGATCGCGGGAGCCTGACGATCCGATGTGTCACACGGTAACCAGAAGGACACGAGGGCAGGAGGAGCCGGTGCCGGATCGTGACGTGAACGCGGTGTCCTGTTGCGGTCAGTGCCGCGACGTTTACGGCTCCGGGTGGGCCGCCCCCAGGAACGGCAGTCCCGCCGACGGGTCCTCGAACGGCAGGATCAGGCGGTCGGGCCAGCTCAGCACCGGCTCCAGCCAGGACCCCGCGCGCATGGTCTCGGCGACGTCGGCGATCTGCTCGTGCTCGGCCAGGCCGATCGTGACGAGCGTGAGGTCGCGGTAGAAGCCCTCGTGGTCGTCGTCCCCGGCGAGCGCGGTGAGGGCGAGGGGGCGGTTGCGCTCCAGCTCCATCGACAGCGGGTGGCGGCGCAGCGCCCGCAGCCGGTGCCCGACCTTCGGCTCGGGCGGCTGCTTGAGCCCGGCGAGCTGGTAGTCCAGCGGCGGCGCCGGGGCGTGCTTGTCGGGCAGGCCGCCGACGTAGGGGAACAGCCGGTCCAGCTCGTGCAGCCAGCGGATCTGCGGGATCACCCACTGGGCGCCGGGCAGCGTTCCGGGGAGGGTCACCGAGCCGCCGAGGAGCTGGTGGGCGACGCCCGCGACGGTGGCGGTCAGGTCGGCGGGCGGGTAGGCGGTGCGCAGCGCCTGGGAACGGCGCGACACCGCGCGTTCCAGCACGGTCGCCAGGGTGCACTCGCGGATGCGGGGCGCCAGGCGCGACCAGGCGCGGCCGAGGTCGGCGGGCACGACCGGCAGCGGCCGGTTGACGACGTGGGCGAGGACGAGGGTGTCGGCCCACAGCCGCAGCCACGCCCAGTCGGGATGGCCCGCGTGCAGGTCGGCCTCGCGCAGCTCCAGCAGCGTGCAGGCGCGCCCGGAGCGGCACTCGCAGCCGCACGCGGCCGACCGGCGCCCGTCCACCGGGGGCGGCGGGCCGGGCAGGACGGCCTCGCGGCCCTCGCCGAGGGGGATCTTCACGCGCAGCGGCCGGTCCATGCCGTCGGCGAACACCGCCGCGACGCCCGGCCGCAGCGACACCACCTCGCGGGACTGGTCCTCGTCCAGGTTCATCGCCGCGCCGACCTGGTGCCGGTCGTCGAACGCGGGCAGCCGGTGCACGACCTTCAGCGCGGTGTTCTTGATGACGTCGGGCACGAGCTTGGTGGGGATCTGCTCGGCGACGATGATGCCCTCGCCGTAGGCGCGGATCTCGGCGAGCATGCCCGCGAACAGCTCCACGGCGTGCGAGCTGGTGCGCTCGGGCCCCCGGTTGCGCAGCAGGCGGTGCGCCTCCTCGATGACGATCACGTGCCGCAGGCCGGGGGTGGTGACGCCGCCGCGCGACCGCATCCGCAGGTGCTCCACGATGCGGATGATCAGCGTGCCCATGAGGAACGCCTTGTCCTCGTCGTTGGCGACGTCCTCGATGGCCAGCACGATGTTGTCGCGGAGCATCCCGCCGATGTCGGCGGGGTGGCCGCCCTCGAAGAACCGGCCCGCCGAGCCGATCCGCAGCGACCGCAGCCGCACGTCCACGAAGCCCTGCACGTCGGCCATCAGCTCGCGGCCGTAGCCGACGTCGCGGATGACCTGGAGGGCGGCGTTCTGGAGCTGTTCGAGGGTGGGGACGGTCGGCTCGATGAGGGAGCCGGGGACGCCCGCGCCGGTGACGACGTCCCAGCCGTTGGCCTCGTAGACGCGCTGGAGGGCCTGCGCCATGATCTGCGGGAACGGCTCCTCGGCGTCGAAGGCGGCCTGGAACAGCGCCCGCACCATGTCGATGTGCGCCTGGACGGGATAGCCGGGCTCGGGGGCGAGCGGGTTCACCGACAGCGGCACCGAGGCGGGGTCGGACGGGTTGACGACGGTGACGGGGCCGCCGAGGTCCTGGATGCGCCCGGCCATCGCGGCGTACTCGGACTTGGCGGGCTCGATCGCCAGCCACGGGATGCCCGCGCGGGTGAGCTGCTCCAGCAGGTGCCGCACCGTCTGCGACTTGCCCGCGCCGGTCGCGCCGGTGACGAACACGTGCCGGTTGATCGTCGAGCGCGGCACGGTGAACCGGCCGACCTGCCGGTCCTGCCCGTCCAGGATCGCGCCGAGCTCGATGCGGGGGCCGTTGCCGACGTCCTCGGTCTCGGAGGTGACGTCGAAGTACCCGGCCTCCAGCACCCGCAGCCCCGGCACCTCCCTCCGGGGCAGCCCGGCCAGGGCGGCGAGCGCGCCCGCCGTCGCGACGAACGGGTAGCGCTGCTCGTTCTCCAGCGGCCGGAGCGTCGCGGGCGCGGGGTCGGGCCGCAGCACCTCGGCGAACGACCCGCTGCCGAACCCCGACCGCAGCCGGTAGGGGTGGTGGCCGAGCTCCATCGACCCGACCAGCACCGGCGCGATCTGGCCCAGCTCGGCCTGCGACGCCGCGCCCGCCAGCACCCGCACCCGCCACAGCCCCGCCTCCCGGAACGCGTCCAGCTCGGCCAGGCGCTGCTCGGCGCGTTCGACCGCCAGCCGCGACTGGCCGCGTTCGCCGCGCGAGGCCACCTGCATCTCCAGGTGCAGCTCGCGCATCTCCTGGTCGATCAGCCGCTCGTCGCAGGGGTCGGCGACCACGAACCAGCCGAACGGCTGCTCCATCAGCGTGACCAGCGTCGCCTCGAACAGGCTGCCCTCGCCGCCACCGCCCTGGCCGGGCGGCGCGAGACGGCCGGGGCAGCGCGTCCAGACCATGCGGTTGGCCTGCCGCAGCCAGCCGTCCCCGATCGGCACGCCGCGCGCGCCGCTGGGGAACAGCACGCCCCGCGCCTCCCCGTTCGCGCGGACGCCGACGGCCCCCGCGTTGGTGATCAGCTCCAGCGGCGCGCCACCGCCGGGCGACAGCCACCCCACCACGAACGGCTGGCGGCGGCGCGCGGCCGACAGCGCGGCGGGCAGCACGCTGACGAAGTCCCACTCGGCGGACGCGGCGCGTTCGGGGGCGGGTATCGCCTGGATCCGGTACCAGGGACCGGGCAGGGCCGCCGGATCGGGGGACGGCGTACCGTGCTGCATACCGGGGGGCATCACCCCAGCATCTTGACCCGCTCATGGCCCCGTCCGCCACCGGCCCGCCGCCCCTCCGCACAGGACCGTCGCCGCCCCACCCCACCCTCCACCGGAACGCCCGCCCCACCCACCCTCCCTAGCCGAGACCACCGCCGAACCACGGGAATCTTCAACACCCGCCGAACCGCACGGCGATGTTCGTGCACCCCCTGCGCCAGGCGTCGCACCAGATGGCGAAGACGTCGCCGGGGGTGGCGGGGGTCCGCAGGGTCACCGTCACGGAGACCCCCTCGTCCACGCACGCCCGTAGCGCCGCCGCCGTGGACGGCGACAGGGGCGGACCGGTCGGCGGCAGCGCGGTCGTGGCGGAGTGGCGCAGCATCCCCGTCACGGCGATCTCCTCGGCCAGCGCCGTCCACCGTCCCGCCTCCACCGTGCGCGACCCCGAGTCGGCGAACCGGCCGAGGAACGCGGGGTCGGCGTAACGGGAGCGGCCATCCCACACCGCCGGGCACGCGCCCCGGGAACGGGCCAGCCCCAGCGAGGCGCGTTTGCTGGTGTAGTTGACGAACGCCACGACCTCCCGGGCCAGCCGGCACGCCCGCGGGGAGCCGTCGGGCAGCCCGCGCACCCCCACCGCGATCTTCCGGCGGCTCCGCGTGACCCGCGCCGACGCCGCGTCCGGCGGGCGGCGCAGGAACGACTCGACGGCGTCGTCCAGCGCCCGGACCAGCACCGTCACGGTGGCGGCCAGCCGGACGAGGTCCACCGGGACCGGCCGGTCCCGGGGAACGCGGAACGCGTCGAGGTCGACGTGGCCGAACGCGCACGCCTCTCCCTCCGCCAGGCCGACCGCGCCGCATGGCGTGGCGGAGACGTAACCGCCCAGATGGGGGGCGGGGTCGTGCGCGTTCATGCGGTCGGTGAACAGCAGCCGCACGCCCGGATGCAGGCGGGCAGCCCGGCGCAGCCGGTCCCGTTGCGCGCACGGCCCGGCGAGCGCGGCGCGCATGTCGGCGTCCGCGCACGCCAGCGCCGGTCCGTGCGCGACCGCGAGGACCGGCGAGGCGAACACGATCCGCCGGTCGTCCACCGCCCGCGCGAGCCGACGCGCGAAGACGTCGCCGCCGCCCGGCGGCAGGGTGCGGTCGACGGCCGCCAGCCGTTCGACCAGGGCGTGGAGGGTCGACAAGACTCACCTCACGGAGGCCATGCGGTCCCGGGCCGGCCAGGACCGCCGATGACCTCCAGCGAACCGGGCCGGTCCGGACCGCGCCGGGCCGTCGTGCCTGGCCGGCAGGGGTTTTGCCGATCCGGCAGGAGCCCTGGATGCGGGCCGGGGGGACGGCTACGTTGAGGCGGACAGCTCCATGCCCGCGCAGGTGGTGCCGCGATGGACCCCCTCCATGCCGTGTGGTCGTCCCCCGCCCTGCGGGAGGCCCTGCGATGTCAGGATTTCGGCCCGGTCGTCCGCGCCCTGCGCCTGGCCCGCGGGCTGACCCTCGACGAGTTGGGCCGGCGCTGCAACTACTCCGGCTCCCGGCTGTCCCGTTACGAACGGGGCCGTCCCCCGCTGACCGACGTCCGGCTGCTGCGCGCGCTCGCCGCGGCGCTGGAGGTGTCTCCCGAGGTCTTCGGCCTGTTGCCGGTTCCGGACGCCAATGTTCCTCCACCGGATCGGAAAGGGAAGGTACCCCCTCGGGCGCACGGGCCTACTGTGAATCCTGCGCCTCACCGGAACAGGGACGAGGAGGAGCCTGTGCGGAGACGCGAACTGCTGGCCACGGCGGGGCTGGCCGGGGCAGTGGCGCTCGGGCTCCCCCGGCGCGCACTGGCCGCCCCCGCTGACCTGACAGACGTGCTGTACGGGTCCCCGCCCGACGCCGCGCCCGTTCCGCTGGCGACGCTGCGGAACGCGACCGGTCGCGCCCGCGACCACTTCGAGGCCGCCCGCTACGACGATCTCAGCCGGGGGCTCCCCGCGTTGCTCGCGGCGGCGGCCGCGACCCGCGACCACGCCGACGGGCCCGCCCGGGAACGCGCGAACGCGTTGGTCGCCGACGCCTACCTGGCCGCCTCGGCGCTCATGGTCAAGATCAACGACGACCAGCTCGCCTGGGCCGCCGCCGACCGCGCCGTGCAGGCCGCGGCCGCCTCCGACGACCCCCTCACCCTGGCCGACGCCCGCCGCGCCGTGGCCACCGTGCTGCGCCGCACCGGACGGCCCGCCAGGGCCCGCGAGCTGCTGCTGACCGCCGCCCGCGACATCGAGCCGGACGGCCGCGCCGCCCCCGAGCAGCTGTCGGTGTACGGCAGCCTGTTGCAGGTCGCCGCCTACACCGCCGCCGTGGACGGCGACCGCCACAGCGCCCACGAGTACATCGCCGAGGCCGCCGGGACCGCCGCCCGGCTCGGCCGCGACGCCAACCTCCGGCACACCGCGTTCGGCCCCGCGAACGTCGCCATCTACCAGGTCAGCATCGCGCAGGTCCTGGGCGACAGCGGCACTGCGATCGAACACGCCCGAGCCCTGCGGCACGTCGCCCTGCCCACCCGGGAGCGCCGGGGCCGCCTGGGCGTCGACGTAGCCCGCGCCTACCACCAGTGGGGCCGGTACGAGGACTGCTACCGGACGCTGCGGTCCGTCGAGCGGATCGCCCCGGCGGAGGTCCGCTACCGTCCGCCCGTGCGGCGGATGGTGGAGGATCTGCTGCGGTTCGAGCGCCGCGGCTCCCTGCCGGGCCTGCGCGCCTTCGCCGACCGCGTGGGCGTCCTGGCCTGAGGCGCGTCCGGCTAGGGGTTGACGGCCGTGGTCACGATCGTCGGGCGGGTGCCGGTGTCGGCGAGGGTCGCGGTCGTGTCGGTGAAGCCCGCGGCGTGGGTCAGGGTCACCGCGTCGGCCGGGGTGCGCGGGAGGGGGAGGTCCTCGGCCACCAGGGCGGCGAACGTTCCCGACGGGTGGAAGTGGGCCGCCGGGGGCAGGGTGAAGCCGACCCGGCCGCCGGGGCGCAGCGCCCTTCGCCAGTCGGCCAGCGCCGCCGCGCCCAGGAAGTGCAGGGACGAGGCGCACAGGATCGCGTCCAGGGACGCGTCGGGGACGGGCAGCGGCACCGCGTCGCCCACCCGCCAGTCGACGGGCAGGCCGGCGCCGCGTTCCCGGCCGCGCGCGACCATCGCCGGGGACAGGTCGATCGCCAGGACCGGGGCGGCCGTGGCCGGGCGGGTGCGGGCGAGGATCAGGGCCACCGCGCCCGTCCCGCAGGCCACGTCGGCGACCAGGGCGTCCGGGGCGGGCCGCACGGCCTCGGTCAGGGCGCGCGCCACCGCGTCGTGGTGAACGTCGTCATAGTCGTCGGCCAACGCGTCGAACGCCGCCGTCATCGGGTCCATGCGCACACCTTGGGAACGGTACGGAAAAGGCTCCGACCGGAGGGTCGGAGCCTTTTTGTCGATATGTACCCCCGAGCGGATTCGAACCGCCGTTACCGCCTTGAGAGGGCGGCGTCCTAGGCCACTAGACGACGGGGGCCCGTCGCGTTCCCCCGCCGGAAGGCGGGCGAACCTGCTGGGGTACCAGGACTCGAACCTAAACTAACTGAACCAGAATCAGTCGTGCTGCCGATTACACCATACCCCAAAGCGCGATCTTCACTTCCGTTTCCCTTTTTGGGGGTCCGGGGGCGTTCCGCTCGCGCACGGAAGATGTTAGCGCAGAATCCGGGGCACGCCAAAACGCTTTCTATTCCCCAATGAATCGGCCGTTCAGGGCCCGTCCGCCGCGTGCCGGCCCGGGGTCTTGCGGCGGGAACGCGGCAGCGCCCGGCGGGGGCGGGCCGCGCCGGTCAGGTCGTCCAGGAGGATGCCGTCGTTGGGGTCGTCCTCGTCGGCGGGCTCCTCCGGCTCGGCCGGGGGCTGCTCCCGCGTCTGCTCGTGCCGCAGGTACTCCTCGAACTCCATCGAGTGCGCGGTCGGGAGCGTGATGATGCCGGGGTTGGCGTCCACCAGCAGGATGCGGCGGCCCGTGCCGCCCGCGTGGGTGAAGACCATCGCGGTGGGCGGGAGCTCCTGGAGCTGGGGCGGCTCGACCAGCAGTTCGCGGACGCTCTGCCGGGTCGCCTCGCCGGGCCGGATCGTGCGGCCCCAGGCGGTGGCCGAGCTGATGCCCTCCACCAGCGCCGTGTCGTCGGCGATCGGGGCCGGGAGCGGGCTCCACGCCGGGTCGGTCAGCACGTCGCCCCGGGCGCGGGCGTAGGCGACGGTGCTGGCGTAGGTCTCGCCCGCCACGTCGAACAGCGTCTCCCCGGCCGTGTCGGTGATCTCGGCGACCTGGAGGCGGTGGTCGGCGCCGATGTGCTCGGCGGCGATCCGGGCGTCCTCGGGGTTGCCCAGCCGCATGAACCCGACGGCCGCGTGGCCCCGGCGCCCCAGGCGTTCCCGCACGTGGGAGGGGATGGAACGGTACATCAGGACCAGGCCGGTCCCGGTCGCCTCGCAGGCGTCGACGAGCCGGTCCAGCACGTCGCCGCGCAGCTTCTCCGCCCCGCACAGGAACAGCGTGTGGTCCCAGCGCCCGCCCGGCGGCGACTCCCGGATGCGGTGGGTCAGCGCCGTGGTGACGTACGTGCCGAGCACCCGGTTGGTCAGCACCCCGGCCCGGCGGTCCATCGACACCACGTGCAGGCGGGACGGCGGCAGGTGCACCGGCTCGGTCCCGAGCTTCTCCAGCTTGCGCAGCTGGGCCTCCAGCGCCCACGCGTGGCGGACCACGATGCGGTCGGTGGCGTTGCGGCCGAACAGGGTCGCGACGCGCTCGAACTGCTCGTCGGTCAGCAGGCCGCGCCGCAGGTCCGCGCGCGGGTCACCGACCTGCGCCAGCACGCGCAGCGCCGCGGTGATCCGCGGGATCGTCGCGTCCGCGCCGAGGACCTCGATGACGCGTTCCAGGATCGAGTTGTCGAACGACAGGTCGCGGGTGCTGGCCTGCTCCTCGCCCGCGCTGACCACCAGGGACAGCACGTCGGCCAGCGCCTCGGGGCCGAACCCCCGGGTGACGTCCAGGCGGGGCAGGTCGGCGGGCAGCACCCAGACGAGGGGGTCGTCGTTGCGGCTGGCGGCCAGCCGGAGCAGGTCGTGCGCCACCGCGCCCTCGGACAGGTCGATGACCGTCACGCGGGCCCCGACCGCGAGCCGGGCCGCGCCCATGGTGGTGACGGCGGCCGACCAGCCGGCGAGGGTGCCGCCGACGACGTCCACGCGGTCCACGCCCGGCGGCACCGCGACCGGGTACCACTCGCGCTGGCTCTCGTAGGCGCGGCGGCGCCGCTCCCAGTCGCGGCGGGCGCGCCCGTAGGCGCGCTCGGCCTCGGCGCGGGCCCGGTCGCGGG
>NZ_BCQR01000068.1 GCF_001552175.1 Actinomadura kijaniata NBRC 14229
GTGCGCGCCAGCTGGGGCAGGCTCGCGCCGCGCGCCCGCATCAGCGCCAGCGCGGGCCGCAGCCGCTCGGTGAACAGCCCGGCGGTCAGCAGCAGCGCCCCCGCCATGACCGCGACCAGTCCGCTGAACGCCAGCCCGAGCAGCACCTCGGCGGTGCGTGCGCGTGCGGTGTACCCGCCCAGCAGGGCGCCGAGGCCGCTGTCGAGCCGCCATGTGCCGCCGATCCCGGCGGCGGGCAGCCGCCCGCCGAGGGCCTGGAGGTCGGCCGGGACGCGGGCGGCGCGCTCGGCGGTGACGCGGTCGGCCACGACCGGGTACCGCCAGGTGTAGGTGAAGGCGCGCGTCCCATCCGCGGCCAGGCGCGCGAGCGCGGCCTCGTCGAACAGGACCTCCGCGGCCTCCCAGATCATGCCGGTCCGGTTGTCGGTGCGGCGCTCGGTCCGCAGCGCCATCCGGTGGGCCCGCCAGAACGGGTCGGCGGGGTCCGCCGCCTCGTACAGGCCGCTGATCCGCGCCTGGATCCGCGGCTCCTCCCCCGCGACCAGGGCGAAGCGGCTGCCCACGGTGTAGCCGAGCCGGTCGGCGACGGCCTTGGACAGGCCGATGGCGACCGTGCCGTCGTCCCCGGTGGCGGGGGCGGTCCCGGCGACGTAGCGGACGCGCGTCTCGACCTCCGGGGACCAGGTCGGGAGAAGCCTCGCGGAGTGCGGGGCCTTCGGGTCGGGCCTCGACTCGGCGAGGGCGACGACGGTCTCGGGCCGGTCCACGATGTCGCGGACGGCGGGCGGCATGAGGGTCCGCCAGACCCGGGTGCGCTGGTCGAGCGCGGCCCGGTCCAGGGCGAGGGCGCTCCTCTCGGAGGCGGGCACCCGCGCCGACAGCCGGATGTCGGAGTCGCCGCCGGCGGCCGCGGCCGCCGCCGCCCGGTCCAGGTTCGCGGCCGTCGCGGCCGGAAGGACCACCGTCAGCACCGCGGTGACCAGCGTCAGCGCCGCCAGCGCCAGCAGCGGGGCCGTCTGGGCGCGCAGCAGCCGGAGCCCCGGCCCGCCGGAGAGGGGTCCCATGGTCACCGGTCCTCCCCCGCGCGCAGGTCGCCGCCGAGCCCCCGGCGGCGCAGTGTCCGCAGCAGCACCGCCAGCACCAGCGCGAGGACCGCCGCGATCCCGGCGGCCATGCCCAGCACCGGGGGCCACGGCACGGCCGGTTCGGCGGCCGGGAACGCGGGCACCGCCTGCGCGGCCCGCACCGACTGCACGGTCTCGCCGACCACCAGCCACGCCACCAGCAGGCCGAGGCCGAGCCCGCCCAGCAGGCCCAGCGCGACCAGGAACGCCTGCTCGATCGCCAGCATCCCGGCGACCTTCCCGGGCGGCACACCGAGCGCCCGCAGCACCGTGAACTCGCGGGACCGCTCGTGGGCGGCGACGACGCCGTTGACGACGAACGCGATCACCGCGAACGCCAGCGCCGCGCCGAACCCGAGCACCAGCGCGCCCTGGAGCGCCGCGCCGAGCGGGGCGTCCAGCAGGGCGCGGCGCAGCGCGGGCCGGTCGCCCGCCACGGTCCCGAGGCCCGGTTCGGCCCGCACCTCCCGCACCGCCGGTCCGGTGCGGGCGCGGTCGGCCGCGGCCCACCACTCGCGGGGCTGGAGGCTCTCGGCGGGCGTGCCGTGGAACGCCAGGTGCCGTTCGGCGAGGGTCGGCAGGTCGAACAGCGCGGCGGGCCGGTCGGGCGGCAGCGTCGGCAGCGCCCGCGCGATCCCGACCACCTCGGCGCGCACGTCGCCGTCGGGGGCGCGCAGCACCAGGGTGCCGCCGACGCCGACCCGCGCGCGGGACGCCAGATCGTCGGTGATCACGGCGGGGACGGCGGGGCGGCGGTCGGGGGCGGCCGTGTGGTCGGGCGCGTTCGGGGCGCTCAGCAGCCCGTGGACCGCGGTGCGGAGCAGGCCCCGCCCCTCGGTGCGCGGCGCGGGCCCGATCCGCATCGTCAGCAGCGGGCGGTCGCCGGTCCCGGCCGTGCCGCCGCCGACCGTGCGGTTGTCCTCCAGGTCCTCGGTGGTGAGGAACGTGTCGACGCGGGCCCAGGAGGGGGCGGTCGCCGCGCCGGCGTCGCCGCGCGCCCTCTCCAGGGAGAGTTCGAGGCCGTCGGGCGGGGGGTTGCCGTCGTAGGGGAACGTCATGCCGCGCACTCCCAGCGGGTAGGTGATCCGCCCCTGGGGTCCGGCGAGCGCGGCGGTGTCGATCTCGACGGCGCGGGTGCGCCCGTCGGCGGTGAGCTCGGGCAGGTCGACGCGGTGGACCGCGCCGTTGCCGTCGGTGAGCGACACCGAGGTCAGGTACCTCCTGCCCGCCGCCCCGCTCCCGGTCGCCGTCAGCCGCAGGTCCAGCGTCAGCTTGCGGGGTGTTCCGGGGACGGTGGCGGCCGGGAGCGCCGGGCGTCGCGCCGCGAGGTCCCGCAGCGCCAGCTCGCGGCGCAGGTCGGGGCGGGCGCGCAGCAGCGGCTGGAGCCGCGCGGCGTCGGCCGCGATCATCGTCGTGGGCACCTGGCCGTAGGTCGCGTCCTGCCGCCGCACCCCGGCCACGCCCGTGACGCCGGGCAGCGCCGCGTACCGGCCGCCCTGCCCCATCGGCGCGACCGTCCGCGTGTCGTCGGCCGACAGCAGCCGCAGGTCCGTGCCGCTCTGGAAGTCGGCCTGCTCGACCTGCGCGACCCGCCAGGTCGCCATCGTCGTCACCGACAGCACGCCCACCGCCGTCGCCATGACCAGCAGCAGCGCCGGGCCCGCGTACCGCAGCGGGCGGCGGCTGACCTGCCGGACGCTGAGCGAGGCGGCCAGGCCCCGGCGGCGGCGCGTGAGGTGTTCGGCGGCGCGGGTGGCGGGCGGCAGCAGCCGCAGCAGCAGCATCCCGCCGGCCAGCAGCGCCAGCGCCGGGCCGGACACGATGAACGGGTCGACGCCCGCCGTCCCCCCGGCGCCGTAGCGGGTGAGCTGCCAGACGCCCAGCGCCGCGACCAGCAGCAGCGCCAGGTCGGCGCCGCCCCGCCGCAGCGCCGGGCCCCGCGTCCCGCCGATCCCGGCCTGCGTCTCGGCGAACGTGCGCATCGCGCCGCGCAGCGTCGGCACGGTCAGCAGCAGCGCGCACGCGAGCGCCGCGGCGGCCGACACGCCCCACAGCGGCGCGAGCGCCCCGGCGTCCAGGGTCAGCCCGGCCGCCCGCACGGCCGGGGCCTGTCCCGCCAGCCGCAGCAGCGGCGCGGCCAGCAGCGGGCTGAGCACCGCGCCCGGCAGCACGATCACCAGCCACTCGGCCAGGGTCAGCCCGGCGAGCTGGCCCAGCGACGCGCCGCGCATGCGCAGCAGCGCCACCTCGGCGCGGCGCTGGTCGGCCAGCAGCCGCGCCACCAGCGCCAGCGCGTACCCGGCGAGCAGCACGAGCTGGATGACCGGCATCAGCATCGTGGAGCGGGTCGTGGTGACCGCCGTCTCCAGCTGGCGGAGCAGCGCGGGCAGCTCGGTCGCGGTGGTGAACGTCGTCCCCGTCTCCCGGCCGAGCCGCTGGAACACCGGGCCGGAACCGTCCAGCCGGGCGCGCAGCGCGGTCAGCCCGGCGGTGTCCACCCTCCCCAGTCCGGGCAGGACGGTCCAGCGGACCTCGACGCCGCCGCCCATCAGCCGGGACGCGAACGTCTCGGGCCGCACCACCAGCGGCCCGTAGGTGGTGTAGTCGAGGCGGGTGACGCCCTTGGCGACCAGCGGGTCCCCCTGCCAGAGGGGGTCGTCGGCGCGCAGCGGCGCGAACAGGCCCACGATCCGGACCCGCACCACCGCGTCCTCGTCGACGCGGCCGCGCATCGTCAGCGTCCGGCCGACCTCGACGCGCATCGCCCGCGCGGCCGGGGCCGGGAGCACCGCCTGGACCTCCCCGGCCGTGTCCCCGGCCGGGGCGGCGTCGGGCCAGCGTCCCGCGACGAGCCGGACGTGCCGTTCCAGGGAGGTGTAGGCGGCGAACACCGCCAGCTCGGGACGCTCGCGCTCCTCCTGGCCGGGCAGGGTGTAGGAGTCGCTGTAGGCGCTGGACTCCAGGTTCAGGGGGAGGTCGCCGTAGATCTGGCGGAGCCCTCCGACCAGACGTTCCCGCGCGGCGTCGTACTGCCCGGCGGGAACGCGGGCGGCGATCCGGGTCCCGGCCGCCTCGAACGGGGCGGCGCCGAGGGTGCGCCGGACGCCCTCGCGGGTGACGGAGCCGGTGTAACCCGCCATGGCGGCCAGCACGGTGATCGCGAACAGCACGGTCGCGGAGGCCGCGACGACGACGGCGGGCGCCCCGGTCATCCGTCTGGCCACCAGCCCGGGATGCCACATGGGGACAAATCCTGGATCAGCGTGATCCGCGGTACAAGATCCTTTAAGGATTCGTTACCGCTCCGGTCAACCCAGGGCGGCGAGGTGTTCGGCCGCCGACAGGGCCGCGCCGCGCGCGGCCTCGGCGGCGAACGCGGCCTCGTCCAGCGTCTCCCGGACGCGGGCGGTGGCGCGGTCGACGTCCTCGCGTTCGGCGGGGCCGGGCGGGATGCCCGCCTCGGTGCGGACGCGTTCGGCCGCGCCGAGCAGGCGGGCGGCGTGCGCGTGGTCCCCGGCCAGGCTCACCGCGCCCGCCAGGCCCTCCAGCGCGAACGCCTCGTCGCGCGGGGCCGCCAGCTTGATCGCCACCGCCAGGGCGTCGCGCTGGTACGCCAGCGCCGTGGCCGCGTCGCCGCGCAGCTCGGCGATGTGCCCGAGGCCGACCAGGATCAGCCCCAGGAACAGCGGCGGCGGCTCGTCGCCGTCCAGGGGCGGCAGCAGCTTCAGCATCGTGCGGAAGCGGTCCTCGGCCCGGGCCAGCTCGCCCCGGCGGCGCTCCACCAGGCCGAGGCCGAGTTCGGCGAACGTCATCGCGGCCAGGTTGCCCTGGTCGGCGGCCGTGCGGTGGGCGCGGTCGAGCAGCTCGGCGGCCCCGTCGTAGTCGGCGCGCAGCAGCGCGACCCAGCCGAGCCAGGCCAGCCGGATCGTGACCTGCGGCCACAGCCGCAGCTCCCCGGCCAGCCGCAGCCCCTCCTCGCCGAGGCGCTGGGCGCGGTCGTAGTCGCCGGTCAGCTCGGCGTGCCCGGCCAGCCACTCGGACGCGTGGAGGCGGCCCCAGCGGTCGCCGAGCCGGGTGAACAGGCGCAGCGCGCGGTCGGCGTCGCGCTCCAGCGCGGCGGGGTTGCCGCGCGCGTGGCCGTGCTTGGCGCGCAGGGTGAGGGCGGCGGCGGTCCCCCACTCGTCGCCCGCCTCCTCCAGCGTCGCCAGCACCGGGGCGAGGTCGGCGGCACCGTCGTCCACGTCGTCGAGCTCCGAGCCCGCGTCCAGCAGGAACCAGCGGGCGCGGGCGCGCGCCACCGGGTCCTCGACGGCGTCCAGGGCCGCCAGCGCGGCGGCGCGGCGGGCGGGCCAGTCGTCGCGGTCGCCCTGCAGGACGGTCAGCGCGGTGCGGTGGACGAGGGCGAGGGCGCGTCCGGACGGCGGCCCGGCGTCCAGGTCCAGCGCGGCGGTCAGCGAACGGCGAGCCTCCGACCAGCGACCCCGCAGGAACCAGTACCAGGTCAGGGCGTTGGCCAGGCGCAGCGCGGCGTCGGCGTCCCGGTCGGCGACGGCGCCGTCGAGGGCGGCGCGCAGGTTCGCCGCCTCGGTGTCCAGCTTGTCCAGCCACCGGGCCTGGTCGTGTCCGTGCAGGTGGGGCGCGGCGCGTTCGGCGAGGGCGAGGAAGTGGGCGCGGTGCCGGGCGCGGACGGTCGCGTGCTCGCCCGCCTCGTGCAGCCGGTCGGCGCAGTAGGCGGCGACCGACTCCAGGAGCCGGTAGCGCGGCTCGTCGCCGGGGCGTTCGGCCATGACGACCAGGGAGCGGTCGACCAGCCGGACCAGGATGTCGAACACGTCCTCGTCCAGGTCGGCGCAGACCGCCTCGGCGGCGTCGGGGTCGCAGCCGTCGGCGTGCGCCGACAGGCGGCGCAGCACGGCGCGCTCGGGCTCGGCCAGCAGGTCCCAGCTCCAGTCGATCATCGCCATGAGGGTCTGCTGGCGGGGCGGCGCGCCCCGGTGGCCGGTCGCCAGCAGGCGGAACCGGTCGTCCAGCCGCTCCACCAGGCCGCGCACGCCGAGCGCGCGGACGCGGGTGGCGGCCAGTTCGAGGGCGAGCGGGATGCCGTCCAGGCGGCGGCACAGCGTCGCCACGTCGGGCGCGGTGGTCGCGTCCAGCCGGAACGAGCGGGAGGCGGCCCGGGCGCGGGCGGTGAACAGGCGGACGGCGGCGGCGTCGGCGAGCGCCCCGGGATCGGCGTCGCGGGAGGGGACCTCCAGCGGCGGGACGTTCCAGACGGTCTCGCCGGGCAGGTTGAGGGGTTCGCGGCTGGTCGCCAGCACGCACAGGCGGCGCGCGCCGGACCGGATCCGCGCGACGATGTCGGCGACCGCGTCGATGACGTGCTCGCAGTTGTCGACCAGCAGCAGCGCGCGGCGGTCGCGCAGCGCGTCGGCCAGGTGCGCCAGCGGGTCGCCGGGCTCGGCCTCGCGCACGTCGAGCGCCGCCATGATCCCGTCGATCAGCTCGGGTCCGGCGGTACGGTCGAACGCCGTCAGGTCCACCTGCCAGATCCCGTCGGGGAACCGGTCGGCCAGGCCCTCGGCGACCGCGAGCGACAGCCGGGTCTTGCCGACGCCGCCGGGTCCGGTGAGGGTGACCAGGCCCCCTTCGGCGAGCAGGCTCCGGATCTCGGCGACGGCGTCGTCGCGGCCGATCAGCTCGGTGGCCGGGACGGGGAGGGTGCCGCGCGGGCCGGTCTCGACGCGTTCCGGCGCGGACCGCCGCGGCTCGCTGTGGGTGAGGATCGACTGGCGGAGCGCGGCCAGCTCGGGGCTGGGGTCGAGGCCCAGCTCCTCGGCCAGCAGGGCGCGGAACTCCTCGTAGCTGTCCAGCGCCTCGCCCTGGCGGCCGGACCGGTACAGGGCGCGCATGTGGGCGGCGCGCAGGCGCTCGCGCAGCGGGCCGTCCGCCAGGACGTCCGCCAGCTCCGCCGGGAGCCCGTCGTGGCCGCCCAGTTCGAGGCGGGCCTCGGCGTACTCCTCCCAGACGGTGAGCCGCAGTTCGGTCAGGCGCGCGACGGCGGGCCGCGCGAACTCCTCGTCGGCGAAGTCGGCCAGCGCCGGGCCGTGCCACAGCTCCAGGGCGCGTCGCAGTCCGTCGGCGCGTTCGGCGACGGCCGCCGCGCGCCGCGCCGCCGCGACCGTCTCCTCGAACTCGCGGACGTCGAGCCGGGCCCCGTCGACGTTCAGCCGGTACCCGGCGGGCAGGGACTCGACCAGGACGCGCGCGCCGGGCTCGGCGTTCTCCAGGACGCGCCGCAGCTGGGAGACGCGGACCTGCAACGACGACGCCGCGTTGGCCGGGGCCGTCTCCCCCCACAGGTCGTCGATCAGCCGGTCGGCGGAGACGGGGCGGCCGTCGTTGACCAGCAGGTCGGCCAGCAGCGCGCGCACCTTCAGGCCGGGCACGGCCACCGGCGCGCCGTCGTCGGTCCGGACCGCGAGCGGGCCAAGCACCCCGAAACGCATGGGCGGCAGCCTATCCCCCACCAAACGCCCAGATCACCAACTCCCGGAAAGGGCTCGGGACGCCACGGTAAGGAACCGGTAAGCGCTCCCCGGCATCGTGGGGTCATCGCCACGAAGGCGGCGAGGAACAGGGACGACGGAGGGGGCGGACACGGTGACGGAACGCGTCAGGGTCGCGGTCATCATCGGCAGCACCCGGGAGGGCCGGTTCGGGCCCCGGGTGGCCGAGTGGTTCGCCGCCCACGCCCGGCGGCGGCCGGAACTGGACATCGATCTGGTGGACCTCGCCGCGACCGGGCTGCCCGAGGCCCTGACCGACCCGTACGCCGACACCGGCGCCCCGCCGCCCGGGCCGGTCCGGGCGCTGGCGCCCCGGCTCGCCGCCGCCGACGCGTTCGCGGTGGTCACCCCCGAGTACAACCGCTCGATCCCGGCCCCGCTGAAGACCGCGATCGACTGGTTCTACCGGGAGTGGCAGGCCAAGCCGGTCGCGGTCGTGGCCTACGGGCGCGACTCGGGCGGGGCCCTCGCGGCGGCGCACCTGCGGCAGGTGTTCGCCGAGGTGCACGCGGTGACCGTGCCCGACGCGGTGCTGCTGCCCCGGTACTGGGAGCTGTTCGCGCCCGACGGCTCGTGGCCCAAGCCGACCGCCGACCGCGAGGCGGCCCTGAAGACCACACTGGACCAGCTGATCTGGTGGGCGCACGCCCTGCGGGAAGCCCGCACCGCCCGTCCCTACACCGTCTGACCATCGACAACCGCTCACGGAGGATCCCATGCGCAAGATCATCAACTCGACGTACCTGTCCCTCGACGGCGTGATCGGCCGTCCGGAGGTGTGGACCACTCCGTACTTCGGCGAGGAGGCCGCCGCGTACGCCCAGGAGACGCTGTTCTCCTGCGACGCGATGATCGCGGGCCGGGTGACCTACGAGGCGTTCGCCGGGGTGTGGCCGTCGATGGAGGAGCAGACCGGCGAGTTCGGGGTGCGGATGAACACCCTGCCGAAGTACCTGGTGTCCACCACCGTCGACAAGGCCGGGTGGGGCGAGACCGAGATCATCTCCGCGAACGTCCCGGAGCGCGTCGCCGAGATCAAGAAGGGCGAGGGCGGCGACATCCTCCAGTACGGCTTCGGCCGGCTGTCGCGCACCCTGGTCGAGCACGGGCTGCTGGACGAGCTGCGGCTGTGGATCCACCCGGTGTTCGCGGGCACCGGCCCGGCCGAGGACATGATCGGGACGTCGGACTTCAAGGCGGCCTTCACGCTCGCGGACGTGAAGCCGTTCAAGTCGGGCGTCATCGTCGCGACCTACGTCCCGTCGGAGAAGTGAACGGTGCGGGCCCGCCCGAGGGGGGCGGGCCCGCACCCCGGTCTCACCCGGGCGTCACCCGGTGAGGCGGCGCAGCAGCGTCCGCCACTCGTCGGCGGTGCACGGCAGCGCCGGCCCGCCGGGGTCCCTGCTGTCGCGGAACGCGCGGCCCGGCCCCACCCGGGCGACCTCGACGCACTCTCCCCTCTCATGGGAGTAGCTGCTCTTACGCCAGACGGGGGAGGTGTCCCCGCGCCCTTCCCCTACGCTGATCATGCGGGTGGATCCCTTTCGCGAGAAGCGGGTCGGCTCGTGCGGTGGCGGTCGTTCCCGGTTGTCTGTGGTGGGCTCGGGGGGCCGCCGCCGTGTGCTTCGTTCCGGGTCGGACCCGGGCGCGGGCCCCGCGACGGACGCCGCGGGGCCCGCGCCGTTCACCGGGTCAGGTCGGTCGCCGTGGCATCCGGGCTCCTCTCCTGGTCGTGCCGAGCGCGGCCAGCGCCAGCACCGCCTGCGCCGCCATCAGCCCCGCCCCGGTCAGCACCACCCACAGCCGCGCCGCGCTCTCGGCGAGGGTGAGCACCGTCCAGGGCACTCCCCCGACGACCGCGAGCATGGCGGCGACCTGCGCGTACCGCGACCGGGGCAGGCCTCGTTCCCCGGCCTGGGCGGCGACCTCGGCCGGTTCGCCGTTCCACCGCGTCCATCACGCGAGCCGCCAGCTCGCGCCGGTGCTCCTCCTCGTCCCCGGGGGAACGCGGCGGCGCGTCCTCCCCGTCCAGTTGCGCGCTCAGCGCCTCCAGCGCCGACCACTGCTCGTCCTCCGACACCGCGACGGCGTACTCCTTGAGGAGCTCGCCGTCCCGCCGGACGGCGGCGAGCTCGTCCAGCGCCGTGTTGTAGGCGACCTTGCGGACATGGCCCCACGGGCTGCTGCGGATCTCCTCCCGGTGCTCCCGGACCCGCGTCCACGCCTGCTGCGCCACGTCCTCGGGGCTGACGCCCGAACCGGCCAGCAGCCTGCGCAGGAACAAGGTCCCCGGGACCGCGGCCCCTGTAGGGGTGCGCCTCGCCCGTTTCCGTCGCCGCTGATTAGACGCGGACGGCCTACAAATGCCCGTGGTTCGCCCGGTGCGTCCCGTCTACGGTGGGATCGGGCGGCACGTGACGGGGCGGAGGTGTCCATGTCGGTGGAGCGCGAGTGGCTGCGGGACTACATGGTCCTGGCGTTGCGGGTCGATCGCCTGCTGGGCGGGGGCGTGCTCGACTACCGGGGCCCGGCCGCCTGGAAGGAGCGGGTCGCCGCCGAGGAGCCGGTGCCCGCCGCGCGGCTGGCCGACGAGGCCGACCGGTTGCTGGCGGTCGTTCCGACGAACGGCGACGGGATGCTGGCCCCCGAGCGCGCCGACGCCCTGACCGGCCAGCTGCGGGCGATCCGGGCGGTGGCGCGGCGGGCGGCCGGCGAGGAGCGGCCGGTGGCCGAGTACGTGCGCGAGTGCCTCGGGATCGAGGTGCGGCGGCTGCCGGAGGAGGAGTTCGAGGAGGCGCACGAGGCGCTGGACGCGGCGCTGCCGAAGGGCGGGGGGTCGGTGGCCGACCGCCTGCACGCCTGGCGGCGTGCGCACCGCCTGCCCGACGGCGACCGGGACCGCCTTCCCGGGCTGGTGGAACGGGCGGCGCGGGAGACGCGGGACCGCACCCGCGCGTTCGTCGGGCTGCCCGCCGACGACACCGTGGACTGCCAGGTGGTTCCGCGGGCGCACTTCCTGGCGGCGGGGGCCTACCTCGGCGGCCGGCGCGGCACGATCTTCGTCAACGGCGGGCTGCCGTTCAACCTGGCGGACCTGCTGATGGTGGTCGCGCACGAGGGGTACCCCGGGCACATCGCCGAGGCGCTGCTCAAGGAGATCCACCTGGTGGAGGGGCGGGGGTGGGAGGAGCAGCGCACGCGGTTCCTGCTGTCACCGCAGTTCGTGCTGAGCGAGGGGATGGGCCTGCACGCGCACGCCATGGTCTTCGCCGGGGACGAGGGGCAGCGCTGGCTGCACGCGCATGTGCTGCCGCAGTTCGGCATCGCGCCGGACGGGAGCGACTTCGCCGCGATCCACGACGCGCGGGACGTGCTGTGGGGCGCGTGGGGCAACGCCGTGTTCCTGTCCGACGAGGGCCGCTCCGAGGAGGAGGTCGCCGCCTACCTCACGCGGTGGGGGCTGCTGGAGGAGCACGAGGTGGCGACGGTGCTGGCGCTGCTGGCCTCGCCGTTCCTGCGCCCCTACGTGTTCGGCTATTACCACGGCAGGCGCCTGCTCCAGGGTTGGCTGGCCGGTCCGGAGCGGAACGACCGCTACCGCCGCCTGCTGACCGAGCCGTTCACCCCGCGGCGGATCCTCGCCGAGCTCCCTTCCGCCGGATCCTGACGGCGCGCAGGTCGGTGACGGCCGTCCGCAGGATCTCGTGGGGATGACCGTGCCCCTCCAGGATCTCCATCGCCCGCAGCAGCGCGTCGTCCTCGTCGTCGTCCGGTCCGGCCGGGATCTGGACGCGGAAGCTGAACACCGACAGCGTCGCGTCGGGGCTGAACGTGCCCTCCTCGGTGAACGCCGTCTCGTGGGCGTCGGCGGCGCGCAGGACGGCGCGCGACTCCTCGGAGAGCTCGCCGAACCTGCCGCGCACGGTGACGCGGAACGCGGGAACGGTCGCGGGAACGGTCATCGTCATCCCTTCCGGACGGCGTAGGTCAGGGCGCGTTCGCCGAGCAGGGTCTCGGCCTCGTCCAGCAGGGTCAGCAGGGCCTCGGCCGTCGCGTCGGGGGTGTGCCCGGCCAGGGCGTGCCGGCCCGACTCGGCCAGCACGTGGGCGTGCAGCCAGCCGATCTGTCCCGCGACCAGGGCGGGCAGCGGGTCGTCGGGGTCCGCGCCGGTCTCCTTGGCCAGCTCGGCGGCGAGCGCGGCGACCATCTGGACGTGCAGGTCTTCCAGCCGGGCGACGAGCGTGGGCGCGGCGCGCACCATCTCCAGGAAGCGGCCGAAGCCCTCGGTCAGCCCGAGGTCGCGGTCCCGGCGGCGCAGCTCGTCGCGCAGCCGCCGCAGCACCGCCGCGAACGCCGACTCGCCGGGGTCGCGGTCCCGGACGATCGCGGCCAGCCGGTCCGGCGAGGCCTGGTCGGGCGGCAGGACCAGGTCCTCCTTGGCCTCGAAGTAGTTGTAGACGGTGTTGACCGAGACGTCGGCGGCCTCCGCGACCTCGGCGATCGTGACGTGGTCGAACCCGCGCTCGGCGAACAGCCGCGCCGCCGTCCCGGCGATGCGGCGCCGCGTCTGCCGCTTCTTGCGCTCCCGGAGTCCCTCGGTCATGGGCGAAGTCTAACCGCATTCCAAAGTTTAAGTCGATTGCAAGTTTTCAGTCCGTTGTGATTTCATCCCCGGCATGAACGACGACGTCATCAAGGTCCGGGGACTGACCCGGACGTTCCGGCTGCGAAGCGGGCCGGTGCACGCGGTGCGCGGCATCGACCTGTCCGTGCCGGAGGGCGAGATCCTCGGCCTCCTCGGCCCGAACGGCGCGGGCAAGACCACCACCCTGCGCATGCTCGCCACGCTGCTGCCGCCCACCGGCGGACGGGCCGAGATCGCGGGCCACGACCTGCGGCGGGACCCCGCCGGGGTGCGAAGGCGCATCGGCTACGTGGCGCAGTCGGGCGGGCTCGACCCGTCCTGCCCCGTGCGCGAGGAGCTGGTCACCCAGGGCCGCCTGCACCGGCTGCCGCGCGGCGAGGCCCGCGCCCGCGCGGCCGAGCTGGCCGCCGCGCTCGACCTGACCGGCCTGCTGGACCGCCCGACCGCCGCGCTGTCGGGCGGCCAGCGGCGGCGCGTCGAGATCGCGCTCGGCCTCGTCAACCGTCCCGCCGTGCTGTTCCTGGACGAGCCGACCACCGGCCTGGACCCCGGCGCCCGCGCCGAGATGTGGGACCTGGTGCGCCGGGCGCGGGCGGACTTCGGCACCACCGTCGTCCTGACCACCCACTACCTGGACGAGGCCGACGCGCTGGCCGACCGGATCGTGGTGGTGGACGCCGGGGCCGTGGTCGAGGAGGGGACGCCCGCCGACCTGAAGGCCCGGCACGGCGGCGGCAGCCTCCAGGACGCGTTCCTGGCGATCACGGGCCGGTCCGTTCCGGACACCGCGCCCGTCGCCGTCTGACAAGGGAGGGTCATTCCATGCTGGGTGACATCGGAGTCGTGTTCGGCCGTTACCTGCGCGCCACGCTGCGGTCGAAGACGAACCTGTTCTTCGGGATGCTGCAACCGCTGCTGTTCCTGGCCCTGTTCGGGCCGCTGCTGACCCGGCTCGACCTGGGAACGGCCGGGTCGTCGTGGCAGACGTTCGTGCCGGGCGTGCTGGTGCAGCTGGCCCTGCTCGGCGGGTCGTTCGTGGGGCTGGGCATCCTGATGGACCGCAACCTGGGGGTGGTCGACCGGATGCGGGCCACCCCGGTCGGCCCGGTCGCGCTGCTGCTGGGCCGGACGCTGCGGGACGTGGTCCAGCTCGTGGCGCAGTCGGTGCTGCTGGTGCTGCTGGCGCTGGCCTTCGGGTTCCGCGCGCCGGTGGCCGGGGTGCTGGCGGGGCTGGCGTTCGTGGCGGTGCTGTCCATGGCGCTGGCGGCGCTGTCGTACGGGCTGGCGATGAACGTCCGCACGTCCCCGGAGTTCGCCGCCGTCACCAACACCGCCGTCATGCCGCTGATGCTGGCGTCGGGCCTGCTGCTGCCGATGAGCCTCGCGCCGGGCTGGCTGGACGGGATGTCGCGCGCGGTGCCGTTCCGGTACACCGTGGACGCGGTGCGGGAGGTGTTCCTCGGCCACTACGCCAACGGCACCGTCGCCGCCGGCGCCGCGGTGACCGCCGGGCTGGCGGCGCTGTGCCTGGTGGCCGCCGCCCGGTTGTTCCGCCGCGCGGTCTCCCTCTGACGCCGGACGGTCCTGACACCGGGTGGTCCTGCCGCCGGGCGGCCCGGAGTCAGAGGTTGCGGATGATCCCGCGCAGGATGTCCAGGGTCTCCGTGGGCGGGCGGGCCTGGACGCCGAGGCGGTTCAGGACGTCGCGGTAGCGGGTGACCTCCAGCTGGCGGTCGGGGTAGGAGCCGCCCGCCAGGTGTTCGAGGTAGATGACGTCGGGCAGCTCACGCTCGGCGAACCGCAGCAGGGTGACCGGCCCCCGCACCAGCGCCTGGCCGCCGGCCGCCAGCGGCATCACCTGCACGGTGACGTTCGGGGCCTCGACGATGGCGGCCAGGTGCTCCAGCTGCTCGCGCATCGCGGCCGACCCGCCGATCATGCGCCGCAGCACCGCCTCGTCGATGACCGCCCACAGCCGCACCGGGTCGGGGCGGTGCAGGATCTCCTGGCGGCGCAGGACCAGCTCGACGCGGCGCTCCACGTCCTCGCGGGCGATCCCGTGGTGCCGGGCGCGGATCACCGCGGCGGCGTAGCCGGGGGCCTGGAGCAGGCCGGGGACGTGCTGGATGTCATGGGTGCGGATCACCGCCGCGCCCTGCTCCAGCCCCAGGTAGGGCTCGAACCAGGACGGGATGACGGCGGCGTAGGGATGCCACCAGCCGGGGAGGTTGGCCTGCTCGGCCAGTTGCAGCAGCGGCTCGCGGCGCTCGGGCTCGGTGACGCCGTACAGCGTGAGCAGGTCGGCGATGTCGCGTTCCTTGAACGAGACCCGCCCCAGCTCCATCCGGCTGATCTTCGAGTGGGAGCCGCGGATGTGGTAGCCGGCCTGCGCGGGCGTGATCCCGGCGGCCTCCCGGTGCCGGCGCAGCTGGGCCCCCACCAGCATGCGCAGCACGGTCGGCCCCGACGACCCGGGCACCGCCCTCGTCCGGACGCCGGTCATGCGCTCTTCCGTCCCACGGCACAGAACTCGTCCACCTCGGGCGGGTCCTCGAACGGGCTGGGCTCCGGCCGCCACCGCGACACCGGCACCACGCCCGGCTCCAGCGTCTCCAGCCCCTCGAAGTAGGCGGCGATCTGGTCGGGCGCGCGCAGGAAGTAGGGGGTGGTGCTGGCCTCGTTCCACAGCTTGATGGCGGTCTCGAAGCGTTCGCCGGTGACGACGTTGGTGCCGTCGGCGACCGCCAGGTGGCTCCCGGCGGGCAGTCCGGCGAGCAGCCGCCGCACGATCTCCTTCGCCTCGCCGTGGTCGGGGACGTGCCCGAGGATGTTCAGCAGCATCAGGCCGACCGGCCGCGACAGGTCCAGCGTGCGGCCCGCCTCGGCGAGGATCCTGTCGGTGTCGCGCAGGTCGGCGTCGACGTAGTCGGTCGCGCCCTGCGGCGTGCTGGTCAGCAGCGCGCGGGCGTGCGTGAGCACCAGCGGGTCGTTGTCGACGTACACGATCCGGGACTCGGGGGCGACGCGCTGGGCGACCTCGTGGGTGTTGTCGACGGTGGGCAGCCCGGTGCCGACGTCGAGGAACTGGCGGATGCCGCACTCCCCCGCCAGGTGCCGGACGGCCCGGGCCAGGAACAGCCGCGAGTACCGCGCGATGTCCACGATCTCCGGGTACACCTCGCGGAACCGGTCACCCGCGGCCTGGTCGACCGGGTAGTTGTCCTTGCCGCCGAGCCAGTAGTTCCAGATCCTCGCCGACTGCGGGATCGTGTCGTCGATCCGCGGCGGAACGGAACCCGGCGATGCGTCGGTCACGGGGAACGCCTCCTTGGGGGAACGGTGTGCACCGTCTGCACCCAATCTAATGTTGCCCCGAAAAACCTTTCCCGTCGTGTCGAACCGGGCTCGGGTCGATCGACGCGTGGATGAGAGGCCGGATCGGACCGGCCGTCGACGACAGGAGAACGCGATGCGTTTCATGATGATGACCACCGGTGGCGCCGACGCTCCCCTCACCCCCGTGCAGGAGCGGGAGATGGGCGCGTTCATCGAGGAGATGAGCCGGGCCGGGGTGCTGCTGGCCACCGGCGGGCTCGACCCGCGCGGCAAGCACATCAAGTCCGAGGGCGGCAAGGTCACGGTGACCGACGGGCCGTTCAGCGAGGCCAAGGAGGTCGTCGTCGGGTTCGCGCTGATCGAGGCGCGGTCCGAGGAGGAGGCGATCGAGCTGTCCAAGCGGTTCTGGCGGATCGTCGGGGACGGCGAGGGCGTCGTGCAGCGGGTGTTCGGGCCGGAGGACGCGCCCGGCGCCTGACCCCGGGATTGCGGCGGACCGGGCCGGGGTGCTCTGATCGGCCGCATGACGGATGTGGAGACGCGGCGCGCCATCGACGCGGTGTGGCGGCTGGAGGCCGCCCGGATCATCGCGGGCGTGGCGGGGCTGGTGCGCGATGTCGGCCTGGCCGAGGAGCTGGCGCAGGACGCGCTGGTCGCCGCGTTGGAGCAGTGGCCCGAGTCAGGCGTCCCGGACAACCCGGGCGCCTGGCTCATGGCCGTCGCGCGGCGGCGCGCGGTGGACCGGATCCGGCGCGAGCGCAACTACGCGGGCAAGCTCGCCGAGATCGGCCACCGGATGGAGGAGGTCGAGGACGCGGCGTTCGACGCCGTGCTGGAGGACCGCATCGAGGACGACGTCCTCCGGCTGATCTTCACCGCCTGCCACCCGGTGCTGCCGACGCCCGCGCGGGTGGCGCTGACGCTGCGGATGCTGGGCGGGCTGACCACCGAGGAGATCGCGCGGGCGTTCCTGGTGCCCGAGCCGACGGTGGCGCAGCGGATCGTGCGCGCGAAGAAGACCCTGGCCGAGGCGGGGGTGCCGTTCGAGGTGCCGGAGGGCCCGGAGCGGGCCGAGCGGTTGTCGTCGGTCCTGGAGGTCCTCTACCTGATCTTCAACGAGGGGTACGCGGCGACCTCCGGTGACGCGTGGGTGCGGACCGACCTGGCGCTGGAGGCGCTGCGGCTCGGGCGGCTGCTGGCCGGGCTCGCGCCCGGCGAGCCCGAGGTGCACGGCCTGGTGGCGCTGATGGAGATCCAGGCCTCGCGGTCGCGGGCGCGGACCGCCCCGGACGGGACGCCGGTGCCGCTGCTGGAGCAGAACCGGGGCCGGTGGGACCGGCTGCTGATCGACCGGGGCCTGGCGGCGCTGCTGCGTGCCCGGGACCTCGGGGGGGCGCCCGGCCCCTACGTGCTGCAGGCCGCCATCGCCGCGTGCCACGCGCGGGCCGCCTCCGCCGAGGAGACCGACTGGGGACTGATCTCCAAGCTGTACGACCTGCTGGCGCGGCGGCTCCCCACACCGGTCGTCGAGCTGAACCGGGCGGTGGCCGTGGGCTACGCGCGCGGCCCCGAAGCGGGACTGGAGATCGTGGACGCGCTCGCGTCCGAGAAGTCCATGGCGGACTACCACCTGCTGCCGAGCGTGCGCGGGGACCTGCTGGCACGGCTGGGGCGGACGGCGGAGGCACGGGCCGAGCTGGAGCGCGCGGCGTCCCTCACCAGGAACGCCGCCGAGCGCGCCGCCCTGGAGAAGAAGGCCGCTGACCTGGGATAACAAAAAACCTCAAGAAAAATCGGCGGGAATGTCGATCCGGGTGCGGACCGATCGACGCGTCAGTGAAGGCACCCGAGAGACACGCTCAAGGAGATCGACATGGCCGCCACGCAGACCGCCACCGCCCGCACCACCGCCCGCACCTCCACCCGCACCTCCACCCGCACCTCCACCCGCCGCAAGGTGCTGTGGACGCTCCAGATCCTGATCGCCGCGTTCCTGCTGTTCGCGTCGGCGATGCCGAAGTTCGCCGGGCAGGTCGACGCGATCGAGACGTTCGCCAAGCTGGGCTGGCCCGAGTGGACCCGGTACGCGGTCGGGGCCGTCGAGGCGGCGGGCGCGATCGGCCTGGTGATCCCGCGCCTGGCGGGCCTGGCCGCGGTCGGCCTGGTCGGGCTGATGGTCGGTGCGGTGCTGACCCAGGTTCTGGTGCTGGTCCCGGCGTGGGCGGCGTTCCCCGCCGCGCTGGGCGTGATCTTCGCGGTGATCGCGTACGACCGCCGGGAGGAGACGCGCTCGCTGCTGCGCTCGCCGAAGCGCTGAACCCGCGTTCCCCGAACGCCCCGCGCCCCGCGCGCGGGGCGTCCTCGCATGCCGGACGCCCGGCGGCTACCTTCGGGCGAACCGGGCCCGCAGCATGTCGCCGATCGGCTGCGGAAGCCCGGCGGTGACGGCCAGGAACTCCTCCAGCGCCTGGTCCGGGTGGTGCACGGCGGCGAACTCCAGGGCGACCGCGAGGTGGTAGCGGGGGCCGGCGTCCAGCTCGCCGTCGAGCCTTCGGCACACGGCGAGCAACCGCGCCACCTGCCGCTCGGGAACGTCGACGCCCTCCGCCCACGCCGACTGGAGCAGCACGCAGCCGACCTCCAGCCGGGACGGCGCGGGGGCGGCCTCAAGCCAGTCGAGCGTGACGTCCCCGACGAGGGGCTGCCTGCGGGCGAGGGCGGCGGCGGCGGAGAGCAGCTCGTCCGCGTCGTACTCGGGATGCGCTCGGGCGAACCGCTCGCACGCCTCCTCGACCAGCAGGGCGGCGGCGGTGCGAGTGAGCTCGGTGACCGGCTGGCGAAGGATGTCCAGCGCGCGCCACTCCGCATACGTCAGCAGCGCGTCGCCCTCGCGCAGCAACGCGCGGAGCCGGGCACGCCGCGACGGCGCGAGGGACTCGGTCACGGCATGGAACGCCGTCCCGCCACCGGCCCGGAAAAGCGCGCACGCCAGCGACCAGGCGGCCGGGCCGTCCAGTTCCAGCCGCGCGCAGGCCGCCGCGAGCCGTTCCGCCCCGGCCCCGCCGTCCCGGAACCAGAGCCCGCGCAGCAGCGCGCAGGCGATCTCGACCCGGACGGCCGACGGCGCCGCCTCCAGCCAGTCCAGGACCGCCTCCGCCGGGTCGCCGGAGCCGCCGGACATCATGATCCCGACCGCGACCAGCCGCCCGTCCCCGTAAGCGGGATCGTCCCGTTCCACGTGGTCGCAGAGGGCCCGGACGGTCCTGGCGGCGTCGGCCGGGCCGAGCGCGCGGAGCGCCGGCCAGTCGGCGGCCGTGTATCGCGGCATGGGACGCTACCTCGGAGTGACGACGATCTTCGATGTGTCGGTGCCGGTGGCGCCCAGCAGATCATGGGCCGCGCGCAGCTCCGGCTCGCCCAGTCGCCTGCCGTCCATCCGGGTGTTGGCGCGACTGTAGGACGAGTTGTTGTCCATCAGCCACCGCCCGGTCGGCTTGCCGTCCGGACCGATCTCGGCCTTCAGCTCCCCGCCGATCCGCGCCGGCGGCCGCATGCCCTCGGGCACCGGCTCGTGCTCGGACCCGGCCGCCAGGTCGCCGTGCTTCATCGCGTGGCCGGGCCGCTTGCCGTAGAGGTCCTTGTAGTCGGGGCTGGTCTCGGGCGCCAGCCTGATGTCGCCCTTCGCGTCGACGATCCACAGGTAGGTCTTCGACGGGTCGAGGCCGCCGACGTCGAGCGGGGCGCCGTGCCGGACGACCTGCGTACCGGGCGGCGAGACGTAGGGGACCTCGTACCCGCGGCCGAAGACGAACGCCGGGCTCGGCTCGCCGATCCGGCCCAGGATCTCCTGGAGCTTCCCGGGGGGCGGCTCGTCGGGTTTCTTGTCCTCGGGTTTCTTGTCCTCGGGCGGCTTGTCGCCCTTGGGCCTCCTGATCTTGGTGAGGCCCTTGCCGCCGAAGATCGTGCCGAGCACCGTCGGCACGGCGCGGGCGACCGCCCGCACCTTGTGGCCGTTGTTCCAGTCGTCCCGGATCTTCTTGGTGGACTCGTCCCAGATCCGCTTGCCCGTGTCGACCGGATTGGTGGTGACCAGGTCCTTCAGGCTGCCCCAGTTGCTCTTGAACCCCTCGTGGCTGCAGATGTGGACCAGGCAGCCGGTGAAGGTCGCGCCGTCCCAGACGTCGGTGAGCACGTCCCCGGTGCCGAGCCGGAGCCCGTCGACGGTGGCGCACGCCCAGTCCGCCCAGTCCCAGCAGTTGCCGTCGTCCTTCTTCTCGTCCTTCTTCTCGTCCCCGCGGTCCCTCTTCCCAGGTTCGGAGGCGCGGGCCGAGGGGGTGGGAGCCGCCGTGGCCGGCGCGCCCCGCCCGCCGTCCCGGCAGTCCCCTGCCCCGATCACCTGGCAGACGGCGTCCTTGATCCCGTCGACGAGCTGGGCGGGCACGCTGCTGAGGGAGACAGCGGCCACCACGCCCGCGATGAGCAGGACGACCGCGAGGTAGGACGGGGCCCCTTCACCGCGATCCAGGACCAGCCGGCGTCGCGGACCTCCCGCATCATGTGCCACACTGCCGGACGGTAATGATCATTTCTTCCCGCGGGACAGGGTCTGCGGACCCAACGTGGGGCCCAGGCCCTGGGGCTTCCCGCGCGGGCCCGCCAGGGTCCACGCCGACGAACTGGGGGGAAGATGTACGCGCAGCCGATGATGCCGCGGTCGGTACGGATCGCGAGGGTGCTGCTCTTCGTCGCCGCGGGACTCACCACGATGGCCGCGCTCGACGTCTGGATCGAGGTGGGCGGCGGCCGGGGGCTCGGCCTCGCGCTCGCCGTCATGCTGCCGGCCGCCGCGAGCCTGGCCGCCGGCCTGGCGGCCGGACGGTGGCCCACCCGCGGGCTGTGGTTCGGGCTCCTCGTCCTGGAGGTCCTCTACCTGTTCTGGCAGCTCGGCCGTATCGGCGACGGTGACGCCATGGGCGTGGCGGGCCTGGCCTTCCCCGTCGTCATCCTGATCCTGGTCTGCCGCTCGTCGGCGCGAGCCTACTTCCGCACGGCCGGTGCCTGAGCTTCGGCCATGAGCGCCGGGTCCGGCGCCGGCCCGGGGTGACGGCGGTCGCACGGGACGCCGCGCCGACCGTGGCGGGCGCCGTTTGGCAGCCGCCTCACAAGACGGCGGCGTTCCCCGAGGTCACTCGGGATCGGGCAGCCGCAGGATCTCGGCGGCCACTTTCAGCAGCGTGGCGCGGTTGGTCTCGGGGTCGCCCTCCAGGTGCTCCAGGGCGAAGGGCCCGAAGAAGACGGAGAACAGCGCGCTCACGGCGCGGATCCGGTCCTCGGTGGACGGGTCGGGCGCGGTGATCAGCCCCGTCAGGGCGATCATGTGCTCCCGGTTGCGCTGCTCGCCCCGGACCGTGCGCAGCGCCGCCTGGTTCTCCTGCAAGAAGCGGGCGACGGGGGCGAACTCCGCCACGATGACGCTGAGACGGCGCAGCAGCTCGCGCCGGACCTCGGGCGTGGAGGGCTGGGATCGCCCCCACTCGACCAGTTCGGCGAGGTTGCGGTCGACCCCCTCGCCGAGGCTGGCGACCAGCTCCTCCTTGGTCTTGAAGTGGTAGTAGAGGGCGGCCTTGGTGACGCCGAGCCGTTCGGCGATCTCCCGCAGGGAGGTCTGGTCGTAGCCGCGTTCCAGGAACAGCTCCAGGGCGGTCTGCCGGATGCGTTCGCGGGTGTCGCTGCGGCGTCTGGTCAACGGTCCTCCTCGGGGTTCCCACCGGAAAACTTACTTGACGCCCGGCTAGTTGGCCATCTAGCGTCCGAGTCGTCCCCCAACTAGCCGGGCGGCAAGTAAGTGAGCGGCCGCCCCTCCCCAAGGACGTTCCATGAGCGAACCCGCCGCGCCCCCACGGCCGCGCAACCTGTTCCTCGTGATCGGCGCGGTGCTGATCGCGATGGTGCTGGCCATGCTGGACAACCTGATCCTCAGCACCGCGATGCCGAGCATCGTCAGCGACCTCGGCGGGCTGGACCACCTGTCGTGGGTGGTCACCGCCTACATGCTGGCCACCGCCGTCTCGACCCCCGTGTGGGGCAAGGTCGGCGACATGTACGGCCACAAGGGCACGTTCATGACGGCGATCGTGGTCTTCCTCATCGGGTCGGCGCTGGCCGGGACGTCGCAGGACATGACGCAGCTGATCGCGTTCCGGGCCCTCCAGGGACTCGGCGGCGGCGGGCTGATGGTCGGCGCGATGGCGATCGTGTCCAGCCTGGTGTCCCCGCGCGAGCAGGGGAGGTTCCAGGGGATGATGTCGGCGGTCATGGGCGTGACGATGATCGGCGGCCCGCTGGCCGGCGGCGCGATCACCGACCATCTCGGCTGGCGCTGGTGCTTCTACGTCAACCTGCCGCTCGGCGTGCTCGCCCTGGTGATGATCGGCCTGGTGCTGCGGCTGCCCAGGGTCCGCTCCACGGCGCGGATCGACATCGCGGGCGTCGTGACGCTGGCGACCGCGATCACCTCGGTGGTGCTGGTGACGACGTGGGGTGGCAACGAGTACGGGTGGACCTCCCCGACGATCCTCGGGCTGGGGGCGCTGGCGGTCGCGGCGGGCGCGCTGTTCGTGCTGGCCGAACGCCGCGCCGCCGAGCCGCTGCTGCCCCTCGGCCTGTTCCGCACCGCGAACTTCTCGCTGGTCACGCTGATCGGCTTCGTGCTGGGCTTCGCGATGATCGGCGGGACGACGTTCCTGCCGCTGTTCCAGCAGAGCGTGCAGGGCGCGTCGGCGACCAACGCCGGGCTGCTCGGCCTGCCGATGTCGCTGGGCATGATCCTGGTGAACGCGGTCGTGGGCCCGCTGGTGACGCGGACCGGACGCTACAAGGCGGTCATCGTGGCCGGCGGCGCGCTGGTCGGCCTCGGCCTGGCGCTGCTGTCCACGATGGACGTCGGCACGTCGCCGGTGACGACCGGCGTGTACATGGCGGTGCTCGGCGTCGGCATGGGCTGCCTGATGCAGACGACGATGCTGGTGACGTTCCAGAGCGTCGAGCAGAAGGACATGGGCGTCGGGGCGTCCACGGCGACGCTGTCGCGGACCATCGGCGGGTCGATCGGCGTCGCGATCGTCGGAACGGCCTTCGCCGGGCAGGTCCGCGACGTCATGGCCGCGCGCGGGTTCGGGAAGCTGACCGAGGGGTCGGCGCAGCTCGACGAGGACGGGCTCAGCCGGCTGCCGCAGGCCATGCGGGACGCCTACGAGCACGCCGTCGCGGCCGGGACGCACCAGGCGTTCCTGCTGGCGGCGGGCGCGGGCCTGGTGGCGTTCCTGGCGGCGTGGTTCGTCCGCGAGGTGCCGCTGCGCGACACCGCGGCCGTGGCCGCCGCCCCCGACCCCGAATCCGAGCCGGCGAAGGCCCCGGCCTAACCGACGGCGTGGGGCGGGATCCGGTCCCGCCACGGGATCTCCTCCTCCAGGCGCGCGGCGAGCCCGAGGAGGAGGTCCTCGCGGTCGTGGGCGGCCACGAGCTGCACACCGATCGGAAGGCCGTCGGCGCTCCACCCCAGGGGAAGGCTGATCGCGGGATGGCCGGAGACGTTGAACGCCATCGTGAACGGCGAGTACCCGTCGAGCTTCACCAGCCAGTCGCGCATGGTCTGGCCCTCGGCGTCGTAGTCGAGCGTGCCGTGCGGGAGGGGCGGGCGGGCCGTGGTCGGGGTGACCAGGACGTCGTGGTCGAGGAAGAAGCGGGCGGCGGCGCGGGTCACCTCGTTCTGGGACCGGAAGCCGCGCAGCAGGTCCAGGGCCGTGGTCCGCTTGATCTGCGCGAGCAGGGAGCGGGTGGTGGCGGCGACCGTGTCGGGGTGCGGTTCGCGCGGGGCCAGCAGGAACGACGCCCCGTTCGCGACCGACTGGGTGAGCATGCCGTGCAGGACCGCTTCCCAGGAGAGGGCGGGACCGGCCTCGGTGACGTGGTGGCCCGCGGCCTCCAGGGCCCGGGCGGCGTGTTCGGCGACGGCGGCGACCTCGGGGGCGACGGGCGTCCCGGACCAGGCGCGCGTCATGACCGCGACCCGGAGCCGCCCCGGCCCGGTGACGATCTCCTCGGCGTAGGGGCGGCGCGGGGGTGGCGCGGCGCACTTGTCGCCGACGCCCGCGCCGTGCACCGCGTCCAGCAGCCGCGCGGCGTCGCGGACGGTCCTGGTCAGCGCGAACTCCCCGACCATCCCGAACATCGGCTCGCCCATGTCGGGCCCGCAGGGGATCCGGCCGCGGCTCGGCTTCAGCCCGACCAGCCCGCACGCGGCGGCCGGGACCCGCAGCGAGCCCGCGCCGTCCCCGCCGTGCGCGACCGGCACCGCGCGGGCCGCGACCAGCGCGGCGGCCCCGGAGCTGGAACCGCCCGGGTCGCGGCCGAGGTCCCACGGGTTGCGGGTGACGCCGTACTTGGGCGACTCGCTGACGAGGCTGAGCGCCAGTTCCGGGGCGGTGGTGAGCCCGAGCGTGACCAGCCCGGCCGCGCGGAACCGGCGCATCAGGTCCCGGTCGTACGGCGCGACGATCCCGAGCCCGTCCAGCGCGCGGCTGCCCGCGAAGAACGGCACGCCCTCCGCCATGGGCCCGATGTCCTTGATGAGGAACGGCACCCCGGCGAACGGCCCGGCGGCGTCGTGGGCGAGCGCGGGCTCGAACGGCGGCAGCGCGAGGGCGTTCAGCTCGGCGTCGGCCCGGTCCAGCGCGGCGCGGGCGGCGTCCTCGACCTCGGCGGCCGTGACCTCCCCCTTGGCCAGCAGTTCCCGCAGCCCGGTGGCGTCGTGGCGGACGTACTCGCTGATCTCCATGGCGGTCCTCCCCGTCGTCCGGCAGTCTCTCCCCGGCCCGCCCGAGATCGCCATCGCTTTTTCCGGCCGCCCTAGCCTGGGTGGCATGACGGTTTCGTACGTGGTGACAGGTGGCGGCAGGGGAATCGGACGGGCGGTCGTCGAGCGCCTGGCGGCGCGCGGCGCGGTGGTCGCGATCGAACGCGACCCCGAGGCGCTGGACTGGGCGGACGGGCACCCCGACGTCGTCGCGGTCATCGGCGACGCGACGGCGGAGGACACCGCCGAACGCGCCGCCGACCTGGCCGAGGAGCGCGGGCCGCTGCGCGGCTGGGTGAACAACGCGGCGGTCTTCCGCGACGTCTCGGTGCACACCAGCCCGCCGTCGGAGGTGCTGTCCCTGATCAACGTCAACCTCGCCGCGCCGCTCACCGGCTGCACCACGGCGGTGCGCCGGTTCCTGGCGGCGGGCACGCCGGGCGCGATCGTGAACGTCACCTCCCACCAGGCCCGGCGCGCGGTCCCCGGCTGCACCCCCTACGTGACGGCGAAGGCGGCGATCGAGGGGCTGACCCGCGCGCTGGCCGTCGAGTACGGCCCGCGGGGCGTCCGCGTGAACGCCGTGGCCCCCGGCTCGGTCCGCACCGAGCGCTACGAGGAGCTCCTCGACCGGCTGGGCCCGGCGGAGGCCGGGCGGATCGAGCGCGAGATGGCCCGGCTCCACCCGCTGGGACGCGTGGCGCTGGCCACGGAGGTCGCCGCGACGATCGCCCACCTGCTGTCGGACGAGGCGAGCTTCATCAACGGCGCGACGGTCCCGGTGGACGGCGGCCGCTCGATCCTGGCCCAGGACCCCGAGGCCCACGACGTCTGACCGCCGCGAAGGGACACCTGCCGCGGGGCCGCGCGGTCGAGGGCCGGTCGCACACGTCGCGGACACCGGGCGGAGCCACCGGATCCGGCGGACGGTCCGGGCACGGTCTCCGCCGCCCTCTGTTATTACTGACCGCATCCGGTCGCGCACCCAGTGTTGCGAGCGACCGTTTCGTGTGCACGTTCCGTTACCGCGCCTGGCCACGGCCGGAACCCGCAGCGAAGGCCCCGTTCCGTGATCTGCTTCGGACGGCAGACCCTCGATTTATGGCCTTGTCATCACTTTCATGACTTCGAGTGAAGGCATAGGTTTCTGTCACGCGACCGGACGAGTCCGGATGCCGCACGACGAGGAGGGCGGAATGGCGCAGCAGGGTCCGTTCATGTTCATCCACGAGGTCACCGGCACCTATCTGGAGACCGACAACTACCACGACGGGGTCGGGGAGGCCATCCAGACCTGGAACCTCGACCCGCTGATGACCAACAAGGGGATGCTCGGCCACCTGTGGTACCTGGAGGAGCTCGCCGGCGACATCTTCCTGATCAGGAGCTACGAGAACGGCCGGTGCCTGACCGCCTCGGCGTACAAGGCGTCCGACTACCCCCGCCTCCAGGACCCGGCCAAGGACGACCCCAAGCAGCGCTGGCACCTGCGCCGGGGCCTGTACGGCGACCGGTCCGACAGCTACGCCGTCATCCCGGAGATCTATCCGGGCTACGCGCTGGCCCCGCTCGGCAACTCGCCGCTGAACAACGTCTACGTCGTCCCGGTCCGCATGTGGGGCGACACCCCCTCGCTGAACCATTACTGGAAGCGGGTCCGCCCGTCCGAAGACTGATCTCCGCCCTCCCCCTCTCCTTCTTTATCGAAGGGGCCGTACGACAATTCCCCGGAAATCATTTCCCGCTGCGGTGTCAGCCGCGATCGCCATGCCGGGAATCGCGCCGTCAGAAGGGGGAAGGGGCCCGCCCGGCACCGGCCCGGATGGGGTGTGGTGCCGGGCGGGCCCCTGCGCGGGGGCCGGGTGTGATGTCACGGACCGTGATCCGCGGGGGTCGGCCGGGGACTGGTCAGGTACTCGTTCAGGGCGCGGGCCTCCCGGAGGGCGTCCGAGTTCCCCTTCCGGGACGCCAGGGCCGCCAGCTCCGGGATCTCCGCGCGGGCCTCGCACCAGCGGGCCGTGCGCAGGCCCAGGGCGAGCAGCGGGGTGTGGGAGGCGGCGACGCGTTCGTGCGGAGCCGGGAGCAGGTCCGGGAGGGCGGCGGCGACCGTCTCCCAGACGGCCTGGTAGCCGCCCGCCTCGGCCAGGTCCTCCAGAGCGCGCGTCAGGCGGCTCATCCGGACGTCGCCGTTGCGGGCCCGCCGCGCCAGGGCCCGGCCCAGGAGCGCGGTGGGCAGTTCGCCGCGCGCGGCCAGGTAGGTCAGCGTCTCCCGGGCGGAACGGTCGCCCCGGTTCAGCAGGGTGACCAGGTCCCATGCGAGGACCTTGGCGAACGGCCCGTCGGATGAGGCCACCGCCGTCAGATCCGCGATCGCGGTGGGAAACGAGTCCAGGTGCGGAATCAGGTAGGCGGCGACGATGTCGGGGTGGGAGGGCAGCAGGTAGGGCCAGGACTCCATGCCCCACATGTTCGAGTGCCACGCGTAGCGGCCGCCGTCTCCGCGCAGCAGGCTGTTGAGGATGCCGTCGACCAGCGGCAGTCCCGTGGCGGGGGTGCGGAGTGCGATCTCCACGTGCCGGTCGCGCCGCCGTGTCCCGACCCTCGGCTGCGGCGGTCCATCCTGCGCCAGCCACCGGGCGGTGGTCCGGGCTGCGGCGGAGATCAGCTTCTCCGCGCGCCGGACGGCCTCGGCGGGCACGGCGGCGGGGAGGCGGAGAAGAGCCTGCTGGAGATCGGCCTCGCCCGGTTCCGCGCCCGCCGCCTCGTACCGTTCCAGGCGCTCGACCAGGGCCAGCGGGTCGATGTGGCCGGTCGGCTCGGTGGGCGTGGCCAGCAGGACCGGCGGGATCACTCCCCGGCCCAGCGGCGGCAGCAGTTCCGCGCAGCGGTGCAGGAGCAGCAGGTGCAGCGGGGCCGCCTCGCCCGGCCGGGGCAGGCGGGCGAGGGGATCGGCGGGAACGGGTCGGGTTCCGGCCAGAAAACCGACGATCGCCTTCAGCCAAGCGTAGGGGTACGACCACGTCGCAAGCCGGCTCAGGTACGCGTGGTCGTCGAGGTACGTCCGCGCGGCGAGGGCCTCGCGGAGGCCGTCGCGGTCCGTGCGGGCCAGGTGAAGGAGGCTCACCAGAAGGTGTTCGGTCCGCAGCCAGCTCGGGTCGGCCGCCTCGACAAGGTCGGCCGCCTCCTCAGCGCTGAGCAAACGGGTGAAGTCGGTCGGCTGTGCCCAGGTCACCGTGGTGGGGCGGGGCGCGGTGTCCGGGGTGAGGGGCGGCGGGGCCGGGTCGGGGTGGGTCGGCTCGCCGCCGAAGCGGGCCGCGACCTTCTGCCCCAGGTCGAACGGGAGCAGCCCCGTCGCCTCGCGGATCGGCGCCGGGTCGGTGACGGGGAGTCTGAGGGCGAGCGAGACGGCGCGCCTGCGGACCGTGGGCGAGTCGTGGGCGAACGTCTGGGCCAGGGCCGGGGCGCACTCGTCGGCCAGCGCCGGGTGGCGTTCGACGATCTCGGCCAGCCAGCTCAGCCCCTTGCCGACCAGGCCCGCCTCGGGGCGGAACAGCAGGGCGTCGAGGGCCTCGGTGAGGTCGAGCGGGTCCGGGACGTCGGGGTCGTCCAGTTCGCGGAGCAGCCGGAGGGCCAGCTCGGCGACCGGCACCGGGGCAGCCGGGAGCAGGCGCAGGTAGTCGCGGGCGCGGGCGGCGGTCCCGGCGCGGCGGGCCGCGGGGTCGGCCGCCTCCAGCTCGGCGTGCAGGGTGGCGAAGAAACGCAGCTCGCGGGCGTCCCCGCCGCGCAGGAAACGGCTGACGCAGCCGTCGAGCAGCGTGCGGCGGTCGACGCGTCCCTCGGCGGCGAACCGCTTGAGCTCGCGGACCCAGTACGGGCCGGAAGCCGCCCAGGAGGGGCTCTCCATCGCGGCGCCCACACCGTCCACCTCGAACAGGCGCGGCAGGAGGTGCGGCAGGAGGGGGTCGTCGGCGCTCGGCCCGCCGTCCCGCGCCCACCCGATGACCAGGGGGTCGTGGTCGGGGGGCGTGACGCCGGTCTGGCGCAGCAGCGCCAGCGCCAGGTCGAGGCCGGGCAGGCCGGGGAGGCTGAGCCGCAGGGTGAGGCGTCCGGCGAGGTCGGCGAGCCAGTCGGCGGGGCGGGTCCGCAGGACGCGCACGAGCCGGTCGGTGTCCTGGTGGACGGTCCAGCTCATGTTGAACTGGCGGCGGCCCAGCCACGTCGCGACGCCCGCCGCGCCGCCGATCGTGCCCGCCCCGGCCGCCCGGAACGCCGGAACGTACTCGTCGAACCAGGTGGCCCGGGCGAGGACCGTCCGGAGGTGGCCGGGAAGCTCCGTGGCGACCGCGCGGCGGTCCTCCTCCGGCAGGCCGACGACGATGGCCGCGACGCCGTCGGCCGACTTGGCCTCGATCTGCTTGCGAACGTCGTCCCAGGCGGTCACCGGGTCCGTCCTCTCAGGGCACGCGGGGCGGGGACGGCGGGGCGGGCGGGCCCGCCGGTGTGCGCGGCGGCCATCCGGGCGGCGAGGACGTGCTTGCAGGGGCCGCGCGAGCCGCGGTGATCGAACCACCAGTCGCAGGTGCACTCCCCGGTGGTGACGTGCACGCGTTTGGTGGTGCCGTTGGACGTCACCCGGGCCTCGTCTCCGTGGACGCGGACGGACCCGGAACGGACCAGCGCCCGCGCCGCCGCCAGCCGGGGGCTGGGCACGGGGTCGTAGGGCAGCTCGCGGTGGAAGTGGCTGGCCTCGGCCAGGTCGTAGCCGACGCGTCCCGCCGTGCCGAGCCAGGTCAGGGCCGTGCGCACGCGGGAGGCGGACAGGCCCGAGCGGTCCGCCAGGTCGCCGACCTCGATCGTCGGGTCGAACTCCAGCAGCGCGCCGACCAGGTCGGCGTCGGCCGCGCCGTCCGCCTCGGCGAGCCGGGACAGCGTCGCGCCCTCGCCGGAGAAGCCGCGCGCCGGGCGCGGGGAGACGACCAGGGTGTAGCGCATGCCGGGAAGCTCCAGCTCCCAGGCGGTCGAGCCGCCGCCCCGGCCCGCGTAGACCCGCAGGGAACGGGCGAAGCGCAGCAGCGGGTGCAGCGTGGCCAGCCGGCCCGGGCCCTGGAGTTCGACGCCGTGCTCGGGGATCTCGGCGCGCGCGTTCGCGGCGCGGGGCAGGGAGCGCAGCAGGCGGGCGGCGTGCAGGCGTGGCAGCTCCGCCACCGGGTCGAGCCGGGAGGCGATCACCTGGACCTCGCCGAAGCCGCGGATCCAGCGTTCGGGCAGCGGGACCTTCTTCTCCACGACCGCGCCGTCCAGCGTCGTGACGGTCAGCTCGTCGGGGCCGACGCCCAGGTGGAGGGGGTCGTGGCGGCCGACGCGGGCCAGCGCCTCGCGGAGCGGGCCGTTGACGTCGACGTTGGTGGTGCCGCGCGCGAGCACCTCGCCGTCCAGGCCGCCCGCGAGGACGTCGAGCCGCGCGTACACGCCACCGCAGGAGGAGAACGACTCCAGCCGCAGCCGGTCGCCGTTGCAGGTCACCACCGGGTCGCGCATCCCGCCGCCCTCGCGGGGGCGGTGGTAGCGCGCCTTGGCGACGTCGGCGAGGGCCAGCAGGCCGGTGGCGGCGACGGCGGGCTCGGTCACGACGCCGCTGAAGAACCGCGGGTGCGCGAGCGGGCCCGCGGTGGACTGGCCGCCGGAGGTCTCCAGGGCGAGAAGGCCGTCGGTGAGGGACGAGGGGGCCGCGTAGGCGTACGTCACGCTCGACATGCCCGGGACGGTAGTTCCGGGGACCGACAGTTTCCCGCCGCCTCCCGCCGCGGCCGGGTCAGCGCACCGGGTCAGCGCACCGGGTCCAGGTGCACCAGGGGCATCGGCTGGCTGCCGGGGCCGTCCGGGAGGGTGTCCGGGCCGCCGCAGAGGGCCTGCTCGACGTGGGCGCGCAGGGCGTTGTCGATCGGGTGGACGACGGGGCGACCCGCGCCGTCGAGCCGCTGGTAGCCGGTGAGGTTCCAGCCGACCGCGAGCTGGCGTTCGCCGTCGGGGCCGCTCAGGACGCGGGTCCCGGCGCCGAACACCGCGCCGTCGTGACCCCAGAACGTCCCGCACGACAGGTCGAACGCCGCCAGCCCGAGCCCGTACCGGAACGCGGTCGTGCCGTCGGTCGCCGGAACGGTCCGCCGCATCTCCGCCAGGCTCCGCGCGTCGAGCAGCCTTCCCCGGAACAGGGCGCGCTGGAAGCGGGTCAGGTCGTCCATGGTGGAGGCGAGCGCCCCGGCCGTCCAGGCATAGGACATGTCGTAGTCGCTGTAGTCGCGGGGCGGGGTGAGGCCGCCGTACAGCCCTTCGTAGGCGCGGGCGTGCGGCGACCTCAGCCGCGGCTGCCGGGGGAACGCGGTGTGCCGCAGCCCGGCGCGGCGGATCACGTCGCGGGTGATGACGTCCTCGGCGCGTTCGCCGGTGACCTTCTCCAGGACGCGGCCCGCGATGAGGGTGTTGGTGGTCGAGTAGGACCAGCGCTCGCCGGGGACGCCGGTCGGGGGCGCGGACACGCCGTGGTCGATCAGCCGGTCGACGTCGGCGCGGCGGCGGCGGCCCGCGTCCAGGCTCGCCGGGGAGCGTTCGGTCAGGGACGGGAACGTGGCGTGCCGGTGGTCGGCGACGCCGCTGGTGTGGTCGAGCAGCATGCGGACGGTGACGCGCTGGCCCCGGTCGTCGGGGAACAGGTCGGGCAGGTGGGCGGCGACCGGGTCGTCCAGCCGCAGGCGGCCCCGCTCGGCCTGCCGCAGGACGGCGACGGCGGTGAACATGGCGGTGACGTCGCCGACCCGGTGGGTCAGGCCGGGCTCGACGGGGCGGCGGGTGCGCACGTCGGCGACGCCGGACGCGCCCTGCCAGCGTTCACCGCCCGCGCGGACCGTGGAGTACAGGCCGTACATCCCGGTCGCCCGCGTCGCCTCCAGGGTGGCGCGCAGCCGGCCCGGGTCGAGGGTCGCGGGGCGTTCGGCGGCCGGGGCGGCGGCCGGGGTCGGGCCGGGCAGGTGGGCGCGCGCGGCCGGGCCACCGAGCGGGGCCGTCACGAGGGCCGTCACGAGAGTGGCCGCGAGCGCCAGTCGTCCCGGCGTCCCGAACCGGCTCATCCGCATTCCACCGCTCCCCTGCCGCGCCCCACCGGCCGCCCGCGTGCGGCCGTCCGATCGACGGCGCGTCCTCGACCAGCATTGTCCACGGTGCCGGGTGTGTTCGACACACGATCGACATGACTGTGTCCTCCTCGTATATCCGGGGTGTCGGGGGGTGGTCAGCCGAGCAGCCCGGCCAGGGCGCGGCGGCCGGCGGGCCGGCGCAGCTTGGCCATGCCCTTGGCCTCGATCTGGCGGATGCGCTCGCGGGTGACGCCGAACCTGCGGCCGACCTCGTCCAACGTCTTCGGCTCGCCGCCGGCCAGCCCGAACCGCAGCGCGATCACGTCCGCCTCGCGCTCGGTGAGGGTGGCGTCCATCACCCGGTCGAGCTCGGCGCGCAGCAGGGACGCCGCGACGACGTCGGAGGGGTCGGGGGCGTCGGTGTCCTCGATGAGGTCGCCGAGCTCGCCGCCGTCGGCGTCGTCGCCGATCCGGGCGTGCAGCGACACCGGCTCGGCGGACTGGCGGCGCAGCCGCTCGATCTTGGCGGGGGGCAGTTCGAGCGCGGCGGCCAGCTCGGCGGTGGTGGGCTCGCGGTCCAGCTCCAGCACCAGTTCCCGCCGCGTCCGGTTCATGCGGTTGACGACCTCCACCACGTGCGACGGCAGCCGGACGACGCGGCTCTGGTCGGCCAGGGCGCGGCCCAGGGACTGCTTGATCCACCAGACGGCGTAGGTGGAGAACTTCAGGCCGCGCCGGTACTCGAACTTCTCCACCGCGCGGATCAGGCCGAGGTTGCCCTCCTGCACCAGGTCGGTCAGCGGCAGCCCGCGCCCGGCGTACCGCTTGGCGAGCGAGACGACCAGGCGGAGGTTGGCCTCCACCATGTGCGCCTTGGCGCGGTGGCCGTCGGCGGCGATCCACTCCAGGTCGGCGCGGTCCTCGTCGGCGAGCCCGGCTCCGCCGTCGAGGCGCTCCCGGGCCAGCAGGCCCGCCTCGATGCGCTTGGCGAGCTCCACCTCCTGCTCGGCGGTCAGCAGCGGGGTGCGGCCGATGCGGGCCAGGTAGTCCTTCATCGTGTCGGCGGAGGCGAGGACGTTGGTCAAGTGGGGTCCTTTCGTGGAGGGCGGGGGTGGCGGGGGCGGATCAGCCGCGGCCGGGGACGCGGCGGGGGCGGACGGTGCGCGGCGGCGGAACGTCCCGGCGCGAGCGCCGCGTGTCCCGCTCGGCGCGGTGCGGCCCGGCGCCTGGGAAGGCGGTGGGGCGGGCGGCACGGTCGAGGATCGCGCGGAGGTCGGCGTTCAGGGGGGCTCCTTCGGAGGGGGACGAGTGGAGGACGCGGGAGGAGGGGCGAGGGTTCACAGGGGCTCCTTCGTTCGGCGTGATGACCTAAACTTAGGACGGACCTAGAAGTATGTCAACAACAAATTTAGGTCGAATCTGTGGCACACTGGTCCCATGACCGAGACGAAGATGGGGCTGCGGGAGCTGAAGAAGGCCCAGACCAGGGAGAACATCTCCCACAACGCGACCCGGCTGTTCCTGGAGCGCGGGTTCGACAACGTGACGATCGCCGACGTCGCGGCGGCCGCGCAGGTGGCCAAGATGACCGTGACGAACTACTTCCCACGCAAGGAGGACCTGGCCCTCGACCTGCACGACGTGTTCGTGGGCATGCTCGCGCGAACCGTGCGGGAGCGGGAGCCCGGCGAGTCGGCGCTGGCGGCGCTGCGGCGGGCGTTCCTGGCGGCGGTGGCGGCGCACGACGCGGTGATCGGGTTCTCCGGGGAGCCGTTCGCCCGGATGATCACCGAGAGCCCGGCGCTGGTGGCGCGGCTGCGCGAGTTCCACGACGAGCGCGAGGCGGTCCTGGCGGAGGCCCTGGCCGAGGAGACCGGCGCGGGCCCCGAGGACATGCGGCCGAAGGTGGCGGCGGCCCTGCTGGGCGGCGTCCACCAGGTGCTGTTCGAGGAGACCCTGCGCCGCACGATCGCGGGCCGGACGCACGAGGAGATCGCCGCGGCGCTGGCGCCGGCGGCCGAGGAGGCGTTCGGGCTGCTGGAACCGTCCCTGGGCGGCTACGCGATCCGCTGAGGGCACCATCGGACCGGCCGCCTCGTTGTCCCGGAAGATCATCGAACCGGGAACCGAACGGAGCGCGCATGAGCACCGGTGTCCGCCTGATCCGCCACCCCGACCTGGCTCCGTCCGTCGAGTACGCCTACGCCTCGACCGTCGACGCCCCGGTCCGCTCGGTCTGGGTGGCGGGCGCGTGCCCGCTGGACGCCGACGGCCGGACGGTCGCGCCCGGCGACTACGCCGCGCAGGCCCGCCAGGTGATGGAGAACCTCCGGGTCGCGCTGGAGGGGGCGGGCGCGGCGCTGACCGACGTCGTCAAGACCACCGTGTACGTCGCCTCGTCCCGTCAGGCGGACCTGGTGGAGGCGTGGAAGGTCTACCGCGAGCACATGGGCGGGCACGACGTTCCCAGCACGCTGCTGGGCGTGACCGTGCTGGGCTACGCCGACCAGCTCGTGGAGGTGGAGGCCGTGGCGGTGCTGCCCGCCTGACGGGGCGGTCCGCCTGACGGGGCGCGGCCCCGTCAGGCGGACCGGGCGTCAGCCGAGGACCAGCAGCAGATCGCCCGCCTGGACCTGGCTCGCGGGCGGGACCGCCAGCCGGGTCACCGTGCCCGCGGCCGGGGCCGTGATCGCGGCCTCCATCTTCATCGCCTCGATCGTGGCGACCACGTCCCCGGCCGCCACCGTGTCGCCCTTCGCCACGCGCAGCGTGACCGAGCCGTCGAACGGCGCGGCGACGTGGCCGGGATCGCCGGGGTCGGCGCGCTCGACCGGCGGCGCGTCGGACACCACCGAACGGTCGCGGACCGACAGGGTGCGCAGCTGGCCGTTGACGGTGCAGATCACCTGGCGGACGCCCGCCTCGTCGACGTCGCCGACCGCCTCCAGGGCGGCCAGCACGCGCACGCCCGGCTCCAGGTCGAACGCCACCTCCCGCCCGTTCCGCAGCCCGTACAGGAACGCGCCGGTCGGCAGCAGCGACAGGTCACCGTAGGCGGCGCGGGCCTCGCGGTACTCCTTGGCCGGGCCGGGGAACAGCAGCCGGTCGAGCGTCTCGCGGACGGCCGGGCCCGCCAGCGCCTTCTCCTCCTCGCCGGTCAGCTCGGCGCGCGGCGGGGTGTGGCTCCGGGTGCCGAGCGCGCGCGACCGGAACGGCTCGGGCCACCCGCCCGGCGGGTCGCCCAGCTCGCCCGCCAGGAACCCGATCACGCTGTCGGGGATGTCGTAGCGCTCGGGCTCGGCCGCGAACGCCTCGGGGTCGGCCCCGGCCGCGACCAGGTGCAGCGCCAGGTCGCCGACGACCTTGCTGGACGGCGTCACCTTCACCAGGCGGCCCAGGATCCGGTCGGCGGCGGCGTACAGGCGTTCGATCTCCTCGAACCGGTCGCCGAGGCCGAGCGCGACGGCCTGCTGGCGCAGGTTGGACAGCTGGCCGCCGGGGATCTCGTGCTCGTAGACGCGGCCGGTCGGCGACGGCAGGCCCATCTCGAACGGCGCGTAGAGCCTGCGCACCGCCTCCCAGTACGGCTCCATCGCCGTCAGCGCGTCCAGGTCGAGGCCGGTGGCGCGGTCGGTGTGGTCGGTGTGCGCGACGATCGCCTGCAACGGAGGCTGGCTGGTCGTCCCCGACAGCGGGGCCGCCGCGCCGTCCACCGCGTCCACGCCCGCCTCGACCGCCGCCAGGTAGGTGGCGAGCTGGCCGCCCGCGGTGTCGTGGGTGTGCAGGTGCACGGGGAGGTCGAAGCGTTCGCGGAGCGCGGTGACCAGCGTGCGGGCGGCCGGGGCGCGCAGCAGGCCCGCCATGTCCTTGACGCACAGGATGTGCACGCCCGCCTCGACCAGCTCCTCGGCCAGGCGCAGGTAGTAGTCGAGCGTGTAGAGCCCCTCGGCCGGGTCCGACAGATCGCCGGTGTAGCAGAGGGTGCCCTCCACCAGCGCGTGGGTCTGGAGGACCGCGTCGATGGCGGGGCGCATGCGCTCGACGTCGTTCAGCGCGTCGAACACCCGGAAGATGTCCACGCCCGTGCGCGCCGCCTCGGTGACGAACGCTCGCGCCACCGAGTCCGGGTACGGCGTGTACCCGACGGTGTTGCGGCCGCGCAGCAGCATCTGGAGGCACATGTTGGGCGCGGCCTCGCGGATCGCGGCCAGGCGGTCCCACGGCGACTCGCCGAGGAAGCGCAGCGCGACGTCGTAGGTGGCCCCGCCCCACGCCTCCAGCGACAGCAGTTCCGGGGTCGTCCTCGCCAGGTGGGGGGCGGCCTTGACCAGGTCGTAGGTGCGGACGCGGGTGGCCAGCAGCGACTGGTGCGCGTCGCGGAACGTGGTGTCGGTGACCGCCAGGGCCCGCTGCGCGCGCAGCCGTTCGGCGAACGCCCTCGGCCCCAGCTCCAGCAGCAGGTCCCGCGAGCCCCGCGGAAGCGGCCCGTCCGGCAGCGGCGGCAGCTTCACCGCCGGGTCCAGGTCGGTGGGCGCCTCGCCGTGCGGTTTGTTGACGGTGACGTCGGCCAGGTACCGCACCAGCCGCGTCGCCCGGTCCCCCGAGGAGCGCGCCGTCAGCAGCTCGGGATGGTCGGCGATGTAGGAGGTCGTCACGCCGCCCGCGCGGAAGTCCGGCTCGTCCAGCAGGGCCTGGAGGAACGGGATGTTCGTCGCCACGCCCCGGATGCGGAACTCCGCCACCGCCCGCCGCGACCGGCGCACCGCCTCCTCGAACGTCCGCCCCCGGCAGGACAGCTTCACCAGCAGCGAGTCGAAGTGCGGCGACACCACCGCGCCCGCGTGCGCCGTCCCGGTGTCCAGCCGCACGCCCGCGCCGCCCGGCGACCGGTAGGCGGAGATCTTGCCGGTGTCGGGCCGGAAGTCGTTGGCCGGGTCCTCGGTGGTGATCCGGCACTGCACCGCGAAGCCCGAGACGGTCACAGTACTCATTACGCCGCCCGAACCCACCTCCTGCGCGATTCCCAGGTCGGCCAGGGTCTCGCCGCCCGCGATCCGCAACTGCGCCTGCACCAGGTCGACGCCGGTGACCTCCTCGGTCACGGTGTGCTCGACCTGGATGCGCGGGTTCATCTCGATGAACACGTGCCGCCCCCGGTCGTCCACCAGGAACTCCACGGTCCCGGCGTTGACGTAGCCGATCTCGCGGGCGAACGCGACGGCGTCGGCGCACAGGCGCTCCACCACGGCCGGGTCCAGCCGGGGCGCGGGCGCGACCTCCACGACCTTCTGGTGGCGGCGCTGCACCGAGCAGTCGCGCTCGCGCAGGTGGACGGTGTGGCCGGCGGCGTCGGCCAGGACCTGCACCTCGATGTGGCGGGGCCGGTCCACCGCCTGCTCCAGGAACACCGTCGGGTCGCCGAACGCGCTGGCCGCCTCGCGCCGCGCCGTCGCGACCGCCTCGACCAGGTCCTCGCGGCGGTCCACGCGCCGCAGCCCGCGCCCGCCGCCGCCGGCGGCGGCCTTCACGAACAGCGGGAACCCGACCTCGTCGGCGGCGGCCAGGGCCCCGTCCTCGGAGTCGAGGGTCGCCGACCCCAGCACCGGCAGGCCCGCGCGCCGCGCCGCCGCCACCGCCTCGATCTTGTTCCCGGCCAGGCGCAGCACGGCGGCCGGCGGCCCGACGAACGTCAGCCCGGCGCGTTCGCACGCCTCGGCCAGCTCCGGGCTCTCCGACAGGAACCCGTAGCCCGGGTAGACGGCGTCCGCGCCGACCCGCAGCGCGGTGGCGACGATGCCGTCCACGTCCAGGTAGGCGCGGACCGGGTGGCCGTGTTCGCCGATCTCGTACGCCTCGTCGGCCTTCTGCCGGTGCAGCGAGAAGCGGTCCTCGTGGGCGTAGACGGCGACGCTGGGGATGCCCAGCTCGTAGGCGGCGCGGAAGGCGCGGACGGCGATCTCCCCGCGGTTCGCGACGAGCACTTTGGTGATCAAGATGCGGCTCCGGGAGTGGTGGATGGTCATGGGCGCGCACACGGACGGCCTCCCGGGCTCGCCGTCGAGCGCGTCCGACCTCCCGCACGGGCGTCGTCCTCGTTCGGTACCTACCCCGGCGGGCGGGCGGCGCCCGGCCACCGGACCGGAGAAAAACCGTCGCGATCACCAGAACGGAAGGATCTCCCGAAAATTTCACCTGGCGAAAGCCGGACCGGCCGTCCGCGCCCCGGCCGCCGGCCCTTGATCGACATCTCTCTCAGCGAACGCGGTCGCGCCACCCGAGGGGCGCGTGGGGCCATGGAAACCAGGGTGAGAGGCGTGTTCCGGCGACGCGCCGGATGTCGTGGGCGTCTGCCGTGGACGGCCTGTCGACTCTCCGGACGCCATAGGCTGTTCGCTCCTGGTTCTAGGGGGATTGGAGGGGATCGCGGTGCGGCTGCCGGAACACCTGGAATTGCTGGTCACCGACGAGCCCTACTTCGATCTCTACGCCCACGGCCCCTGGCGGATCCCCGACGGGCTGTACGACGAGATCCGCGCCCGCATCGACAAGCTGATCACCGATCCGCGGGCCTCGGAGCTGACCACCGACGCGCACCCCCTGCTCAGCTCGCCCGCCAACCTGGTGCTGGGCGACCTGACGCTGGTCGTCGACTTCCTGTACGGGGGCTCGGCGCTGTACTCGGGGTCGCACTCGCTGCTGTACTACCAGTTCTTCAACCGCTACCTGCGCGAGCCGGAGGACCCGGTGCGCCCGGCGGGCAGCTGGGGCGTGGCGACCGGCGCGTTCCGGCCGCTGGAGTGGCTGGAGGAGGCCCCCGACAAGGAGCTGGCCCTCGCCCTGGCCCGCGAGTCGCTGGACGTGCTGGAGGGGCTGGAGCCGTTCGAGCGCCGCCGCCAGGCCCTGATCAGGCTGTACGACGACCCGCCGCCGGACCTGGACATCGACGCCCCGCTGGAGGACCAGCGCCGGACGTGGCTGGCGCACGCCTCCGACGAGATCGTCGCCGACCTGCCCGAGCTGGCGGGCCCGATCGGCTACCTGGAGTGGATCGTCGGGGGGCTGCTGCCGGTCCACGAGCGCCTGGCCGCGACCGCCCGCAACGACGAGAGCGTTCCCGAGCTGCTGGTCCACCTGGTCGCGCAGGCGGGGCTGGAGCACGTCCCGGCCGAGCTGGGCGTGGTGCTCGGCGAGGACCGCTACGGCGACCTGCTGGAGCGGTTCGACGCCGAGCGGCAGTCGTTCAACGCCGACACCTGGTACAACCGCACCCGCAGCTGGCTGTCGCGCGCCCTGGTCGCGGGCGAGGCCGACGCCTGCCGCGGCTGGCTGGACATGGCGGCCCGGTTCACCGGGGCGTTGCAGGGGCTGCCGCACGACGCCCGCTCGCCCGAGCTGGACTGGATCCCGGTCGCGGCGTTCCAGACGGACCTGCGGCGGCTGTTCACCCCCCGCCGCGCGATCGTCAACCCGCTCGCCGCCGACGTCGCCAAGGCCGCGCCCCGCACCCGCAGGCCCCGCGCCGTCGAGCCGGGCGCGGGCATCGTCGGCCAGCCCGAGGTGACCGCCGCGCTCCAGCGGATCGCCGCCGACCAGAGCCGCCCCGTCCGGCTGATGATCGTCGGGCCGGACGGCACCGGCAAGCGCGACGCCGCCCAGCAGATCGCCCAGCTGCTGGAGGAACGCCTGATCAGCTCGCCGCCGCTGTGGCTGTCGGCCGACTTCTTCGCGGGCAAGGACATCGCCGCCGCCACCCTGCACCTGTACAACGACGCCCGCGACTCGGCGGGCAGCCGCCTGCTGGTCATCGACGGGCTGGACGAGCTGGCCCGCGACCCGCGCGGCGGCGAGGCCGTCCTGGAGGAGCTGCACCGCGCGCTCGACGTCCAGGACACCCTGCACGTGGTGGCGCTGTGCGAGCCGGGCGGCGACGAACGGGTCCGCGAGGTCAACCCGGCCCTGATGCTGCGGCTGGAGGTGGCGCACACCCGGCCGTTCACCGCCGAGGGCCACGCCGAGCTGTTCGCCCGCGCGCTGCGCGACCGCGGCGCGCGCGCCCACAAGCACGCCCTCACGGCCGCCGGGAAGCTGCTGGCCACCGCGCCCGCCGTCCGCAACCTCCGCAACGCCCGCCTGGCGCACCTGCTCGCCGAGCAGGTCGTGGAGACGGTCCGCGAACGCACCGAGCCCGGCTCCGAGCTGGTCGTCAAGCGCGCCGACATCCCCGCGACGTTCGACGTGGCCGGCGCGCCCGGCGACCCGATGGCGGACCTGTCGGCGCTCACCGGCCTGCACACCGTCAAGCAGGAGATCGAGCTGGTCGTCGCCGCCGCCCGCGCCGAGAAGATGCGCCGCGACGCCGGGCTGGCCACGGTCTCCCCCAGCCGCCACCTGATCTTCACCGGCAACCCCGGCACCGGCAAGACCGAGGTCGCGCGCCTGCTCGCGCGCTTCTACAAGGGCCTCGGCGTGCTGTCCTCCGGCCACCTGGTGGAGGTGTCGCGCAGCCACCTGGTCGGCCAGTACCTCGGCGAGACGGCCGCCAAGACCCGCGCGGTGGTCCGCCGCGCCGTGGGCGGCGTGCTGTTCATCGACGAGGCGTACGCGCTCGCCCAGTCCGACCTGGACGAGGACTACGGCGCCGAGGCCATCGCCGAGCTGGTCAAGCTGATGGAGGACCACCGCGACGACCTCGTGGTGATCGCCGCCGGCTACGACAAGGAGATGCGCCGCTTCATCACCGCCAACCCCGGCCTGGCCTCCCGGTTCCCGACCACGATCCGCTTCCCCGACTACACCGACGCCGAGCTCATCGAGATCTTCGCGTCGATGACGGCGAAGACGGGCCTGGCCCCCGACGACGCCGCGCGCGCCAAGCTCTCGGACCTGCTGCGCCGGGCCCCGCGCGGGCGTGCGTTCGGCAACGCCCGCCTGATGCGCAACCTGGCCGAACGCGCCACCGCCCTCCAGGCCCGCCGCCTGTCGGCGGTCAAGAAGCCGTCGGAGGCGGAGCTGACGACCCTGGCGGCCCCCGACATCCCCGACTCGCTGACCGGCGCGATCCGCACGGCGGTGCCCACCGACCCGATCACGACGCTGGACGCGCTGGTCGGCCTGCGCGAGATCAAGGCGGAGGTCCACCGCCTGGTCGCCGAGGCCCGCACCGCCGAGCTGCGCCGCACGGCGGGCCAGCCCGCCGTCTCCCCGACCCGCCACATGGTGTTCACCGGCGCCCCCGGCACGGCCAAGACCACGGTCGCCCGCCTCATCGCCGCCGTCTACGCCGACCTCGGCCTGCTGTCCTCCGGCCACCTGGTCGAGGTGGGCCGCGCCGACCTGGTGGGCCCCTACCTCGGCCAGACGGCCCCCAAGGTCCAGGCGGTCGTCGAGCAGGCGATCGGCGGGGTGCTGTTCATCGACGAGGCCTACTCCCTGATGGGCGACGCCTACGGCCAGGAGGCCGTCGCGACCCTGGTGAAGCTGATGGAGGAGTACCGGGGCGACCTGCTGGTGATCGCGGCGGGCTACGAACGCGAGATGGCGGCGTTCCTGTCGGCCAACCCGGGCCTGGAGTCCCGCTTCCCCAAGCGCCTGCGGTTCCCCGACTACTCCGACGCCGAACTCGTCGAGATCTTCAGCCATCTGGCGACCTCCGAGGGCTTCACCCTCGCCCCCGACCTGTCCCCGGCCCTGCGCGCCCTGCTGCGCACCACGAGCCGCGGCCCGACGTTCGGCAACGGCCGCCTGATGCGCAACCTCCTGGACACCACCATCGCGACCCAGGCCCAGCGCCTGACCCGCCCCGACACGAACCCGACCCCGGACGAGGTCATGACCCTGACCGCCGAGGACCTCCCCCGCACCCTCGACAAGGCCACCCGCTCCCCGGGCCACTACCTGTAGGGAAGCGCCTCTCAGGAGGCGCGGGCGCGGATCTCGTTGACGAGTTTCTGCATCGTCTTCCTCTCGCCGGGTGGGCCGGTGAGCTGCACGTCCACGGCCGTGTCGGGCTTGGCGCCCCTCGCCGAGGGGAAGACGTGGCTCATCGCGACGCGGATCGCCTGTTCGCCGTCGAGCTCGCCCTCGACCTCGGCGTACATCGTGGTGTCGTCGATCCGCTTCCAGTCCTCGTCGTCGATCACGATGTCCTTGCGCAGGGTCCTGCGCTGCTTCTCGTCGCAGGGGCCGGGGCACTTGCGGACGGCGACCATGCCGCCGGCGCCCCGGCCGGTCGGCGGGAACGTGCCGCCCTCGTCGCGGCAGATCCAGCGGGAGTCGTACGGTTTCCGGTCGCTGCGCATGCACCCCCAGGTCCCGGGCGCGTCGAACTCGAAGGGGAACCCGCCCAGTTTCATGCGGTACTTCTTCTCGCCCTCCCCGTAGGTGGGGCCGGCGACGGGGCCGGGCGGGCCGTCCTTCGCCGGGGTGGGCGAGGGCGCGGAGGAGGACGGCGGGGACGGCGGGGACGACGGCGCGGTCGGCAGCGCGACCGGTCCCCCGCCGGACACGATGCTCCGCGCCGCGAACACGCCCAGCAGGAACAGGGCCACGACCCCCACCACGGTCACGCCGACGACGGCGGGCGCGGGCATGCCCCGCGGCGCTTCGGGCGGGGGGTGGAACGGCGGCGGCACGAGCCCCCGGTCGGGGCCGCCCGACCAGTGCGGCGCGAACGCCGGGCCCGCCCCGGGCGCGTTCGGCGAGGTCAGGGTCGCGGCGGCGAGCAGCTTCAGCAGCGGTTCGACGGACGCGCCGGGGTCGTGGCGCACGGCGGCCCAGGCGACCGGGGCGTTCGGCGCGGAGCCGAGGAGGTCCAGCCTCGCGGACTCGGCGGCGAAGCGTTCGCGGACGGCCGGGTCGTTCGCGGCGGCGGCGCCCAGCACGGCGATCGCGACCGGCGCGCCGGTCCCGTCCGCGCCGAGGAACACCACCCCGGCCTCGCGTTCGGCCAGCCGCGCCCTGACCTGGAACGTCCCCAGCAGTCTCGGATCCGTCACCCGCAACGGCTCTTCGCCAGGCTCCACCCGTCGCCTCCCTCCGTCGGATACTTGAACGAGCGGGACGTCCCGATCACTCCCCCAGTTCCGTCAGGGCGGCGCGGAGAACGCGGACGACGTCGCGCTCGGCGGAGCGGCCGGTCAGCTCGACCGTGACGAGGTGGTCGCGGGCCATGCCCGCCCCGTGGGCCGTCCCCTTCTCCGTCCAGGTGTGGGCGTCGAGGCCGGGAACGGCGCGGACGGCGTGGGCGCGGCCGTCCTCGGCGTACCGCTGGGGGTAGACGCGGCGCTGGTACCCGACGGGCTGCGGGTCGACCTCGACCGTGAGGCGCCTGCCGCGCTGCCAGAGGCAGCCCTCGCCGTGCGCCGACCGGTCGCGGGGACGGGCGCCGGGGACGAGGCGTTCGGCCAGGTCGGCGGGGACGAGCGAGCACGGCGGGACCCGGGGCGGCAGGGGCGGCGGCAACCGGCAGCCGCAGGCCCGCCCGTCGGGGAGGGCGAGGAACAGGAGAGGGGCCAGGACCGCGGTCAGCGCCGCGGCCGCCCCCATCCCCTTCCGCCTGGCGGATGCCGTGTTCACCATGGGCGCGCTCCGGGGGGGTGGGGCTGGGTCGCCGGGTTGGACGGGCGGGGCGGGGCTTTCCGTTCCGGTCCGGCAGGAAACGGTTAGTCTCAAGCAGACGCATCAGGCTCACCCCCGCGCGTTCCTCACGGATCGGGAGGCCGCCATGCCGCGTCGGCGCAGCATCGCCGCCATCGCCGTCGTCACGGCGACCGCGCTCGTCCTCCCTTCCTGTAGCGCCGTGTCGCGGCGACCGCGCACGGTCAGCGCCGACCACCTCACGACGTCCCTCCCGCTCTCCGTGCCCGTCGACCGGGGACCCGCTCCCGGCGGCCTGCGGCTGGTCGGCTCCGTGGACACGCCGGTGGAGGGGAGCACGCCGGTCGGCGCCGGGCACAGCGTCGTGGACGGGCAGCTGTTCGTGGCCACGCCCCGGGGGCTGGTCGCGCACGACGCCGGGACCGGCTCCGAACGCTGGCACTACCGCGAACCGGGCCGCGCCCTGGCCGCCTACGCCGTGACCGGGGGTGTCGCGCTGGTGATGACGGGCGTTCCGCGCACCGGGGTCACCGTCCCCGACCGGTGGACGGCGCTGGACGCGACGACCGGCGGGCTGCTGTGGGCGCGGGCCGTCCGGGGGGTGCCGCTGCCGCTGGCGTTCGACAGCCCGCGGGCGGGCATGGGCGGGGTCGTCCCCGTCGCGGTGGACGGTCGGGTGCGGGGAGTGGACGCGCGCACCGGCCGGGTCCGCTGGACGAGCGGCCCGGTGGGAACACCGGACTGCCGTTCCACCTACGCGGCGGGCGACGACGTCCTGACGCTGGTCACGGCCGTCTGCCGGAGGAGCGTGCGGTTCCTGGCGATCGACCCGGTGACCGGGCGGGAACGCTGGCGCCGCGCGATCCCCTCGAACGCCAACACGCTGCTGTCCTCTCCCGTGCGGCGCGGCCTCACCCTGCTCGGCGTCGGCGACGAGCGGCTGCTGGTCACCGCCGACGGACGGGAGCTGCTGCGCGCCGGCCGGTCCCGGTTCTGCGAGGACCGGTGCGAGATGGCGGTGGGCGACGGCCACGCCGTGCTGGCCGACTTCAAGCACCTGCACACCGTCGACCTGCGGACCGGGGAGCGGCGGACGCGGCCCACGAACAGCCCGTACTACGCGCTGACCGTGGCGGGCGGCAGGTTCTACGGGCTGCGCAGGACCCTGGCGGCCCCGCTGCTGCCCGCCGTGCTCGACGTGGTCGATCCGCGGGACGGCGCGGTGACCGCGACGCCGATGCCGTTCACCATGGGGCCGGGCTCGCTGACGGACTCGCAGGTCGAGGCGGTGTGGGTGACGGGCGACCGGGTCTTCGTCACCGAGTTCTACCGGGACGGCGAGGCCGGTGAGAAGGGCCTGATGACCTCGGCCGTCGCGGCGGTCCCGCCGGGGAGGGGGCCGCCGGAGCTGGGCGGCGTCCCGCCGGGGGCGTGGCCGGACGCGTGCGGGCTCGCGCCCGGCCACCGGCGGGCCGGACCGGGCCTGGACGTGCGGCTGGGCGGGGAGACGCTGCGGCGCGTCCGGTGCTCGGTGCGCACCGCCGCCGACCCCCTGCCGATCCAGGTGACCGTGCTGTGGGTCGCCCGGTCGGCCGGGGAGGCCGACGACTTCCTGCCGGAGGGCGAGCAGGTCCCGGCGGTCGGCGACGAGGTCGTGGAGACCGACGAGCCGGACCGCAGGGTGGTCATGCGGTCCGGCCGGTACCTGGTCGCCTTCGACGCCCGGCTGCCGCGGAGCGCGCCGCTGGCCCGCGCGATCCACGACCGCCTGCGCGACCACTGACCGCGTCCGGGTCAGCGGCGGGCGCGCAGGTGCAGGAAGGCGAGGATGAGCACCGCCAGGGTCGCGCCGACGGCCATTCCCACGCCGAACCCCGCCGTCAGGTCGCTGGTGAGGACGAGCGCCACGATCACGAGCAGGTAGACCGCCGCGAAGGCGTAGAAGCGCCTGCTCCAGAACCAGCGGCGCGCCGGTGTCTCCGGGACGTCCGCCAGCGCGCCGAGCGGCCCCTCGGACGCGGCCAGGGGGCGCTTGAAGTAGGCGAAGTAGGTCCAGGTGCCGCACGGCTCCCAGCCGTCGGGGGCCAGGCGTTCGGCCAGGGCCCCGGCGCGGCCGGGCCGGACGGTCTCGCGGCGGTACTCCCAGCGCAGCGGGCTCTCGGCGTCGCGGTGGCTGACGAAGCGCCCCAGGCCGTCGATCCGCTCGACCTCCCAGCCCTGGCCGCCGTAGCGGTTGAGCAGGGCCACGTCCTGGAACGCGTCGGCGGTCCACACCCAGGTCTCGGCGGTCGGGTCGCTCTCCGGCCCGGGGCCGGGGTGGGCGTCGGGGGCGAGCCGGGCGGCGAGGTCGGCGGCGTCCCCGAGCTCCTCGCGCGGGTCGGCCCCGGACTCGGCGACGTGCCCGGCCAGCTCCTCGGCGGTGGCGGCGGCGCGGTCGGCGGGGACGCCCCGCTCGCGCAGCCGCGCGGTCAGGACCTCGAAGTACTCGTCGGTGGTCACCGGACGCCTCCCTTCGCCAGGACGGAACGGACCGACCCGTCGAAGGCGAGCCACAGGGAGCCCTGCTCGGCGAGGGTGTCGCGGCCCCGCTGGGTCAGGCTGTAGTAGCGGCGGCCGGGGCCGCGGTCGGCGGCGCGGAACTCGGCGGCGACCAGGCCCGCCTCCTCCAGCCGGTTCAGCACCGGGTAGAGGGTACCGCCCTTGATCTCCCCCAGCCCGGCCCCGGCGAGGGACTTGGCGATCTCGTACCCGTAGTTCTCACCCTCGGTGAGGCTGGCGAGGACCAGCAGGTCGAGCACGCCCTTGAGCCAGCTTGAACGGCGGTCGGCAGCCATGCGGGAGACCCTAGCCGCTCTGCGCGACCGGCCGGGGCCCGGCGGCGGGCGCGGGGGTCAGGACCAGGCCGCGCACGTCGATCAGGATGTGCACCAGGACCGGCAGCAGCAGGCTGCCGGTGCTCAGGTACATGGCGGTCAGCGCGTAGCCGGGCAGCAGGGTCATCAGCATGTTGCGCCACCCCTGGTAGGCGTGGGCGACCGCGAACAGGGCGAGCGCGATCCCGGCGGCGACCTGGACGGACACGCCCAGCACGCCGACGAACAACGCGATCAGCACGCCCCGGTAGACGAACTCCTCGCAGATCCCGGCGGTGACGGACATGGCGAGGCCGAGGCGGCGTTCGCGGGCGTCGCGGGGCAGCAGCTCCGCGACCCCCTCGGTGCCGGGCACGGCCCTGCCCCTGGCGGCCATCCGGCGGCCGACCAGCACCATCAGCGGCAGGACGATCGCGAGGCCGACGAGCATTCCGGCGATCCGCGCCGGGTCGCCGGGCCACGTCAGCCCGATGTCGCCGGGCGCGACGCCGGGCGAGACGACGACGGTGAGCGCGCCGAGCGCGGCCAGGCTCCAGGAGGTGGCGATCCAGAGACGGTAGAGGCGCACCAGGGCGCGCGGGTCGCGGTCCCGGTCCCGCCGCAGCCGCGCGTAGGACCGCCGGCCGAGCAGCGCATCGCCGACCGTGACCTGGGCCAGCAGGGGCACGGCGAGGGCCAGCCCGAGCGTGGAGAACTCGGGGTCGATGTGCAGCATGCCGCCTCCTCGGGGCCGGGGGTTCCTGAGCTACCTAGACGCTAGAGCAAGCTATGTAGAAATACAACCTAGGTAGCGATGGCGGCTCCGGGGCCGGAGGGCGCTGGGCGGTTCATCCAAGTTGACCGAGAAAAAGAACGTTCGCTCGGAATAACGCGCGGACTCTTGCAGTTGCAACGAAATGTGCAACCCGCACCTCAGTGGGAAGCATGTCCACCACCGATCCCAGGAGGTACCTGATGCCGAGCAGCATCCCCCGTCCCCGCCCGCACACCGGGCACGGACTCGTGCGGACCCGTTCGCTGCGCGCCCTGGCCGTGGCGGCCCGTCTGGAACGCCACCACGCCCCGGAGGGCCCGCCGGGTGCCGACGGCCGGGCGGAGCACCGCCCCGCGCGGCGGACCCCCGACCCGGCCTGACCCCCGACCACGCCACCGGTGGCCCCGCGACTCGGCTTCCGGGCGGCATCAACGCATGACAGGCACCGGTGTGACGACGGGCGGGTGCGGAACCGGAGTTCCGCACCCGCCCGTCGGCCGTCACGGCCCCCTGAAAGGACTACCCTTCCCCGACCAATAGTCTGGAAAACCTCAGAGGTGTAGGCGACGGGAAGGCACCGGTGTGACCGACAGGACGATGCCGGACGCTCACCCCCTGCGGTCGGGCGATCCGACGCGGCTGGGCGCGTACGAGATCCTGGGACGGCTCGGCGAGGGCGGCCAGGGATCGGTCTTCCTGGGACGGCGCGCGGCCGCCGCCGGCGGGACCGGCGGCGGGCCCGTGCGGGTCGAGTATGTCGCGATCAAGCTGCTGCACGCCGGGCTGACCGGGGACGACGCGGCGCGCGCCCGGTTCGTCCGGGAGCTGGAGGTCGCCAAGCGGGTCGCCCGGTTCTGCACCGCGCAGGTGCTGGACGCCGACGTCGAGGGCGACCAGCCCTACATCGTCGGCGAGTACGTGCCGGGACAGTCGCTGTTCCGGCTGGTGCAGACCGAGGGGCCGCGCACCGCCGGGGCCCTGGAGCGCCTGGCGATCAGCACGCTGACCGCGTTGATCGCGATCCACCAGGCCGGGATCGTGCACCGCGACTTCAAGCCGCACAACGTGATGATGGGCCCGGACGGCCCCCGCGTGATCGACTTCGGGGTGGCGCGGGCGCTGAACGCCGTCGGCGAGACCCAGAACGTCGGCACCCCCGCCTACATGTCGCCCGAGCACTTCACCGGCGGCGAGGTCGGCCCGGCCTCCGACATGTTCGCCTGGGGCACCACGATGGTGTTCGCGGCGAACGGGTGGCCCGCGTTCGGCAACGACGACATGGCCGCCGTCATGCACCGCATCCTCGCCGGCGAGCCGAACCTCGGCGACCTGCCCAGCCCGCTGCGCGAGGTCGTGCTGGCGTGCCTGGCCAAGGAGCCCACCCAGCGGCCCAGCGCCCGCGGGGCGCAGGAGATGCTGGTCAACGCCGCCACCGGCACGTCCCCGGCCGACGGCCCGGGCCCGCTGCCGGGGCCTCCGCCGCCGTTCCCCGGCCCGTTCCCGGGCGTGTCCGCCCCCGAGGCCACCCCGCTGGACGCGCCCACGCCGATCGGGCCCGCACCGATCGGGCCCGCACCGATCGGGCCCGCACCGATCGGGCCCGCACCGGTCGGGCCCGCACCGGTCGGCGCGTTCGCCGGTCCCGAGGCCGTGCACGGCACGACCGCCCCGCAGCCCCCGGGACCGGTGCCGGCCGCCCCGCCCCGGCGGCGCGGTCGCCTCGTGCCCGTCGCGGCCGCCGTCGCCGTCACGGCGGTGCTGGTCGGCGGCTCGGTGTGGGCGGCGACCGGCCGCTCCGACGACACCCCCGACCGGCAGCGGACCACCGCCGCCGACCAGAACGGCGACGTCCCCGGCGGCGGCACGCTGCCGGGCGGCGGCCCGCAGCCGTCCAGGTCGCGCGGCAAGGGCGACGGCAAGGACACCGGGAACGGGTCGGAGAAGCCGAAGGGCGAGGAGTCCGGGAAGCCCCGGAAGAAGCCGGACGGCGAGGGTTCCCGGCCTTCGGGGTCCCCCAAGCCGCCCGCCGAGCAGCAGCCGAACAAGTACACGCCGCAGCAGGCGTGCGGCGGCGGCTACGGGGTGCTGCGCTCGATGCCCGTGTCGGGCGGCACCGCGTACCTGCTGTACAACAACACCAAGGGCTCCAACTGCGCCGTCACGATGAAGACCCGCGACGCGGGCAGGCGGACCCCCGTGTCGGTGTGGATCCAGAAGCAGGGCGGCGGCCAGGTCACCGACAGCGGCTCGTTCGAGTGGTACGCGGGCCCGGTGTACGTGTCGGCCCGCAAGGTCTGCGTCCGCTTCGGCGGCAACGGCCGCACCTCGGCCTGGGGCAACTGCGGCTGAGCCCCGGCCGGCGGGGTGATGCCGCGGGCGAGCCCCACCGGGCGGGTCGCGAAGCGATGCCGTGCCCGCCGGGGCGGGGAACGCGGCTCAGTTGTCGGCCGCTATCAGGTGGTCGAAGTCGCCCTCCTTCGCACCCAGGATCAGGGCCTCGATCTCGTGGCGGGTGTAGATGAGGGCGGGGCCCTCGGGGAAACGGGAGTTGCGCATCGCGACGCGGCCGCCGGGGAGTTCGGCGATCTCGACGCAGTTGCCCTGGGAGTTGCTGCGGTTGGACTTCAGCCACCGGGCACCGTGCAGCCGGGTCGCCGGAATCCCGTTGTACGCCGTGAAGTCGGTCTTGAGCATCATGTCTTCCTGAGCAGTTCACCGAGAAACTCGACGGTGCGTTCGGGAGTCTCGCTGTCGACGCACAGGCGCTCCATGGCCTGCAGGTAGGTGTCGACGTCGTCGCGTTTGTCGAGGTACATCGCGCCGGTGAGGTTCTCGACGTAGACCACGTCGGGCAGGTCCTGTTCCGGGAAGCGCAGGATCGTGAACGCGCCGCCCTCGGCCGAGTGCCCGCCGAAGCGGAACGGCATGACCTGGATGGTCACGTTCGGGAGCCGCGCCATCTTGATCAGGTGCTCGAACTGGCCCCGCATCACCTCGGGTCCGCCGATCGACCGCCGCAGCGCCCCCTCGTCCAGCACCGCCCACAACCGCGGCGCGCCGGGCCCGGTCAACCGCTCCTGCCGCTGCATGCGCAGCTCCAGCCGCTGGTCGATCTCGTGGTCGGGCGCGCCGGCGTTGCCGAGCCGGAACACGGCGCGGGCGTACTCACGGGACTGCAACAGGCCGGGAACGAACTGGAGTTCGTAGGTGCGGATCAGCGCGGCCGACTCCTCCAGGCCCACATAGGTCTGGAACCAGGAGGGCAGCACGTCGCTGTAGCGGTGCCACCAGCCGGGCGTGTTGGCCTCGCGGGCGAGCTCCAGCAGGGCGGCGCGTTCCTCGACGTCGGTGACGCCGTAGAGGGTCAGCAGATCATCGACGTCGCGTTCCTTGAACGAGACGCGCCCCAGTTCCAGGCGGCTGATCTTCGACTCGGACGCGCGGATGACATAGCCCGCGTCCTGCCGGGTCACACCCTTGGCCTCCCGCAGGCGGCGCAACTGTGATCCGAGCAGGATGCGGCGAACCGTCGAACCGCTTCCCGGCGCCCCTGAAGTCACGCCTCACCTCCCGGCCTCGTGCGGACAGCGAACCTAGTGTGTCAACGGCCCCCTTGTCACCGGGGGTGCTCGCCTCCGTTCACCGAGAGTGGGCCCGCGGTACGACCGGCGACCACACTGTGGATAATCAGATGCACGTGCATTGGGTCTTGCATTCGCACGCTACGATGCGCAGGATAACGCACGAGACTTCAGAGCCACGGCTGCACGACCAGATCACTCTGCGGGGGCCCGGGAATGACGTCACGCCACGCGCACGACGACACGCGTTGGATCGTGCGTCCCTGCACGCGGCCGGCCGAGACACAGGACCCGATCGTGCCTTCCACGCCCGTTCCCGAGTCGGACTGCCTGCCGCCCCGGCTGGACCACGCCCTGAGCGCACTGGTGGCGACGGGCGGCCCGGCCGCCTCGTTCACCGTCCGCCCCGACCCCGAGTCCGTCACCGCCGCCCGCCACTTCGCGCTGTCGCGGCTGGCCGACTGGAACCTGGCGGCGCTCGGCGACGAGGTCGGCCTGGTGGTCTCCGAGCTGGTCACCAACGCCCTGCGGCACAGCGGCGGCCCGCCGTCCGCCACGACCCCGCGCTGGAGCTCCCGGGACGGGCACTGCCTGGACGACTACGGCGACCGCGTCTACGGCGACCCGCTCGCCTCGACCCCGCCGCCGATCCATCTGCGCCTGATCCACGAGGGCCGCTGGCTGCTGTGCGGGATCATGGACGCCAGCCCGCTGGGCCCCCGCCGCAAGGAACCCGACTACATCGCCGAGACGGGACGCGGCCTGCACCTGGTGGACTCGTTCAGCACCCGCTGGGGCTGGCGGGCGCTGCCGACCGGCAAGGTGGTCTGGGCACTGTTCCGCTCCGAGGGGTAAGCCCTCTTTGGGGGGGTATAGGGGAAATTCCACCACGACCACCGATCGGGAGCAGCAGTGGAATTCGCCGTCGAACACCAGGACGTCAAGGGCCTGACCGTCGTCAAGATCACTGGCGAGATCGACGTGTTCACCAGCCCCCGCCTGCGGGAGCTGCTGCTGGACATCATCGAGAACGGCTCCCTGCACCTGGTCATCGACCTCGGCGAGGTCACCTTCCTCGACTCCACGGGCCTCGGCGTCCTGGTCGGCATCTACCACCGCCTGCGCGCCCGCGACGGCTCCATGTCGTTCGTGGGGGTCAACGAACGCGTCCGCCGGGTCTTCCACGTCACCCAGCTGACGAAGATCTTCGTGCTGCACCCGACGATGGACGACGCGGTCGCGGCCCACGAGGAGGCCACCTCCCAGTCCCCGTCCTGAGCCCCGCCCCGGGCCCCGTCCGGGCCCCGCGCTGAGCTCTCCGCGAACCCGCCCCCCGCACGGCTTTCGGAGCCGCGGGACGTGCGACCGGGTTCGTAAACTACGGTGGTCAGAGAGATCAAGCCCGCCGCTGGGCGTTTCGCCACCGCGAGCGGTGCTGTCCGTCAACCGAACCACCCACCGGACGGGAGCGCTCCGTGGCAGAACAGCCGCTGCATGAGCACACGCTCGGCAATGGGCTGCGCGTGGTGGTCTGCGAAGACCACGTCGTGCCGCTGGCCGCCGTGAACATCTGGTACGGCGTGGGCTCGCGGCATGAGCGGGCCGGACGTACCGGACTGGCGCACCTTTTCGAGCACCTGATGTTCCAGGGCTCGGCGAACGTCGCCGAGGGCGAGCACGCGGCCCTGCTGGAGAGCGCGGGCGCGACGTTCAACGCCAGCACCTCCTTCGAACGCACCAACTACTACGAGACCGTCCCGGTCAGCCACCTGGAGCTCGCGCTCTGGCTGGAGGCCGACCGGATGGGCACCCTGCCCGCCGCGCTCACCCAGGCCAACCTGGACAACCAGCGCGACGTCGTGAAGAACGAACGCCGCCAGCGCTACGACAACCAGCCCTACGGCACCGCGTTCGAGCGCCTGTGCCGCCTGACGTTCCCGGCGGGCCACCCGTACGCGCACACCCCCATCGGGTCGATGGAGGACCTGGACGCGACCACGCTGGAGGACTGCGCCGACTTCTTCGCCACCTGGTACGCACCGGGCAACGCGGTCCTGTCGGTCGTCGGCGACGTCGACCCCGAGCAGACCATCGCGGCCGTCGAGCGGTACTTCGGCGGGCTGCCGACCGGCCCCACCCCGCCGCCCGCGCGCGAGGGGGACCTCGGCCCGCTGTCGGAGGTCCGCAACGAGGACGTGGCCGAGGACGTCCCCTCGCCCGCCTACTTCGCGATGTTCCCGCTGCCCTCCGACGGCGGCTCCGACATCGAGGCGGCCGAGCTGGCCGTGGAGATCCTGGGCGGTGGCTCGGGCTCGCGGCTGTACGACCGGATGGTGCGCCGCGACCAGATCGCCACCGAGGTGTGGGCGGGCGTGACGCGGCTGGCCGGCGGCCCGTCGCTGGCGATCGTCGACGCGATCGGCCCGGACCCCGAGAAGATCGCGGCGGTGCTGGACGAGGAGCTGGCGCGGTTCGCCGCCGACGGCCCCGACGCCGACGAGACCGCCCGCGCCACCGCGCAGGCCGAGCGGGGCTTCCTGGAGCAGACCGAGACGGTCACCGGGCTGGCCAACGCCCTGTCGCAGAACGCCACGCAGTTCGGCGACCCGGCGCGCGTGTTCACCGCGCCGAGCCGGGCCGCCTCGGTCACCGCCGACCAGATCAAGGACATGGCGGGCCGGTTCCTGGCTCCGGGCGCCCGCACCGCGCTGACCTACGGGGGTGCCCGATGAGCAACCAGATCACGATGCCGCCGCGTCCGGTGCCCGGCCCGGTTCCGGCCTGGTCGTTCCCGTCCGCGACGTCCGGGCTGGTCCCCGGCGGCCCCGCGACGCTCCGCTGTGACCTGCCGGGACGCCGCCTGGCGTCGGTCCGGCTGGTCCTCGACGCGGGCGCGGGCCGCGACACCCGCGGCAAGGAGGGACTGGCGACGCTGACCGCCCGCGCCCTGCTGGAGGGCACCGAGGCGGGCGGCGGGACGGCCCTGACGGCGGCGTTCGAACGCCTCGGCGCGAGCCTGTACGCCTCGGCGGACCTGACCGCGCTGCGCATCGCGCTGGACGTCCCGGTGACGCGGCTGTCCCCGGCGCTGGAACTGCTGTCCACCGTGGTCCGCGAGGCCGCGCTCGCCGACGCCGACGTGGCCCGCCTGGTCCGCGAACGCCTGGAGGAGATCGCCCAGGAGGACGCCGACCCCGGCACCCGCGCCATGCGCGAGCTGCGCGCGGTGATCTTCCCGGAGGGGGCGCGGGCCCACCGCCCGACCGGCGGCTCCCCCGCGTCCGTCACCGCGATCACCGGCGAGGACGTGCGCGCGTTCTACGCCTCGGTCGACCCGGCCGAGGCGTTCGCCGTGGCGGCGGGCGACCTGACCGGCACGCCCGTCGACAGTGCGCTGGCCTCGGCGCTGTCGGGGTGGACGGGCTCCGGCCCGGCGCTGCCCCCCGCCGACCGCGTGATGCCGGTGAACGGCCCGCGGATCGTCGTGGTGGACCGGCCCGGCTCGGTGCAGACGTACCTGAGCATCGCGCACGGCGTGCCGGACCGCTCGCACGGCGACTGGCCGCTGCTGTCGGTCGCCTCGCACGTGCTGGGCGGCGGCCTCAACTCGCGCCTCAACGCGGTGCTGCGCGAGGAGAAGGGCTACACCTACGGCGTGCGGACCGGGCTGCTGCGGCTGCGACACTGCGGGCTGATGATCACGCAGGGGTCGGTGCACACGGAGGTCACCGGCGACGCGGTGGCCGACGCGCTGCACGGCCTGCGCAGTGTGGTCGCCGACGGCATCGCCGAGGACGAGTGCGCCTCGTCGGTGCGGGCGCTGGCGGACCGGGCCCCCGCCGAGTACGAGACCTCGCGTTCGGTCGCGGCCGAGTTGGCCGACGCCGCCGCGAACGGGCTGGGCACCGACTACCCGAGCCGGCACCTGGCGGCGGTGCGGGCGGCGACGCCGGAGACGGTCGCGCGCGCCTACCGCCGGCACGTGGACCCCGAGGCCCTGACGGTGGTCGCGGTGGGCGACGCCGCCCAGATCCGCGAACCGCTGGAGAAGCTGGGCTACGCCCCGGTGACGGTGACCGCCACCGAACCGGCCCGGTGACCCGCTGACCCACGATGCCCTCGGGGCGTGCCGCCGAACGCGCGTTCGGCGGCACCCCCGGCCGCGGGCGCGGGATTTTCTCCACGGATGTCCCGTTGCGGTTGAACGGATGGCATGGTGGTGTGCGTCTGACTGTGCAGCGGGGGTCGCCCCGCGGTCGCGGAGAGCGGAAGGGGTACGGCCGGTGTCCTATGGGCAGATGGCAGGCGGGTACGGCGGAGGGGGCGCCCCCTCCGTCGAGACCATCCTGAACGAACCGCACTGCCGGCCCGGCGGAGTCGTGGCCGGAAAGGTCCACCTGCGCGGCGGAACGCGGGCCGTGGACATCCGGCACGTCACGCTCGCGCTGATGCCGCGGATGCAGAACGGCTACGGCGGCGAGACCGCCGGCCCGGAGGTGTACCGGGGGGCGCTGACCCGGGCGTTCCGCCTGGAGGCGGGGCAGGCGCGCGACCTGGCGTTCTCGATCCCGCTGCCGTACGAGCTCCCGTTCACGACCGTGCTGGGCCGGGAGCTGCCCGGGTTCACGATCGGGCTGTGTACCGAGGTGGACGTCAAGGGCGAGCCGGACCCCGGCGACGTCGACCCGATCTCGGTGGAGCCGCTCCAGTCGCAGCAGTGGGTGCTGGCCGCCATCGCCCGCCTCGGCTTCAAGATCAAGAACGTGACGTTCCAGCAGTCGAAGCTGCGCGGGCTGCCGCAGCAGCTGCCGTTCCACCAGGAGATCCACCTTTCCCCGCCGCCACAGTTCCAGGGCCGGCTGGCGCAGGTCGGCCTCACCTTCGTGGCGAGCCCGCGGACGATGGGCTTCAAGCTGCGCGCCGAGGGGCGCACCGGGGACGAGGACGCGTTCGGGGCGTTCTCGGTGCCGCATCCGGAGGCCGCCGAGACCGACTGGAACGCCAAGATCAGCCAGTGGCTGGAGAAGGCGGTGCTGCTGCCGCACGGCTCCTCCGGGGGGCCGGCGCACGGGACGCCCGCGTTCGGGGCGCAGGCCCCGCTGCCGCCGCCCGGCGCGCAGACGCCGCTGCCGCCGCCCGGC
>NZ_BCQR01000069.1 GCF_001552175.1 Actinomadura kijaniata NBRC 14229
CGGGCCTGGGGGACCCGGTGGACCGGGCGGCCCCGAGGGACCGCGGCGCTCCCGGCGCGCGAAGACCGCCGGGGCGCAGGGCGGCGGCTTCATGCGGCACCTCCGGTCCCGCGACACGGGCTGGCGGCGCTTCCTGCCGTCCTGGAAGGTCGTGCTGGGCACGACGCTGCTCGGGGGCGCGAGCGTCGCCACGATGATCGGCGTCGCCTACGCCAACACGCCGGTCCCCGAGCAGCCCACGGTCAAGGGCGTCGACGACGAGGCGTCGATCTTCTACTACGCCGACGGCAAGACCGAGATCGGCCGGATCGGCAAGCGCCGCGAGATCATCGACAAGCTCGACCAGATCCCCCCGCACGTGCAGGACGCGGTGCTGGCGGCCGAGAACCGCTCGTTCTGGTCCGACAAGGGCGGCATCTCGATCAAGGGCACGTCACGGGCGGTCTGGCTGAACCTCACCGGCGGACGGGGCGGCGGCTCCACCATCACCCAGCAGCTCGCCAAGAACTACTACTCCAACCCGCTCGACCGGTCCTACGGCCGCAAGGCCAAAGAGATGTTCATCTCGATGAAGCTGGAGGAGGAGAAGAGCAAGCAGGAGATCCTCCGGCTCTACCTGAACACGGTCTCCTTCGGCCGCGACACCTACGGCATCCAGGCCGCCGCGCGCGAGTTCTTCGACAAGAACGTCGGCAAGCTCACGGTCGAGGAGGCCGCCGTCCTGGCGGGCGCCATCCAGGACCCCAACCGTGACATCGCCAAGAAGCAGAACCGCGACTGGGTGACGGGCCGGTACCGGTACGTCCTGAACGGCCTGGTCGAGATGAAGAAGCTCGACAAGGCGCGGGCCGACCAGATGGGCCAGCGGCTGCCGAAGATCCTCACGGTGAACGCGCACAGCCCGGTCTACGCGGGCCAGAAGGGCTACATGCTCATGCGCGCCAAGGAGGAGCTGCGGCGCATGGGTGTCAAGGAGACCGATCTCACCACCAAGGGCCTGCGCGTCTACACCACCTTCGACAAGAAGAAGATGGAACTGGCGAAGGCCGCCGCCGAGCGCGGCGTGCCGCAGATCAACGCCGTCAAGCTCGCCAAGCGGAAGATCCGCGTCGGGCTGGTGTCGGTGAACAACGCCAACGGCGAGGTCGAGGCGTTCTACGGCGGTCCCGACTACCTCAAGTACGCGTTCGACAACGTCTGGAGCGGCAGCGCCCAGGCGGGCTCGGCGATGAAGCCGTACGTGCTGGCCACCGCGCTCAAGCAGGGCTACAGCCTGCGGAGCATGGTCGAGGGCCGGTCCCGCATCCCGCTGAACTTCAACGGCGACGTGGTGCCGGTGGGCACCCCGGGCGCGATCAAGGTGCCGAACGGCCACAGCGCCGGCCCCGCCGTCAACCTCATCGACGCGACCGCCGACTCGACCAACACCGCGTACGTGCAGCTCGGCCTCAAGGTCAAGCTCCAGAACGTCGTCAAGACCGCGACCGACGCGGGCGTCTCCCCGGACATGCTGAAGCCGTTCGCGGCCCAGGCCGGTCTGTCGCTGGGCATCAACAACATCCGCCCGATCGAGCAGGCGGCGGGGTACCAGGCGTTCGCCAACGGCGGCACCTACCACAAGCCGCACGTCATCCGCCGGGTGATGGCGAAGGACAACAAGACGCACTGGAAGAAGTACCGGCACGAGACCCGCAAGGTGTTCGACGCCGGGGTCGCGGCCGACGCCACCTACGCGATGCAGCAGGTCGTCCGGCGCGGCACCGGGACGTCGGCGGCGCTGCCCGACGGCCGCCCCGTCGCCGGGAAGACCGGCACCACCGACCGGAACGTCGCGACCTGGTTCGTCGGCTACATCCCGCAGGTGTCCACCGCGGTGACGATGTACAGCGACAAGGTCGACCCGGTCACCAAGCTCAAGCGCCCCCTGATCCTGGACGGCCACGGCGAGATCGAGGGCGGCAGCGGCCCGGCCAAGATCTGGCGCGCCTACATGGCCGAGGCCACCGACGGCATGGAGATCAAGCAGTTCCCGCCTCCGGTGTTCGGCGGCCGGACCGAGCTGTGGGCCAAGCCGCCCAAGAAGAAGGAGAAGAAGGAAGAGAAGAAGGAGGAGGACAAGGACCGTCCGGAGTGGTGCAACCTGCCCTGGTTGAAGGATCACCCGCGGTGCAAGGGCGAGGGTGGCCAGCCCGACGACCAGAACAAGCCCCCGTGCCAGTCGCCGGTCGCGGACGGTTCCTGTGACCCGAACAAGCCGCCGTCCCGCAAGCCGCCGTTCTGGTGGTGCGCGTCGCACCGCGAGCACCCGTGGTGCCGACCTCGTGGCGGCGGCCAGGATCAGGACGACAACGGACTGATCTTCCCGAACTCGGCCGGCCGGGTGCCCCTCGTCGTCTCCCCGGGACGACCACGGACCTGACCCGAAATCCGCGACGCCCCGCCCGGCCCCGGCCGCGCGGGGCGTCCGCGTTCGCGGGCGGATGGATGTTCCGGCAGATCACAAGCGGGACACTAGGCGACATGAGTGAACGAAGGGTCATGTGAGAGAGTAGGAACGGCATATATCCACTTAACGGGTGTACCGGTTTAAGTCGCGAACATGCCCGGTGATCCGTCACCATCAGTTCTGCGTCTCCCTAGTACCGGAACTCGGTGGCCCCCCACGCCTCGGAGTCAGCAGTACCCTCGGACGACGCACAGCCGTACCCCAGGTGATGAGGACGCGTGAGTTACCCAAGCCAATATGGTCCGGAATACGGAGACGGTCCCAGCCCCCGGGGCCCGCGCCGCCCCGGCGGTCCTGGCGCGCCCCGCACTGGCCGGGGCGCACCAGGTGAGGCGAGGGGCGGCCCGCCCAGACCCGCGCGGGGCGGTGGACGGCAGGCACCGCGTACGACGGGCGGCAGGCCCCAGCCGGGCGCCCGCCGCCGTCCGGCCGCGCCCCCGCCCCCGGTCCCGCAGCGCGGTGAACACCAGGCCCCGCCCGCTCCCCGGCCGGGCGGCCCCGGTCGCCCCGGAGGCCCGGGCGGCCCTGGCGGGCCGCGTCGCCCTGGTGGCGGCGGCCCCGGTGGCGGCGGAGGCGACGGCTTCTGGGACGAGACCGAGAAGCGGCCCCGGCGGAGCCGGGGCGGCAAGGGCGGCGGAGGCGACGGGGACGGCCGCAAGCCCCGCAAGGAGGGCTGGCGCCGCTTCGTCCCGTCGTGGAAGGTGACGGCGGGCGTCGCCGCGGTGATGGTGCTGGCTGCCTGCGTCCTGGTCTTCGTCGGCTACAGCATGACGCCGGTCCCCGATGACAAGGCCGCCCAGGAGGGCGTGCTCTCCCAGGGGTCGGTCATCACCTACAAGAACGGCACGCCGCTCATGCGGATGGGCGCCAAGCGCGAGTTCGTGGCGATCAACAAGGTCCCCCCGCATGTGCAGGACGCGGTGGTGGCGGCCGAGGACCGCGAGTTCTACACGAGCAACCTCGGCGTCTCGCCCAAGGGCATGGCCCGCGCACTCCTCAAGGCGGCGACCGGTGAGAGCGTCGAGGGCGGCTCGACCATCACCCAGCAGCTGGCCCGCAACTACTACAAGGGCCTCAGCCAGGACCGGACGATGAGCCGGAAGTTCAAGGAGATCTTCATCGCGTCCAAGCTCGGCCAGAGCAAGCAAAAAGAGCAGATCCTGGAGATGTACCTGAACACGATCCCGTTCGGCCGCCAGTCGCTCGGGATCCAGATGGCCGCGCGCTCCTACTTCCACAAGACCGTCGACAAGCTCAGCGTCGAAGAGGGCGCGATGCTGGCCGCGTTGATCCAGCAGCCCGGTTACTTCAAGACCCAGGGCGACTCCGAGGCCGTCCAGGCGCTGAAGAACCGCTGGAACTACGTTCTCGACGGCATGGTCAAGATGGGCAAGCTCGACCAGGCCAAGCGGGCGGCGATGAGGTTCCCCAATACCAAGCAGGAGTGGAGCGACGTCAAGGAGGACCCACAGTCCATCTACATCCGCGACCGGGTGATGTTCGAGCTCAACAAGATCGACCCTGAGCTGGCCCGGGCCGTCCTCGCCGGCAGCGGCGGCATCGAGATCCGGACCAGCCTTGACCCCAAGATCATGAAATTCGCGGTCGACGCGATGAAGGAGCAGGGCGTCGGCTCCTGGCCCAAGCACATCGGCACCGGTCTGATCGCGGTCGACTCCTCCAACGGAGAGATCCTGGGGTTCTACGGTGGCAACCCCAAGCGCAACCAGCTGCCCAGTGTGTTCAGCCCCGGCGCGCAGGTGGGTTCGTCGTTCAAGCCGTACGTGCTGGCCGCCGCGCTCAAACAGGGCCACGGCGTCAAGTCGATGATCAGCGGCAAGTCGCCGATGTGCTTCACCGCCTCCGGGGCCGTCCCGGGCAACTGCACCAGTGGCGGCTACCCGGTCCGCAACGACGCGGGCGATCCGCCGTTCAACGTGATCGATCTGGTCAAGGCCACCGAGAAGTCGGTCAACACCTCCTACGTCAAGCTCGGCCTGGAGGTCGGCCTCGACAACGTGGTCAAGACCGCCGAGGCCTTCGGCGTTCCGAACTCCTACATCAAGCCGCACGCCAACATGGCAGGTCTGTCGCTGGGCATCTCCAACATCCCGCCCATCTACCAGGCATCCGGTTACGCGGCGTTCGCCAACGGCGGCACCGCCGTCGATCCGCACCTGATCACCAAGGTGACGCGCAAGGACCCGGTGAGCAAGAAGGTCACCAACGTCCCGCTGCCCTGGAAGAAGGAGCAGGTGCTCAACGCCGAGCAGGCGGCGCAGGCCAACTACGCGATGCGCTCGGTGGTCACCAGCGGTACCGGTACGGCGGCGCGGCTCCCCGACGGCCGTCAGGTCGCGGGTAAGACCGGTACCGCCGAGAAGAACTCCGCCGCCTGGTTCGTGGGCTACATCCCGCAGGTCTCCGCGGCCGTGTCGATGTACAACACGAAGGGCGTCAAGCCCATCTCGGGCATCCCCGGCTTCCCCCAGACGCGCAGCGTCTACGGTGGTACCGTCCCGGCGAAGATCTGGAACAGCTTCATGCAGAAGGTCATCGCCTACAAGCAGTTGGAGCCGAAGCAGTTCGCGCCGCCGACCTTCACGGGCCTGACCAACCACCAGTGGGACGCGCCGCCCCCGCCGAAGCCGACGAAGAAGCCGACGACCCCGTCCGAGACACCTTCGTGCCAGCCGACCGAACCGGGCAGCGGCAACGGCGACGGCAACGGCCAGCAGCCCCCGAACTGCCAGCCCACCGAGCCGCCGGAGGAGCCCACCGAGCCGACGAGTCCGCCGCCCTCGGGTGAGAAGCCGCCGTGCACCAGTCCCGGCGTCCCGGTCGGCTGTGACCCCGACAAGCCGCCGACCGATCCGAACGAGCTCAAGCGGTGGTGCAGGTGGCACCCGGGCCACGCGAGCTGCACGAAGGAACCGGACGGTCCCGAGACCCAGGGCTACCGCCCGCAGAGCCGCCCCTCCGGTGAGGGCGCGTAGCGAACGCGACGGCTAGCAGGCAGGACGCCGAAGGCCGCCCTTCCCCAGTGGGAAGGGCGGCCTTCGGCGTCCGGGAGCGTTCACCCGCGCACGTCGTGCCAGGGCTCGCAGCGGATGTAGTCGATCTTCAGGGCGCCGGCGGCGTCCCGGGTGACGTTCCGCGCCAGGCAGGTCCGGACCCGGAACGTCTTCGTGCACCGGGAGTCGAACCGCGCGGTGTGGTCCTGCCCGAACCTCGTGTACTCGACGCCGTAGTCGCACATCGTGCCGCCGTCGAAGTGCTGGTGCTCGAACAGCGCGTACCCGGCGGTCTTCCGCGTCATCCGCAGGCTCAGCGAGCTGGTGAACTCCCCGCCGGACACGTCGTACACGCCCCTCGCGGAGATCCCCGGGAGGCCGGGCGCGGCCCAGGGGCCCTTCGGCGGGGGCTTGCGCGTCGCGGTTCTGGACGGTTTCGGGCTGGCGGTCCGGGTCGGCTTGGCCTTCGCCGACCCGGCGGGGGACGGGCGGGCGGAGTCGGCCGGGGGTGAGGGCGGCGCCGGGGACGTCGAGGACTGCGGCATCGTCGTGTTCGCGGCGGGGGCGCCGGTGTCCGGCCAGAGGACGAAGCCCGCCGTCACCGCGACCGCCACGCCGACGACCGCGCCCGCCAGCACCCCCGCCAGCGGGACGCTCCTGGGCTGTTTCGGCGGCTGCGTCGCCGCCCCCGCCTGCGCCCACGGCGCCGGCGGCAGCGGTGGCGCGGGGGGCTGGTTGGTGGACGAGGCGGCGAGCCCGGCCCCGATCCCCATCATCTGCGCGGCCGACGGCCGCGGCGGCAGCCCCGGCGCGGCCAGCGTGGGCGCCCTGCCGGTGATCAGCGCCGACAGCAGCTGCTCGGCGGTGGGCCGGGCACGCGGGTCCTTGGCCAGGCACGCCGCGACCAGGTCCCGCAGTGGCGAGGGGAGACCGGTCAGGTCCGGTTCGGCGTGCAGGATCCGGTGCGTCGTCATCGCGTCGGTCCCGAACGGCGGCCGCCCGGTCGCGACGAACACCATCGTCGACGCCCACGCGAACACGTCCACCGCTCCGGTCAGCGGCTCGCCGCGCAGTTGCTCGGGCGCCATGTAGGCGGGCGTGCCGATGATGTCGGTGGCCTCCCCGGCCGTCGTCGCGGTCGCCGTCTCCCGCGCGATCCCGAAGTCGATGACGCGCGGCCCGTCGGGGCCCATGATGACGTTGCCGGGTTTGAAGTCGCGGTGCACGATGCCCGCCTCGTGGATCGCGACCAGCGCGGTGGCGGTGGCGACGGCGATCCGGTCCAGCGACGGGCCCGAACGCGGCCCCTGCCCGCCCACCAGCGCCAGCAGCGACGGGCCCGGCACGTACTCGCTGGCGATGTAGGGCCGCCCGTCCGCGGTGGCGCCGACGTCCAGCACCCGCGCGGTGCAGAACTGGGCGACGGCCTTGGCCGTCGCCGCCTCCCGCTGGAACCGCCGGGCCGCCTCGCCCGGGACCCCGCCGCCGGGGCCGCTGAGCAGCTTGACCGCGACAGGCCCGTGATCGGGAGATTCGCCCAGGTAGACGACGCCCTGGCCGCCCCTGCCGAGGACCCGGCGGATAACGTGGGGGCCTACGCGCTCGGGGTCCCCCGGTCCCAGCGGTTCCCCGACCGTGGGAAGATCCACCCCTGCGGCTCCTCTCGTTGGCACGGCGTCGTCGCCGTTTCCTGGACGTGGTGTCAGTTGATCTCGGTCGACCAAGCATCCGACGAACGGAAATCGAATAGCAAAGTGAAGGCGATCACCGACCGGTTCCGGCCGGGGGACCGCGGGGCGTTGGCGCTGTGGCTCGGGGCGTGGCTCGGCGTCATGTTCGTCGTCGCGGTCGCCCCTCGCGCGCTGCCCGCGCTCTTCGATTCCCGCCCGTATCTTGACAGGTGGGCGCAGTGGGACGCGGTCCGGTTCACCAAGCTGGCCACGTACGGGTATGACGGTCCGCCGTGGGAGAAGTTCGATCCGGGATGGCCCGCGTTCTTCCCCGGTTATCCGCTGGCGCTGCGCGCGGTCGGCGCCCTGGTGGGCGACCTGCGGGCCGCCGGGTTGTTGATCTCCCTGGTCGCGGGCGCGGTCGCGGTGGTGGCGCTGGCCCGGCTCGGGAACGACGCCGAACGCGCGCAGGTGACCGACGCCACATCCGGGGAGGGCGGGGAGCGCGCGCCGTCCGGGCGGCTCGGCACGATGGCGGTCGTCGCGATGCTGGCGGGCCCCGGCGCGGTGTTCCTGTTCGCGGGCTACTCGGAGTCGCTGTTCCTGGCGTTCGCGCTGCCCGCCTGGTTGTGCGCGCGGCGCGGGCAGTGGATGTGGGCGGGGCTGCTGGCGATGCCCGCCTCCGCCGTCCGCATCACCGGCCTGTTCCTGGTGCTGGCGATGCTGGTGGAGTACGCGGTCGGCGCGCACGGACGACGGAGCGGGGGCCTTCGGCCGGCCGGGTGGCTGGTGCTGCCGTTCCTGCCGCTGGCGGCCTACACCTTCTACCAGTGGACGCGGACCGGCGACTGGATGGCGTGGCAGCACGCGCAGGAGGCGGGCTGGGACCGGAAGTTCACGATGCCGTGGGACGCGCTGGACCTGACCTGGCAGGCGGCGTTCGCGGTGGACAACGAGTTCACGCTCGCGTTCCGCATCGAGCTGGCCGCCGCCGCCGTCGGTGTGGCGCTGACGGTGTTCCTGCTGTTGCGGCGGCGGTGGCCGGAGGCGACGTACGTGGGGTTGCAGCTGGTGGCGCTGATGACCTCGTCGTACTACCTGTCGATCGGGCGGGCGACGCTGCTGTGGTGGCCGCTGTGGCTGGCCCTCGGCGGCATGGCGGTGCGCTGGCCGAGGGCCTTCGCGGGACTGGTCGCGGCGGCGCTGCCGTTCGCGGTGCTCCAGCTGCTCACGTTCACCTCGGGGGCCTGGGCGGGCTGACCAGCGCAGCCCGCGGCGCAACTCCCGTCAAGATCTCGTCTCTCCCGAATGGAACACCAGGTGGGAGGGGTAGTTCACCGGTCATGCGGATCACCCCTGTGCTCGCCGCTCTCGCCCTGCTGTCCGGCCTCCTCACACCCGGCGCCGCCCACGCCCGGACGACGCCCGCGCCGCCCGGTGTCCAGGCCCGTTCCGCCCTGCTGGTCGACGACGGGACCAGCGAGATCCTGTGGGGGCGTCGCGCCCGCGAACGCCGCCCCATCGGCAGCCTCGCCAAGGTCATGACCGCCGTCGTCGTCGTCCACGAGGGCGGCCTGAACCGGCGGCTGCGCGTGAAGCCCCAGCACCTGGCCTACGCGCACGCCCGCCACGGCACCGTCGCGCGGCTGCGCCCCGGCGACCGGATCCGCGTCCGCGACCTGCTCCACGCGCTGCTGCTGCCGTCCGGATCCGACGCCGCCGCGGTGCTCGCCGAGGCGTACGGGCCGGGCCACCACCGCTTCGTCCGCAAGATGAACCGCCTCGCGCGCGCGTTCGGCATGACCCGCACCCGCTACTCCGACGCCGCCGGGCTGCCGCCGTCGCCGGGCCACTCCACGGCCCGCGACCAGGTCGTGCTCGGCAGGTACGCGCTGGGCCTCCCCGAACTCCGGCGGATCGTGCGCAAACCCCGGCACGCGCTGCGCGCCGGGGACGGCCACGGCCGTTACGTGTGGCTCACCACCAACGCCATGCTCGGCGACTACCCCGGCCTGCTCGGCGTCAAGAGCGGCTACACCCTCGCCGCCGGGGCCAGCTTCCTGTTCGCGGCCCGCCGCCACGGCCGCACGCTGGTCGGCGTGGTCCTCAACAGCTCCCCGACCGTGCGGGCGGCCCGTTTCCGGGACGCCCGCAAGATCCTGAACTGGGGGTTCCGCCACACCCGCTGAGGTCAGCCCACCCGCGCGCGCAGCGCCTCGACGAACCAGGAGTACGCCGGGGACAGTTCCGGGAACTCCGGCCAGCCGTTGATGACGCCCAGCAGCCTCCAGTACCGCTCGGTGCGCGGGTCGTTGCCGATCTCGCAGCGTTCCAGCAGCTCGGCGCGGAACGCGGGGTCGTCGTCCCGCCCGGCGGCCGCCGCGAACCCGGTGACGACCTCGTCCACCACCGCGGCGGCCTCCGGCGACGCCGGCGCGAGGCCCGCCTCCCGCGCCGCACCGGCCCGCCGCTGGACCAGGTCCATCAGCTCCCCGTTGTGCGACCGCAGCGCCTCGCCGGTGTCGTCGCCGCGCTCCATCTCGGAGTGCTGGTACTCGGCCATCCGCCGCACGCTGGCGCGGAAGCCGGGGTCCTGGACCAGCTCGGCCAGCTCCACCCACGCCTCCACCTGCTCGGGCGTGGGGTCGTCGGGCAGCTCGGGAACGGCCGCGCGCATCCGGTCGGCGAAGCCCGGCGCGGACTCCAGCCCCTCGAACGTCGCGTCCACGAAATCGGTGATCAGCCTGCGGCGCTCCTCGTCGGACAGCTTCGCGAGCCTGTGCATGAGTTCCATCTCCTTCGGACCGGACCGGCGTCTGGCGACCGCCCGCAGCACCGCCCGGCGCAACCGCAGCGCGTCGATCTGCACGTCGATCGCCCGGACGTGCGCGGCGGCCACGTCCGCGAGGTCCACCTCGTGGTCCAGCACCCGTCGCACGGTCGGCAGGTCGACGTCCAGCTCGCGCAGCGTGCGCACCAGGTCGAGGCGGGCCACGGCCGTCACGTCGTACAGCCGGTAGCCGCCCCCGCTGCGGGTCGACGGCGGCACCAGCCCCGCGTCGGAGTAGAACCGGATCGTGCGCACCGGCAGGCCGGTGCGGCGGGCCAGTTCCCCGATCGTGTAGAAGGTGTCGCCGTCCATGTCCCCCACCCTGCGGTCTCCAGTCGGTGGAGACTCAAGCACGAATACTCACGATCATGAAGGGGAGGGATACCCCCAGGTCAACGCGTTCCGATCGGGCGGGCGCGGGGCGCGTGCGAGCATCCGCGCGGGGAGGGGGCGCCGCGATGGCGATGGGCCGGAGAACGGCAGGGGCACTGGCGGCGTGCGTTCTGGCGCCGCTGCTGACGCTGGGACTCGGCGCCTGCGCCGAGCAGCGGTCCGGCACCGCCGGGCCGGTCGTGTCGGCCTCGCCGTCCGCCGGGAGCTCCGCGCCGCGGACCGGCCGGACCGCGACGCCGTCCGAGATCACGGTCGCGGAACTGCCTCCGGAGGCGCGGGAGACGCTGCGGCTGATCGAGGCGGGCGGGCCGTTCCCCTCCCGTAAGGACGGGACCTACTTTCTCAACCGCGAGGGCCTGTTGCCCGCCAGGGAACGCGGCCACTACCGCGAGTACACCGTCCCCACGCCCGGCGAACGCACCCGCGGGGCCCGCCGTATCGTGGCCGGGCGGGACGGGGAACGCTATTACACCGCCGACCACTACCGCAGTTTCTCCCGGGTGGTCGGGGAACGATCGGGCGGCCGGAACCGACCGGAGCCGACCGGAGGGAGGCACGATGACCACTGACCGGGATGCCGAGCGAGCGCTGGACGACCTGCTGGCGGGGCGGCTCAGGACGGGTGTGTACCAGTGGCGCGCCCCTGTCCCGACCGCCTGGGCGACCGTCGGGGAGCCGGACTGGCGGGACCGCGCCGCGAAGGCGGGATGGCGCACGTTCACGGTGGACGCCGGGCGCGTCCGCGACGGGGACGGGTTCCTGAAGCTGTGCGGCGAGGCGTTCGACCTGCCGGAGTGGTACGGCGAGAACTGGGACGCGTTGCAGGACTGCCTCACCGACCTGTCCTGGGCGCCCGCGCGCCACGGCTACCTGGTGCTGTGGGAACGCTGGACCGGGCTCGCCGAGGACGACCGGAAGGCGTTCCGCACCGCGCTCGACGTGTTCGCCGAGGCCGTGGAGTGGTGGCGGGACACCGGGACGCCGATGGTCGTGCTGGTGCTGCCGACACCGGGCGTGGAGGTCGCCGGGATCCCCCGGCTCGCTCCCCGGCCCGCGCCGTCCGAGCCCGCCGCCGACACCGAGCCTGCCGACACCGAGCCCGCCGACGACTCCGGAGACGACTCCGGCCCGGACCGCCGGGGCGATCCGGGCCGGTAGCGGTCGGCGGCGCGTCAGTAGGTGCTGCTGCTGGGGGAGTCGCTCATGCCGATCACCGCCAGGAGGCCGAAGATGTACAGCCCCCAGACCAGGATCGTGAGGAAGCTGAGGATGTAACCGATGATCAGGCCGGCCACGGCCATGCCGCTGCCGCCCTCGCCGGTCCGGCGGATCTGCCCCTGCGCCACATGCCCGAAGATGACCCCCAGGAACGAGGCGAAGCCGCAGGTGAAGAGGCCCGCGATGGAGCAGATCAGGGACGCGACCGCCATGCCGTTGGTGGGCGGCATCACGACCTGCTGCGGAGCGCCGTAGTAGTGGTGCTGCACGGCCGGCTGCTGGTAGGGCTGCTGTCCGTAGGGGTCGTAAGGGGGCTGCGCCATGGGGTTCCCGATCGCTCGCGCGCCCGCCGCCGAACTGTCAGGCGCGCGTGCGCAGGGGGTAGATGGTCCGGATTATGCCAGGAGGTGCGATTCCGCGGTCGTCGTCGCCGGGCTTGGATCGTCCATGGCGTTAGATGCGGAACGGCGGACCCGGGTTCCCGCCGTCGGGGTCCGATCTTCACCCCGCGCCCCCGTCGGATGCGGGCGCGGGCCCGGGATCAGGTGAGGTTCTCGCGGAGCCAGGCGATGTCGGCGGCCTGCCCGTCGCCGGGGGTCTCCACCACGACCGGCGCGGCGGCGGCCCGCACCACCGTGAGGATCAGCTCCGGGTCGATCTTGCCGCTGCCCAGGTTGGCGTGCCGGTCGGCGCCCGACCCGAACGCGTCGCGGCTGTCGTTGCAGTGCACCAGGTCGATCCGCCCGGTGATCGCCTTGATCCGGTCCACGGCGTCGATCAGCTCCTCGCCCGCCGCGTGCGCGTGGCAGGTGTCCAGGCAGAAGCCGAGCTTGCCGTCCAGGCCGTCGACGCCCGACAGCACCTCCCACAGCCGCGCGATCCGGTCGAACCGGCGCGCCATGGCGTTGCCGCCGCCCGCGGTGTTCTCGATGAGGACCGGGACCGGGAAGTCGAGCCGCTCGAAGACCTTGCGCCAGTTCTCGAAGCCCGTCTCGGGGTCGTCGTCCTTCAGCACGTGACCGCCGTGCACGACCAGGCCCTTCGCGCCGATCCCCGCCGCCGCCTCCAGCTGCTGGACCAGCAGCTTGCGGCTGGGGATGCGGATGCGGTTGTTGGAGGTCGCGACGTTGATCACGTACGGGGCGTGCACGTACACGTCCACGTCGCCCGCCGCGACCTCCCGGACCGCGTCGGGGACCACCGGCTTCTTCCAGCCCTGCGGATCGCCGAGGAAGAACTGCACCACCTCGGCGTTCTTCGCGCGGGCGCTGGCCAGCGGGTCGGTCTGGTCGACGTGGGCTCCGATGCGCATGACCCGAGGGTATCCCCGGGCACCGACAGACGGCGGGGCGTTCAGATCGTGAAGCCGCCGTGCCGCAGCGCGAACGCGGCGCCGACGAACGAGGCGACCATGCCGATGACGTTCATCCAGCGCTCGTTGGTGGTCGCCGACATCATCTGCGAGTACAGCGCCAGCGGCAGGCCGACCACGCCCGCGACCGCGCCGAAGAAGTGGGTCGCCGGGACGAAGCCCAGCACCAGCGCCGTCAGACCGATCACCAGCGCGGTGACCGCCATCGCGTCCTCGCGGCCGTGGCGCTCGTCGCGCGCCCGGGCCTGGGCCTGTGCGCGGCGGCCGACCCGCGCGCTCTCGCCTCCGGCTACCTGTTCGGGCATTGGTCATCCCTCCCTGTGACGAGTGTCGCATCCGGTGCGCTCCGGGCCCCGTTCCCGCAGGTGCCCGTGTGACACCGGGGACGGACCGACCGGCCTCGTAGAGAGATTCCCGGGTCAGGCGATGATCAATCGGAGGCGGTACCGCGGAAAAATGTCGGCGCCACCCGGTAACGTCGAACGTGGATTCGAGAACCGGACTTCTCGGGTCCGCCCCCGAGGGGAAGCGGGGAGAGGCTGGAGGTGTTCGTGATGAGGGAGAGCGAGCTGGCGGTCATCGGCGACGCCGAGCTGGTGGAGGAGCTGTCCATGCTCACCACCCAGACGGCCCGGATGCGCGCCCGCATGGCCGACATCATGGCCGAGCTCGAACGGCGCCGCTGCGCCGGCCGGGCCCCGGCGGGTGCCCGCCGCTAGTCCGTTCCGGGCCGTCACGCTGCCGACTCTTGGTAGCCTGTATCGGTCTCGCGGCGATGAGCACGGCCGACATGGGCCCGTTTCCCGCCGCGAAGGACGCAAGAAGCCCTCCTGTCACGGAGAGACCGTGACCGCATCAGTCCAGAGGAGGTAGGGACAAGCATGCGTCGTTACGAAGTCATGGCCATCCTCGACCCGGCCATCGACGAGCGCACCGCCAACGCGGCCCTGGAGCCGTACCTGAAGGTCGTCAAGGACGACGGCGGCAGCGTCGAGAAGGTGGATGTGTGGGGCCGTCGTCGGCTGTCCTACGACATCCAGAAGAAGTCCGAAGGCATCTACGCGGTGATCGACCTGTCGGCTGAGCCCGCCACGGTCAAGGAGCTGGACCGTCAGCTCAACCTGAGCGAGTCGATCCTCCGCACCAAGGTCATCCGCCCCGAGGTCCACTGAGCCAGGCTCAGCCCTCACAGCAGCCGGAGCGAGCCCCATGGCAGGCGACACCGTAATCACGATCGTCGGGAACCTCGTCGAGGACCCGAACCTGCGCTTCACCCCCAGCGGCCAGGCGGTCGCCTCCTTCCGCATCGCCTCGACCCCGCGGTTCTTCGACCGCCAGTCGAACGAGTGGAAGGACGGCGAGGCCCTGTTCCTGACCTGCAACGTCTGGCGGCAGGCGGCCGAGAACGTCGCCGAGTCCCTCCAGCGCGGCATGCGGGTGATCGTGCAGGGACGCCTCAAGCAGCGGTCCTATGAGACCAAGGAAGGCGAGAAGCGCACCGTCTTCGAGGTCGAGGTCGACGAGGTCGGCCCCTCGCTGCGCAGCGCCACGGCCAAGGTCGCCAAGACCCAGCGTCAGGGCGGCGGCGGTTTCGGCGGCGGCGGCTTCGGCGGCGACCAGGGCGGCGGCGGCTTCGGCGGCCAGCAGCAGCAGGGCGGCGGCTTCGGCGGCGCGCCCGCGGGTGCTCCGGCCAACGACCCCTGGGCCACCGGCGGCAACAGCGGCGGCGGCTTCAACGACGACCCGCCGTTCTGACCGCGACCTTTTCACTGTTCACCACGTCCATTCCCGCGTGAGCGGGGCTCTCGCAAAGGAGCACCACGATGGCGAAGCCACCTCCTCGCAAGCCGAAGAAGAAGGTTTGCGTGTTCTGCCAGGAGAAGATCTCCTACGTCGACTACAAGGACACCGGTCTGCTGCGGAAGTTCATCTCCGACCGCGGCAAGATCCGTGCCCGCCGCGTGACCGGCAACTGCACCCAGCACCAGCGCGACGTCGCCACCGCGATCAAGAACGCTCGTGAGATGGCGCTGCTGCCCTACACCAGCACCGCGCGCTGAGGGGAGGACTGACCAACCATGAAGCTCATCCTCACCCAGCAGGTCTCCGGCCTCGGCGAGCCCGGTGACGTCATCGAGGTCAAGGACGGCTACGGCCGCAACTACCTCGTTCCGCGCGGCTTCGCGATCCGCTGGACCCGGGGCGCCGAGTCCCAGGTCGAGTCGATCAAGAAGGCCCGTGCCGCCCGCGAGATCGCCACGGTCGAGTCGGCCAAGGAGATCGCCGACCGGCTCAAGGGTCTGAAGGTCACCCTGAGGACCCGGACCGGCAGCAACGGCCGCCTGTTCGGCGCCGTGACCGCCGCCGACATCGCCGACGCGGTCAAGGCCGCCGACGGCCCCGACCTGGACAAGCGCCGCATCGAGATCGGTAACCCGATCAAGACCGTGGGCGTCCACCGGGTCAGCGTCCGGCTGCACGCCGAGGTCAGCGCCGCCATCGACGTCAACGTCGTGGCCGCCTGATTCCGACGCGTACCAGGCCGGGTCCCCTTTTCCGGGGGCCCGGCCTTCGCGCGTTCCCGGCGCGTTCCGCTTGGTGATCTCTGTTCGTGCGGCTACGTTCCGTAACAAAGATCGCTACGGGGGGTCCGATGCGGGAACGGGAGTACCGGCTGGCGCGCCGTGCCGTGCTCGGCGGAATGCTCGGGTTGGGGCTACAGGCGACGTTGGCGAACAATGAGGCCATGGCGGCGGAACGACCGGAGGGGCCACTGCTGCTCCCCCGGGTGCACACCCGCAGGGAGTGGGGCGCCCGGCCCGCCCGCCGCCGCGCCGAGGTGCTGGACCGCGCCCCGGACCACATCGTGGTCCACCACACGTCCACCCCCAACGTCACGGACTACTCCGTGGACGCGGCCTACGACCTGTCACGGGCCATCCAGCGCTTCCACATGCGCACCCGCGGCTGGAACGACGCCGGCCAGCAGCTCACCATCAGCCGCGGCGGCCACATCATGGAGGGCCGCAACCGCAGCCTCACGGCGATCCTGTCCGGCCGCCACTGCGTCGGCGCCCAGGCCCTCCACCACAACGACCACACCATCGGCATCGAGAACGAGGGCACCTACATGACGGCCGACGTCCCCGGCCGCCTGTGGGAGTCCCTGGTCCACACCTGCGCGTGGCTGTGCGACCGCTACGACCTGGATCCGTACCAGGCCCTGGTGGGCCACCGCGACTATGGCAAGACGGACTGTCCCGGCGACGTCCTGTACTCCCGCCTCCCCGCGTTGCGGGAGGAGGTGGCGGGCCTGCTGAGGTTCCCGTCGCGGAAGTCGGCCCCCCGGATCGACACGGACGACCTGCCCGCGGACCCCGGCGAGGCCATGCCCTCCGGGACGGCGTTCCCCGAGCGCCACGGTCGCTGAACGGCGCCCGCCGGGGTCACTCCCCGGGAGTGGCGTAGCCCTGGCGGCGGCGGTCGATGTCGGGGTCCAGGGCCGCCACCAGGGACCAGATCTCGGCGATGCGTTCCACCAGCTTCTCCGGGGGGAGGTCGGCCAGGCCCTCGGCCGCCAGGTCGTCGATCGCCTGCGCGAGCTGGGCCCACGGCTCACCCTCGGTGGAACACATGTTCGAATAGTAGTGATCGGGGAGGGTGTTGCGCGTGCGGTTGGAGCAGCGCGTCTCATGTGTCCCGACAAGAACGTTCTGTCCCTCGGGTTCCAGGGGCCGGGACCCGCTCGCCCCGACCGGCGCTGATCAGCGGCGGACCGCGCCGGTGACCATCCACGCGCGCCCGCGCGCCCGCCACCCGAGCGTCAGCATCCGCACGCACATCCACAGGCCGATCGCCAGCCACAGACCCGTCAGGCCCGCGTCCGCCCGGTACGCGCCCAGCGCCGCCGGAAGGAACGCCAGCGTCGCCAGCGCCGTCGTCCACGCCAGGTAGAACCCGTCACCGGCCCCGATCAGGATGCCGTCCAGCACGAACACCACCCCCGCCACCGGCTGGAACAGCGCCACCAGCAGCAGCGACCCCGCCAACAGGTCCCGCACCTGCGGATCGGCCGTGAACAGCGCGGGCAGCCACGGCCGCACCGCCAGGATCGCGATCCCGAACACCACGCCGCACACCACGCCCCACCACACCATCCGCCGCGTCACCGCACGCGTCCCCGCCAGGTCCGACGCCCCCAGGAACCGCCCCGTGATCGCCTGCCCGGCGATCGCGATCGCGTCCAGCGCGAACGCCAGCAGCGTCCACACCTGGAACCCCACCTGGTACGCCGCGATCTCCGGATCGCCCATCCGCGCCGCCACCGACGTGCCCACCACCAGCACGATCCGCAACGCCGCCGTCCGCAGCAGCAGCCCCACACCCGCCGTCGCCGCCGTCCGCAGCCCCGCCACGTCCGGCCGCACCCCGGCCCCGTGCTCCCGCGCCGCCCGCAGCACGACCGCCGCGTACACGGCCGCGCTCCCGGTCTGGGCGATCACCGTTCCCCACGCGGACCCGGCGACGCCCCAGCCGAAACCGAGCACGAACACCACGTTCAGCAGCAGGTTCACCCCGAACCCGCCGACCGACACCAGCAGCGGCGTCCGCGTGTCCTGCAACCCGCGCAGCACGCCCGTCCCGGCCAGCACCACCAGCATCCCGGGGATCCCGAACAGGCTGACCCGCAGATAGGTCTCCGCGTACGGCGCGACGCCCGGCGACGCCCCGAACAGGTCCACCATCCACGGCACCAGCGCCCACCCGGCCACGATCAGCACCACGCCGAGCGCGACCGCCAGCCACATCCCGTCGATACCCTGCCGCAGCGCCGCCCGCATGTCCCCGGCCCCCACCTGCCGGGCGACGCCCGCGGTGGTGCCGTACGCGAGGAACACGCACAGGTAGACCAGCGTGCTCAGGATCTGCCCCGCGACCCCCAGCCCCCCCAGCTGGGCCGTGCCGAGATGCCCGATGATCGCCGAGTCCGACAGCAGGAACAGCGGCTCGGCGACCAGCGCCCCGAACGCCGGGACCGCCAGCCGCCAGATCTCCCGGTCATGGGGGGACGCACGGAACCTCACAGGCGGCACGCTACCAAGCTGTAATCGATATGAACAGTTTGACGCTTACGTTGGGAACGTGACGCGAATCGCCCGACTTTCTTTCCCACACACCCCGTGGACGAAGTTCTCGCACTTCAACGGTAGTCTGTGCCGGCACTCGCCGCGGTAATCCCCAGGGTTGTCCACAGCTCGTGCACAACCGGAACGGCGTGTCTGCACAGCGCCTCCACATGCTCATCCACAGGGCTCTTTGCGTTGGGCCCCAGTAATGTCAGACCCTTCCGGTAGACGTGGGATGAACGTACGGCGTCGTGGCGGACGGGGCCGCCGGTGCCGCAGCCGATGGGGGGTGTGCCAGATGAGCGTGACCGATCTCGGAACACATGAGCAGGAGTTCGAACGCACCCCGCCGCACGACATCGCGGCCGAACAGGGCGTGCTCGGCGGCATGCTCCTGTCCCAGGACGCCATCGCCGAGGCCATCGAGATCCTCCGCACCGCCGACTTCTACCGCCCCGCCCACCAGATCATCTGGGACATCGTCCTCGACCTGTACGGCCGCGGCGAACCCGCCGACGCCGTCACCGTCGCCGGCGAGCTCACCAAGCGCGGCGAGATCACCCGCATCGGCGGCGCCCCCTACCTGCACACCCTGATCTCCTCGGTCCCCACCGCCGCCAACGCCGGCTACTACGCCAAGATCGTCCGCGAGCGCTCCGTCCTCCGCAAACTCGTCGAGACCGGCACCCGCATCGTCCAGATGGGCTACGCCGCCGACGGCTCCGACGCCGACGACATCCTCGACCGCGCCCAGGCCGAGATCTTCGCCATCGCCGAGAAGCGCTCGGGCGAGGACTACCTGCCGCTCAGCGAGATCATGCCCGGCGCCCTCGACGAGATCGAGACCATCGGCTCCCGCGGCGGCCAGATGACCGGCGTCCCCACCGGCTTCGCCGACCTCGACGCCCTGACCAACGGCCTCCACCCCGGCCAGATGATCGTCGTCGCTGCTCGGCCCGCGATGGGAAAGGCGATCCGAATTGATACGCCTATTCCGACTCCTCATGGTTGGACCACTATGGGCGATATCAAGGTCGGCGACCTCGTCATCGGCGCGGACGGCAGACCTACCCGCGTGGTGGCCACCACCGAGGTCATGCATAACCGTCCCTGCTACGAGGTCGAGTTCTCCGATGGCGAGGTGATCGTCGCCGACGCCCAGCACCAGTGGCGCACCACGACCCGCGCGAGCCGCCGCCAGGTCGGCGCGCGCAAGCCGTCGTACTACTGGCCGAACGAGGCGATCAACCGCGTTCGCTGGGCGACGGCCGAGGCCAACGACGACCCGCACCGCCTCCTCACGCACCGCGAGGCGATGGCCGAAGTCGGCGCGGAGTTCAGGGACGCTCTCTACGCGGTTACCCGTCAGCTGGGTCACCAGGGCAAGGCCGACAAGACCCTGTCCAAGCGCCAGCCGCGCTACGCGGCCGCAGACCTCTACCGCAACCTGCTGGGTCGGGTGATCCGCCCCAAGAACTTCGCGACCACGGTTCAGCACCGTCCCGTCAAGACGACCGAAGAGATCTACGCGACCCTGCGCTGCGACGGTGACAACCGTCCCAACCACGCCGTCGAGGTGACCAGGCCGTTCCAGCTCCCGGAAGCGGACCTCCCGATCGACCCCTATCTCCTGGGCGTGTGGTTGGGCGACGGAGACAGCCGAGAGGGCGTGCTGACCTGCTTCGACGAGGAGATCCTCGACGAGATCAGGTCCATCGGACAGGTCACCGTCTCGCCCCACGCGACACCGGGACGCTATGGGCTCCGCGGTCTCAGAAAGCTCCTCCGGGAGTCGGGACTCCTCGGGAACAAGTACATCCCCGCCGCGTACCTGCGCGCCTCCGAGAAGCAGCGGCGGGCGCTGCTGGCCGGGATGCTGGACACCGACGGCTATGTCTCCGAGATCGGGCAGGTCCAGCTCGCGTTCGCCAACAAGCGGCTCGCCGAGGACGCGCACGAGCTGATCCTCAGCCTGGGCTACCGGGCGACGATGACGACCAAGCCGGTGAAGGGGCGTTGCGAGGAGACCTCGACCTTCTACCGGATCAACTTCACGCCGGCCGAGCCGGTGTTCCGCCTTCCCCGCAAGCTGGAGCGGCAGCGCAGGAACGTGGACCCGAAGGCCCGCGTCCGCTACATCGTGGACGTGCGGCCGGTCGAGAGCGTGCCGGTGCGCTGCATCCAGGTGGACAACGCCGACCACATGTACCTGGTGGGCCGTTCGTGCATCCCGACGCACAACTCCACGCTCGCGCTCGACTTCGCGCGGGCGGCGTCGATCAAGCATGGGCTGACCTCGGCGTTCTTCAGCCTGGAGATGGGGCGCAACGAGATCACCATGCGTCTGCTGTCGGCCGAGGCGCGGGTGGCGCTGCACGCGATGCGGTCGGGCACGATGCAGGACGAGGACTGGACGCGGCTGGCCCGCCGGATGAGCGAGGTCGCCGAGGCCCCGCTGTTCATCGACGACTCGCCGAACATGTCGATGATGGAGATCCGCGCGAAGTGCCGCCGCCTGAAACAGCAGCACGACCTGCGCCTGGTCGTGATCGACTATCTCCAGCTGATGAGCTCGGGCAAGCGCGCCGAGAGCCGCCAGGTGGAGGTCTCTGAGTTCTCCCGGTCGCTGAAGCTGCTGGCGAAGGAGCTCCAGGTCCCGGTCATCGCGCTCTCCCAGCTGAACCGAGGCCCCGAACAGCGGACGGACAAGAAGCCCATGGTGTCCGACCTTCGCGAATCGGGCTGTGTGACCGCCGGGACGCGAATCATGCGAGCGGACACCAACGAGGAGATCACGATCGGCGAGCTGATCGAGAGCGGCGCCCGTGACGTTCCGGTATGGGCGCTCGACGATCGGCTCAAGTACGTGCCGAGGACGATGACGCACGCGTTCTCCAGCGGGTGCAAGGAGGTTTTCCGGGTCACCCTGGCGTCGGGCAGGCAGGTCGAGGCGACCGCCAACCACCCGTTCCTGACCTATTCGGGCTGGTCTCCGCTCGGGGAGCTGGAGCCAGGGACACGGGTGGCGTCGTCCCGCCATGTGCCACCGCCGTTGGAGATCAAGCCCTGGCCCGAGGAACGCGTCATCCTGCTGGCGCACCTCCTCGGTGACGGTTCCTTCGTGAAGCGTCAGCCGATCCGTTATGCGAGCAAGGACGAGGCGTGCCTGTCGGCGGTGGCCGAGGCCGCCGAGCACTTCGGCGTCACGGCCGTCCGGGACGAGTACGAGGCGGCGCGGGTCACCACGCTCCGACTGCCCGCTCCTTACCGGCTGACCCACGGTCGCCGAAACCCGATCGCCGAGTGGCTCGACGAGCTCGGTCTCTTCGGGCTGCGTTCGCACGAGAAGTTCGTGCCCGGTCCCGTCTTCGGCCTGCCCAAGGAGCAGGTGGCGCTCTTCCTGCGCCACCTGTGGGCCACCGACGGCTGCGTGTACTGGGACGCCAAGCAGGGGCAGTGCCGCGTCTACTACGCCTCGACCAGCCGCCGCCTTGTCGAGGACGTGTCGCGGCTGCTGTTGAGGTTCGGGATCCTGTCGCGCATCAAGAAGATCAACAAGACGGGTTACCGGCCGGGCTACCAGCTTCACCTGTCCGGCGTGGAGAACCAGCTAGCGTTCTTCGAGGCCGTTCAAGTGCACGGCGCACGTGGCGTGATCGCGGCCGCCGCCGTGGAGAAGCTGCGTGACCTGCGCGCGAACACCAATCTCGACACCGTTCCTCGCGAGGTCTGGAACGACGTCCGTCAGATCCTCGTCGACAAGGGAATGACGCAGCGCGGGTTCGCGGAAGCGATGGGCACCAGCTTCTCTGGTAGCGCGATGTGGAAACGCTCGCCGAGCCGGGCCCGTCTCGGACGGGTGGCGACGGTGCTGGACAGCGCCGAACTGGAGATGCTCGCCACCAATGACGTTTTCTGGGACGAGATCGTCTCGGTGGAGAGCATCGGCGAGCAGGAGGTCTACGACGCGACGGTGCTCGGACTGCACAACTTCGTCGCGAACGGCATCGCCCTGCACAACTCGATCGAGCAGGACGCGGACATGGTCATCCTGTTGCACCGTGAGGACGCGTACGAGAAGGAGTCGCCGCGGGCCGGTGAGGCGGACCTGATCGTGGCCAAGCACCGTAACGGTCCGACCGCGACGGTCACCGTGGCGTTCCAGGGCCACTACAGCCGTTTCGTGGACATGGCGCAGTAGGCGCGTCTTCGGCTTCTCTCGCGAGGGTCCTTCCCGGTCGGCGGCCGGGGAGGGCTCTCCTCGTGTAGAGGTCATGGTGGTCGCCGGGGAGGCTGCCGGGCGGGACGCGTTCGGGGTCGGCGAACGGCGCGTCGCGCACGTCGGCGAGGGCCGTGCCCCGCCACAGGCCGAGGGCCGCGCCGAGCACCGAGGAGGCCTGCTCGGCGCGGCCCGCCGCGAGTTCGCGCCCGCCCTGGGCGGCGAGCTCCTCGAACCGGTGGGCGTCGACGTCGGTGTCGCGCACCGACAGCCGGTAGCCGCCGCCCGCGCCCTCGACCGTGCCCGCGCCGCGCAGGGCCCTGCGCAGCCGGGACACCAGGGCCTGGAGCGCGTTGGCCGCGTCCGCCGGTGGCTCCTCGTCCCACAGGCCGTCCACGAGTGCGTCGGCGGGGACCGGACGGCCGCCCTCCAGGGCGAGCCTGGCCAGCAGCATCCGCAGCCGGGCGCCGCCGACCGGGAGCGGGGAGGCGTCGTCGGCGAAGACCTGAACCGGTCCGAGAAGGGCGATCCGCACGCGGTCACTCTGCCAGAGCGGCCGCGGGTTCCGGCGCCCGCTCCGTCCCGGACGGGACGCGGCGGATCAGCAGGAGCGCCGCCGCCGCGGCCGCCAGGGCGATCGCCGACGCCGTCAGGGTGGTGGTGTTGAGGGCGGTGGCGAACGCGCCGGGGACCGCCCGGTGCGCGGGGGCGTGCCCGCTGGTCAGCGCCCGGGCCGTGGCGGCGGCGTCCGGGACGCGGCCGGTCAGGGCGCGGTCCAGGGCCGGGTGGAAGACGCCGCTCAGCACCGCGATCCCCAGCGCGTAGCCGAGCTGGCGGAACGCGCTGACCGCCCCCGCCGCCATCCCGCCGCGCTCGGGCGGCACGGCGGCCATCGCGGCGGCCGTGACGTTCGGCAGCGCCAGGCCGACGCCGATCCCGGTGAGGGCGAAGCCGGGCACCAGCGCGACCCACGAGGAGTCGGCCGACAGCGTCGACTGCGCGAGGGTCCCGGCCGCGACGAGCAGCATGCCGCCGCCGACGGTCCACCGGGCCGGGACGCCGTGCGGGAGGCGGCCGGTCAGCCAGGAGGCGGCGAACGACAGGCCGCTCATCGGCAGGATCGCCAGCCCCGCCTCGATCGCGCCCAGCCCCTGCACGGACCGCAGCCACAGCGACGTGAACATCAGGTAGGCGAACGCGGCCCCCGACATCGCCAGCGAGGCGACCATGACCCCGGTGAAGGCCGGGTCGCGGAACAGCCGCAGGTCCAGGACGGGATGCTCCTTCCGCGCCTCGACCAGCAGGAACGCCACCAGCCCGGCGCCCCCGAGCGCGAACGCGCCCGTCGCCGCGGGTGAGGTCCAGCCGTCGCGGCCGGCCTCGGTCAGGGCGAGGACGACGGCCCCGGCGGTGAACGCGAACAGGAGCGTCCCGGTGACGTCGAGGCGCCGCACCGGGCCCCGCGACTCCGCCACGACCCGCCGGGTGAGGACGACGGCCGCGACGCTGACCGGCAGGTTCACCAGGAAGATCCAGCGCCAGCCGGCCGTCTGCGCGACCAGCCCGCCGAGCACCGGCCCGATCCCGGCCGCCGCGCCGTTCACCGCGCCCCACACGCCGAACGCCACACCCCGGTCGCGCCCGGTGTAAGCGGAGTTGACCAGCGCGACCGTCGTCGCGAACATCAGCGCCGCGCCCGCGCCCTGCACGGCCCGCGCGGCGACGAGCAGCGTCGCGTCCGGGGCCAGGCCGCACGCCAGCGACGCCACCGCGAACACCGTCAGCCCCGCCACGTAGATCCGGCGGCGTCCCAGCCGGTCGGCCAGGGCGCCCGCGCCCAGCAGCAGCGCCGCCAGCACCAGCGCGTAGACGTCCAGGACCCACTGCAACGCGCCGTAGGACGCGTCCAGCCCGCCCGCCATGTCCGGCATCGCGACCGTGACGATGTTGACGTCCACCAGCAGCATGAACGACCCGAGGCAGATCGCCGCCAGCGGTCCCCATCTCCCCATCGTGACCTCCGTGATCTCGCTTCCGGAGCTCTCACGATCACCGGGCGGGCGGGGGGAGACCACTCAGGGGCGCCGGGATTCGAAGTTTTCGACATCGGCTAGGTTCCAGTGGTGAATTCCTCCATCGCCGACGAACTCGACCGGCGGTTGGTCCACGCGCTGCAACTGGACGGCCGGGCCCCGTTCAGCCGGATCGCCGAGGTGCTGGGCGTGTCCGACCAGACGGTCGCGCGCCGCTACCGCCGCCTGCGGTCGGAGGACCGGCTGCGGATCGTCGGCGTCCCCCCGGCCAACCACGCCGCCCACGGCCGCTGGCTGCTGCGGCTGCGCTGCGCGCCCGGCGCGGCGCAGGGCGTCGCGGGCGTGCTGGCGCGCCGTCCCGACACCGCCTGGGTGCAGATCGTCTCCGGCGGGACGGAGGTGCTGTGCGTCGCCCGCGGCCGGGACCGGGACGAGAGCCGCGAACTCCTGCTGGACCGGTGGCCGCGCGGCAGCCGGGTCGTCGCGGTCGCCGCCCACGAGGTGCTGCACACCTTCTACGGATCGCCGAGCCGCATCCGCGCGCTGAACGCCCTCACCCCGGACGAGGTCGCGGCCCTCACGCCCGAGCCGGTCCCCGAGCCCGACGGCCTGCTCCGGCTGGACCCCGGCGACCGGGCGCTGCTGGACGTCCTGGCCCGCGACGGCCGCGCCTCCCACGCCGAGCTGGCCGCCGCGACCGGCCGGTCGCCGTCCACGGTCGCGCGCCGCCTCGACCAGCTGCGCGCGACCGGTGTCCTGCACTACTACGCCGAGTTCGACCTGTCGTTCGTCGGTCTCGAAAGCGCCGCCCGGCTGTGGCTGACGGTCCCGCCGTCGGAGCTGGTCGCCACCGGGGAGGCGCTGGCCGCCCACCCCGAGGTGGTGTTCGCCGCCGCCACCACCGGCCCCACCGGCCTCGCCGTCCAGGTCGTCTGCCGCGACTCCCGCGAGCTGTACCGCTACCTGACCGGGAGTGTCGCCGCCCTGCGGTCGGTCACCCATGTCGAGACCGCGCCGATCGTACGGAACGTCAAGCGCGTCGGCGCCCTGCTCGACCCGGCGTTCCTGACCGTCTCCCGCCTCTGACCCCGCCGAGGGGCCGGAGGCGGGGTCAGAGGCGCGGGGCGCCGGACAGGCCCTGGAGCTTGTCGGGGTTGAGCTGGAGGCGCAGGTCGCGGATCACGCCGTCGGCCAGGGTGAACGTCAGCGCGCCGATCGGGGTGTCGCCCATGGTGACCAGGACGCCCGGCTCGCCGTTGATCGTGGCGCCGCGCAGGACGACGCCCGCCGAGCCGGGCTTGGCGAGGACGCCGAGCAGCCAGCGGCCGGCGTGGTCGCGGCCGTGCAGCGGGCGGCGGGCCGCGGTGACCTTGCCGCCGCCGTCGGACCAGACGGTGACGTCGGGGGCGAGCAGTTCCATGACGGCGTTCAGGTCGCCGCCGGAGCAGGCCTCCAGGAACCGGGCGGTGACCCGCTCGCGTTGCGCGCGGTCGGCGTCGTAGCGGGGGCGCCGGGCCTGGACGTGGGACCGGGCGCGGTGCGCGATCTGCCGGACCGACGCCTCCGACCGGTCGAGCGTCTCGGCGATCTCGGCGTGGGTGTAGCCGAAGACCTCGCGGAGCAGGAACACGGCGCGTTCCATCGGGTTGAGGGTCTCCAGCACCACCAGCATCGCGGTGGATACGGTGTCGGCCAACTCGGTGTCCTCGGCGACGTCGGGGGAGGTGAGCAGGGGCTCGGGCAGCCACGGACCGACATAGGTCTCGCGGGTGGCGCGGGATGAGGTGAGGCGGTTGAGCGCGAGGTTGGTGACGGTGCGCACCAGGTAGGCGCGGGGGTTGCGGACGTCGGAGCGGTCGGCGCCGTTCCAGTTCAGCCAGGTGTCCTGGAGGACGTCCTCGGCGTCGGCGACGCTGCCGAGCATCCGGTAGGCGGTGGCGAACAGCAGGCGGCGGTGCTCCAGGAACGGGTCCCGGGCTGCGGTCTCGGCGGCGTTCATCGGCTCATGGTCTTCGCTGCTCGGTGACGGGGGCAAGCCCTCAGCCACGGGTGGCGCGGCCGCCCTTCGACAGCTGCGGGTTGATGTGGACGTGCTTGCCCAGTGCGTACAGCTTCAGCGGGCTGGAGCTGACGCTCTCCTTGTAGAGGATGGCGGCCCGCCCGGTCAGGCACCAGCGGCTCGCGCTGTCGTCGGCGTGGGTGAACTGGATGACCGCGTCGCGGCGTCCCAGGCTGAGGGGCTGGTGGAAGTATCCGAACCGGAACGGCTTCACGGTCCTGCCCCGCAGCCGCCGCGCGATGGCGTCGCCGGTGTACGCGCCGGTCGGGATCCCGCTCTGGCAGGTGCCGTGGATCGTTCCCCACGCCTGCCGGACGGCCGCGGCGTCGCCGACGGCGTGGATCTCCGGGTGCGACACCGAGCGCAGCGTGGCGTCCACGACGACCCGGCCGTTCCCGTCGGCCTCGACTCCCGCGTCGGCGGCCAGCGGGGGGACGCGGACCCCGGCGGTCCACAGGCAGGCGTCGGCCTGGAGCAGCTCGCCTCCGTCGAGTTCGACGGCGTCGGGCAGCACCTTGGCGACCTGTCCGATGCGGACGGTGACGCCGAGGCGGTCCAGGGCGCGGGTCAGGTGGGCGCGGGCCCGCGCGTTCATGCCCGCGCCCGGGGCCCGGGTGGTGACCAGCGTGACGCGCAGGCCGGGGCGGCCCTCGGCGATCTCGGTGGCGGCCTCGATCCCGGTGAGCCCGCCGCCGCAGACGACCAGCGTGCCGCCGGCGGGGATCGCGTCCAGCCGGGCGGTGAGGTCGGCGGGCCGGTCGAGGACGAACGCGTGCTCGGCGACGCCCGGGACCCGCGCGGTGTCGGTGGCGCTGCCCAGCGCGTACACGAGGGTGTCGTAGGCGAGCTCCCGTCCGCCGTCGACGGTGACGCGGCGGGCGTCGGGGTCCAGGGCGGTGGCGCGGCCCCGGACGAACGTGACGCCGGTGCCGTCCAGCACGTCGGTGACGCGGTGCTCGGGGAGGGTCTGCCCGCCGGCGACCTGGTGGAGGCGGAGCCGCTCGACGAACAGCTCCGACGGGTTGACCAGGGTGATGCGGACGCCGAGCCGGCGGGTCCGGCGGGCCAGGCGGACCGCGCACATCATGCCGGCGTAGCCCGCCCCGAGGATGACGACGTGGTGGTTGTCCATCTCTCACTCCCGTCTGCGTGGTGACGTCCATGGGACAGGTGGCCCCTGCCGGACGTGACAGCCCGGGAATGTGATGTGGGTCACCGGCGTCCGGGCGGGCCCGCGCGGCGGCGCCGGGGGGTTGTTAGGGTCGCCGGTTATGGAATTGCGGCAGCTCAGGTACTTCGTTGCGGTGGTGGAGGAGGCCAACTTCACCCGTGCGGCCGAACGGCTGCACGTCGCGCAGCCCGGGGTGAGCGCGCAGATCCGCCAGCTCGAACGCGAGCTCGGCCAGGAGCTCCTGGACCGCACCGGCCGCGCGGTCCGGCCGACGGAGGCGGGCCGGGCCGTGCTGCCGTACGCGCGGGCGGCGCTGGCGGCCGTCGAGGGCGCGCGGCTCGCGGTGGACGAGCTGACCGGGCTGCTGCGCGGCCGGGTCGCGGTCGGCGTGGTGACCTCGCTGCCCAACAGCCTGCTGCCCGACCTGCTGGCGGGGTTTCACGTGGAACACCCGGCGGTGGAGATCCACCTTTCCGAGGCCAACTCCGACCGGATGGTCCGCGACCTGATCGACGGGCGGCTCGACCTGGCGTTCCTCGGGCTCGCGGGCGACCCGCCCCCGGGGCTCGCCGTGCAGGTGGCCATCGACGAGGAGATGGCGCTGGTGGTGGCGCCGGACGATCCGCTGGTCGGCGCGGACCCGGCGCCGATCACGGTGCTGCGGGACCGGGCCGTGATGAGCCTGCCGCACGGCACCGGGATCCGGGCGGTCCTGGAGAACGCGTGCGCGGCGGCGGGGTTCGCGCCGCGCGTGACGTTCGAGGTGGCCGACCCCGGCATGCTCGCCGAGCTGGCCGCGCGGGGCCTGGGCGTGACGCTGGTGCCGCGGTCCCTGGTCGACCACTACGCCGGCCGGCTGCGCGCCGTCGAGATCGACGGCGCGGACCTGCGCGGCCGGGTCGTGCTCGCCTGGCGGGCCGAGGGCCCGGTGAGCCCGGCGGCGCGGGCGCTGATCGAACGCGCCCGCGCCCTGTTCCCGCCCGGCCCGGCGTCCTAGCGGCGGGTCACCCGAGCCTTCCGACCAGGTCGTCGATGACGGGCGGCAGCACGTCGGTGAACCCGGCGTCCACGATCTCCTTCATCATGCTGAGCAGGTGCGCGGCGAGCACCGGGGGCACGCCCTCGGCGTCGCTGGCCTCCAGGATGTTGACCAGGGCGGGCGCCTGCATGTCCAGCGGGGACTCGTCCGCCATCTTGGCGGCGTCCACCCCGGCGAACACCGACAGCATCGCCTGGATCCAGGACAGCAGCATGGTCTGGGAGAACTCCTGCGCCCTCGCCGGGCCGGCGTGGGCGGTGACCATCGCGCGGGCGTGGGCGACGCCCGCCGCCATCCCGTACATGCCCGACAGCAGCGCCAGGTCGTACAGCGCGGCGGCGCCCGGGTCCTCGCCCATGAAGTGCGGCGCGCCCAGCACCGCCAGCGCGTCCCGGTGCGCGTCGAACGCCTCCCGGTCGCCGCTGTAGAGCAGGAACGACGCCGGTCCCCCGATCAGCGGCGGCGTCGCCATGATGCCGCCGTCCACGTAGGTGACGCCGTTCTCGCCGGCCCAGGCGGCGATCTCGCGGGCCTGGTCGGGGGTGCTGTTGGTGAGGTTGACCAGGACGCGGTCGGCGAACGCCTTCCCGGCGGACGCCAGGGTCTCGCGGGTGACGGCGTGGTCCACCAGGCAGACGATCACCAGGGGGCTGGCGGCGGCGGCCTCCGCCGACGTCGCGGCGCGCGTCGCCCCGGCCGCGACCAGGTCGTCGGCCTTCTCCGGGGAGCGGTTCCACACGGTCAGCGGGTGCCCGGCCTTCAGGAACGCGGAGGCGAGGGTGTGGCCCATCGAGCCGAGGCCGATGACGGTGACGGGGGTCTTGTTCGTTGCGTTCATGACTCCACGGTCGGGGGCGGGGGTTGCGGTCCGGTTCGGATCGGGTTGCGGCGGGCGTTAGCGTGGCGGCATGCGTTTCGGGGTGCTGGGTCCGCTCGCGGTGTGGACGTCGGACGGGGAGCCGGTGCGGATCCCCGAGACGAAGGTCCGCGCGCTGCTGGCGGACCTGCTGGCCCATCGGGGCCGTGCCGTGTCGGCGGACCGCCTGGTCGAGGACCTGTGGGGGGAGGATCCGCCCGGCAGCCCGTCGGGGACGCTGCGGGCGAAGGTGTCGCAGCTGCGGCGCGCGCTGGGGGACCGCGACCTGGTCGTCCACCAGGCGCCCGGCTACGTGCTGCGGGACGCGGACGTGGACGCCGACCGCTTCGAGGAGCTGACCCGCCGGGCCCGCGGCGCCGGGGACGCCCGCGTCCGCGCGGACCTGCTCGCCGAGGCCCTCGACCTGTGGCGGGGACCGGCGTTCGCCGACTTCGCCGACGAGGAGTTCGCCCGCCCCGAGGCCCGGCGGCTGGAGGAGGCCCGGCTGACCGCTCTTGAGGAGCTCGCCGAATGCCGCCTCGACCTGGGCGAGCCCGTCGACGTCGGCGCGCTGGTCGCCGAGCACCCCCTGCGCGAGCGGCTCCGCGCCGCGCACATCCGCGCGCTGTACCGGGCGGGACGCCAGAGCGAGGCCCTGGCCTCCTACGAGGAGATCCGGACGCTGCTGCGCGACGAGCTCGGCCTCGACCCCGGCCCCGAGCTGACCGCCCTCCACCAGGCGATCCTGCGCCAGGACCCCGCCCTGGCCCCCCGCCGCCCCCGGAGCAACCTGCCCGCCCCGCTCACCGAGCTGATCGGCCGGGACGACGCGGTCCGCGCGGTCCGCCGCCTGCTGGACGGCGGCCGCCTGGTCACGCTCACCGGCACCGGCGGCGTCGGCAAGACCCGGCTGGCGCTGGAGGCGGCGGCGCGGTCGGCGGAGGCGTTCCCCGGCGGGGCCTGGCTGGTCGAGCTGGCCCCGCTGGACGGCTGCGCCGAGACCCTGGCCGAGGCGGTCGCGGCGGTGCTGGGGGTGCGCGACGTGCCCGACCCGGGCGGCCGCCCGCTGCTGGACCGGGTGGTCGAGGCGCTGCGCGGCGCCCCGGCGCTGCTGGTCCTCGACAACTGCGAGCACCTGGTCGAACCGGTCGCCGAGCTCGCCGCGGCCCTGCTGCGCGCCGCCCCCGACCTGCGGATCCTCGCCACCAGCCAGGAGCCGCTGTCGGTCGCGGGCGAGCTGCGCTGGCCGGTGCCGCCGCTGGAGCCGGACAACGCGGCCCGGCTGTTCGCCGCGCGGGCCCGCGCCGCCGCGCCGCACGCCGCGCTCGACGCCGACGCGGTCGCCGCGATCTGCCGCCGCCTCGACGGCATCCCCCTGGCGCTGGAGCTGGCGGCGACCCGGCTGCGCGTGCTGAACGTCCGGGACCTGGCCGACCGCCTCGACGACCGGTTCCGGCTGCTGACCGGCGCGAACCGGGCCGCGCCGCCCCGGCAGCGCACCCTCCGCGCGATGATCGACTGGAGCTGGGAGCCGCTCACCGAGGCCGAGCGGACCGTGCTGCGCCGCCTGGCCGTCCACGCCGACGGCTGCGCCCTGGACACCGCCGAGCAGGTCTGCTCCGGCGACGGCGTCCGCCCCGACGAGGTGCTGGACCTGCTGGGGCGGCTGGTCGAACGGTCCCTGGTCGTGCCGGGCGAGGACGGCACCCGGTACCGGCTGCTGGAGTCCGTCGCCGCCTACGGCCTGGAACGCCTGGCCGAGGCGGGCGAGACCGACCGCGTCCGCGCCCGCCACCTGGCCTGCTTCGTTGCGCTCGCCGAACGCGCCGACCCGCTGCTGCGCGGCGGCGACCAGCGCGCCTGGCTGGCCCGGCTCGACGCCGAGAGCGCCGACCTGCGGGCCGCGCTCGACACCGCCGTCCGCACCGGGGACGCGGAGTCGGCCCTGCGGCTGGTGAACGCGCTGGGCTGGTACTGGTTCCTGCGGGGGCGGCTGGGGGAGGCGCGCCGGTCGTTCACGCGGGCGCTGGAGGCGGCCGGGGACGCGCCCGAGGCGGTGCGGGCCACCGCGCTGGCGTGGCGGGCCGCGATGGCGCTGCTGATCCTGGACGGCGCGGACCCCGACCCGTTCGAGCAGGTCGACGCGGCACTGGCCCGGCTGGAGGCGGCGGGCGACCCGGCGGCGCTGGCGTGGGCGCGCTGGTTCCTGGGACGCGGCCAGCTCGGGTTCGGGAACTCCGAACGGGGGCTGGTGCTGATCGAGCGGGCGCTCGCCGACTTCGAGGAGCTGGGCGACCGGTGGGGGATCGCAGCCGCGCTCAGCGTCCGCGCCGAGCTGCGCACCTACCGCACCGACCTGGGGGCCATCGAACGCGACGGGCGGCGCGCCATGGAGCTGTTCCGGGAGCTGGGCGACCGCTGGGGAGAGCTCCAGGTCACCTTCGTCCTCGGGGAACGCGCCGAGGTCGCCGGGGACTACGCCGAGGCGGCCCGGCTGCGGACCGCCGGGCTGCGCATCGCCGAGGAGCTCGGCCTGTGGTCGGAGATGTCCGGGCTGCTGGCCCGGCTGGGCCGCATCGCGCTCCTCACCGGCGACCTGGACCGGTCCCGCGACCTCCACCAGCGGGCCAAGCAGGTCGCGGCCGAACGCTCCCACCAGCGCGGGGAGGAGTTCGCCGAGGTCGGACTGGCGCTGGTGGCCCGCCGCCAGGGCCGCCTCGACGACGCCGAACGCCACCTGACGGCCTGGATCGACTGGTGCCGCCAGTGGGAGGGCGACGGCGGGCTGGCGTTCATCCTCGCCGAGCTGGGCTTCATCGCCGAGCTGCGCGGCGACGCCGAACGGGCGCTGGCGTTCCACACCGAGGGCCTCGTCCACGCCGAACGCACCGGCGACCGCCGCGCCTACGCCCTGGCCTGCGAGGGGCTGGCCGGGGCGCACTCGCTGGCGGGCGACCACGAACGGGCCGCGCGCCTGCTGGCCGAGGCCCACGCGGCCCGCGCCGCCGTCGGCGCGCCGCTGCCGGAGGCCGAACGCGGCGACGTGGACCGGATCGCGCGGCGGGTGCGGGCGGCGCTGGGACCCGGCGCGCTCACGACCGCGGAGCCAGCCTCCACAGGGACGTGACCTCGACGGACCGGGCCGCGTGCAGCGGGTCGTCGGGATCGACCGAACGCGGGTGCGTGGGCCGGGTGTCGAGGCGGTCCAGGACCTCCAGCCCCGCCGCCTCGAACGCCGCCAGGAGCTGGCCGCGGGTCCGCAGCCCCAGATGCTCGGCCAGGTCGGACAGGATCAGCCAGCCCTCCCCGCCCGGCTCCAGATGGCCGGGCAGCCCGTCCAGGAAGCCGCGCAGCATCCGGCTGCCGGGGTCGTAGACGGCGTGCTCCAGCGGCGTCGCGGGCCGGGCCGGGATCCACGGCGGGTTGCAGACGACCAGGTCGGCGCGGCCCGGCGGGTACAGGTCGGCCTCGACCACCTGCACGCGGTCGGCCAGGCCGAGCCGGGCCGCGTTGTCGCGGGCGCAGGCGAGGGCGCGCTCGTCCAGGTCGGTGGCGACGACCCGTTCCACGCCCCGGTGGGCGAGGACGGCCGCGAGCACGCCGGTGCCCGTCCCCAGGTCGAACGCGGTGCCCGTCCCCGGCAGCGGAGCCTTGTCGACCAGGCTCACGTACTCGCCCCTGACCGGCGAGAACACCCCGTAGTGCGGGTGGATCCGGGCCCCGCCGAGCGCGCCGACCGGCACGCCGCTCAGCCGCCACTGGTGCGCGCCGACGAAGCCGAGCAGCTCGCGCAGGGACACGACATAGGGCTCGTCGGCGGGGCCGAGCGCCGCCTCGCACGCCTCCCGCACGTCGGGCGCGCGCCGCGCCGCGACGACATGCCCCGGCTCCACCGGCACCAGCACCATCCCCAGGATCCGCGCCCGCTGCGCCCGCGCCTGCCGGAACAGGTGGAACTCCTGCGCCGGGTCGCGCACCGGCTTGGGACGGCGGCGCGGGGCGTCCACCCGGCGGGCCATCGCGTTCAGCAACTGCCGGGCGTTCTGGTAGTCACCGCGCCACAGCAGCGCGGTGCCCTCGCAGGCCAGCCGGTAGGCGGTGGCGGCCTTGGTGCGGTCGTCGGCGACCACGACGCGGGCGGGCGGCGGCGCGCCGTTGCCCGAACGCCACCGCGCCCGGTGCTCCGCGCCGTCCTCGTCCCAGGAGATGACCTGCCGTTCGTCGGGTCCGCCCATCCCAAGATCGTAGGTCAGGAGGGAGGGCGGGCGGTCAGAGCTCCGCGCTCGACCGGTGCGCGCCGGTCTCGGCGAGCCTCCGCAGCGCGGCCTCCGACGGCGACCCCGGCTCGGCCGCGTACAGCATCAGGCGGCTCAGGTCCGGGTCCCCCGGAAGGTGCAGCGTCTCGAACGGCAGCACCAGCCGCCCCACCTCGGGATGCCGCACCCGCGCCTCGCCGTGCCGCAGGTCCTCGACGGGATGCTCCTCCCACATCCGCGCGAACTCCTCGCCGCGTTCCAGCAGCTCGTCCACCAGGCCCCGCAGCTTCGGGTCGTGCGGGTCCTGGCCGAGCCGCAGCCGCAGGTAGGCGACGTTGCGGCGGGCGACCGGAAGCCAGTTGTCGTCCAGGCGGGCGCGGTAGTCGGGGTTCAGGTGGATCTGGTGCGACCAGGTGCGCTCCTCCGGCGGGACGTCCGCCAGGTCCACGAACACGGCGGCGGTCAGCCGGTTCCAGGCGACGACGTTGGTGTAGTGGCCCACGATGTACGCCGGGGCGTGCGTGATCGAGTCCAGGAGGTGCTGGAGCGGCGGGCGCAGCCGCACGACCTCGGCGCGGGGCGCGCGGCGCGGCGGGCGCGCGAGCCGGTGCAGGTGGGCCCGCTCGTCAGGGGTCAGCCGCAGCGCCCGCGCGATCGCGTCCAGGACCTCGGCGGAGACGTTGTCGGCGGTGCCCTGTTCGAGCCGGATGTAGTAGGCGACGCTGACCCCCGCGACCTGCGCCAGCTCCTCCCGCCGCAGCCCCGGCACGCGCCGCCGCCCGCCGTAGGCGCGCAGCTCCACGTCCTCGGGGCGCAGACGGGCCCGCCGCGATTTCAGAAACTCGCCCATTTCGGATGCCACGAGCCTGATCCTGCCAGTGGTACGAACGGCCGGGAGCTGGGTGGGTGCGCGCGGGCACGCGACCGTGGGGTCATGGATCTCGAACTGACCGGAAAGGTCATCATCGTCACGGGCGCGTCGGCGGGCATCGGCGAGGCGACCGTCCGCCTGCTCGCCGCCGAGGGAGCGATCCCGGTCGGCGTGGCCCGCACTGTGAGAACCCTGGTCGAGCAGGGGTTCGACGCCGTCGAGGCCGACGTCGTCGACCCGGCCGCCGCGCAGCGCGCCGTCGACGCCGCCCTGGACCGGCACGGCCGCCTCGACGGCCTGGTCAACAACGCGGGCGGCCTGGACTCCCGCATCGGTTTCCTCGACGTCACCGACGAGCAGTGGAGGCACACCTTCGACCTGAACCTCCACTCCGCCGTCCGCATGGCCCGCGCCGCCATCCCCGCCCTGTGCGACCAGGGCGGCGGCAGCCTGGTCCACGTCTCCAGCGAGGCCGCCCGCTTCCCCGACACGCCCCTGGTCGACTACGCCGCCGCCAAGACCGCCCTGCTGTCGGTGTCCAAGACCCTGGCGGGCGAGTTCGGGCCGCACGGCATCCGCTCGAACGTCGTCGCGCCCGGCCCGACCCGCACCCGCCTGTGGGACGCCCCGGGCGGCTTCGCCGAACAGCTCGCCGCCCAGTACGACCTGCCGGTGGAGCAGGCGGTGGACCGCTTCGTGAAGCAGGAGCGCCGCCTGCCCACCGGCCGCCTCGGCGCCCCCGAGGACGTGGCCCGGGTGATCGCCTACCTGCTGTCCCCGCTGGCGGCCCAGGTCACCGGGGCCGAGTGGGCGGTGGACGGCGGCGCGCTCCGCCAGCTGTGACCGTGACCGCCGGTTCCGGCCGTCAGCCCGGCACCCTGTCCAGGAACCCGTGGACCCTGCTGATCCGCCCGTCGCCGTCGAACACCGCGACGTCGAACCCGACCACCGGGGCCTCCCCGTCCTCGGGCCCGAGCTCCCAGGTGAACCGCGCCTGCCCGTGGTGCGCGTCCACCTCTCCCACGAGCCGGAACACCCACCCCGGGAACCGCTCCTGCACCGCCCCGATGGTCGCGTCCACGGCGTCCCGCCCCTCGGCGACGGCGAGCGGGTCGACATAGCGGGCGTCCTCGGCCCACACCTCGTCGATCCCGGCCCGGCGGGCGGCGGCGTCGGTCTCGTTCCACAGCTCCAGGTACCGCTCGACGGCCTTGCGCGCGTCCTTCATGTCCTTCTCCGTTCTCTCGGCACCCCCCACGCTGCCGGGCCGCCGACATAAGATCGATTACGCGGGAGGTCATGAACGCCACCCGCCCGGACGACGCCGGACGGTGATGTCGCTTTTCCGCTAGTGAGTGCTGGTGAGCATCAGTGATGCTGGAGCCATGCATGAGGACGTGGAGCGGTGCGTCCGGGCCGTCCGGTCGAAGGACGCCCGGTTCGACGGGTGGTTCTTCACCGGGGTCGTGACGACCGGGATCTACTGCCGCCCGAGCTGTCCGGTGGTGCCGCCCAAACCCGAGAACATGCGCTTCTACCCGAGCGCCGCCGCCGCCCAGCAGGCCGGGTTCCGGGCGTGCAAGCGCTGCCGCCCCGACACCAGCCCCGGTTCGCCGGAGTGGAACCACCGCGCCGACGTCGTCGCCCGCGCCATGCGGCTCATCGCCGACGGCGTCGTGGACCGGGAGGGCGTTCCCGGCCTGGCCAGGCGCCTCGGCTACAGCACCCGCCAGATCGAACGCCAGCTCCGCGCCGAACTCGGCGCGGGCCCCCTCGCCCTGGCCCGCGCGCAGCGCGCCCAGACCGCGCGCCTGCTGATCGAGACGACGGCGCTGCCGATGGGCGACGTGGCGTTCGCGGCCGGGTTCGCGAGCATCCGCGCGTTCAACGACACCGTCCGCGAGGTCTTCGCGCTCACCCCGACCCAGCTCCGGGACCGCGTCGCCAGGGGGCACCCGGCCGCGACGTCGGGCTCGCTGTCGCTGCGGCTGCCGTTCCGCGAGCCGCTCTGCCCCGACAACCTGTTCGGCCACCTCGCGGCGACCGCCGTGCCCGGCGTGGAGGAGTGGCGCGACGGCGCGTTCCGCCGCACGCTGCGGCTGCCGAACGGCCACGGCATCGCCGCGCTGCGCCCGCGCCCCGACCATGTGGCCTGCACGCTCACCCTCACCGACCTCCGCGACCTCACGATCGCGATCAGCCGGTGCCGGTGGATGCTGGACCTGGACGCCGACCCGGTCGCCGTGGACGACCTGCTGCGCGCCGACCCGGCCCTGGCCCCGCTGGTCGACAAGGCCCCCGGACGGCGCGTGCCCAAGACCGCCGACGCCGAGGAGTTCGCCGTCCGGGCCGTGCTGGGCCAGCAGGTGTCGACGGCCGCCGCCCGCACCCACGCGGCCCGCCTCGTCACCGCCCACGGCGACCCGGTCGACGACCCGGCGGGCGGCCTGACGCACCTGTTCCCGACGCCCGAGGCCCTGGCCGGCCTCGATCCGGACGCGCTCGCCATGCCCCGGACCCGCCGCACGACGCTCACCACCCTGATCGGCGCGCTGGCGTCCGGGGCCGTCGACCTCGGCGTCGGCGCCGACTGGGACCGGGCCCGCGCCGGGCTCGCCGAACTCCCCGGCGTCGGCCCGTGGACGATCGAGACGATCGCCATGCGCGCCCTGGGCGACCCCGACGCGTTCCTGCCCACCGACCTCGGCGTCAAGGTCGCCGCGCGGGCGCTCGACCTGCCCGCCACCCCCGCCGCGCTGACCCGCCGCGCCGCCGCCTGGCGGCCCTGGCGCGCCTACGCCGTCCAGTACCTCTGGGCCACCGGCGACCACGCCATCAACCACCTGCCCGCCGCCTGAAAGGCCCCCGATGCCCCTGCACACCGTCATCGACAGTCCCTGCGGTCCGCTGACCCTCGTCGCCAGAGACGGACGGCTGTCGGCGCTCTACATGGAAGACCAGCGCCACCGCCCGGCCGACGCGACGTTCGGGGAGTACGCCGACCCGGCGACCGAGCCGTTCCCGGCGGTCGCCGAGCAGCTCGCCGCCTACTTCACGGGGGAGCTCACCGAGTTCGACCTGCCGCTGGACCCGCGCGGCACCCCGTTCCAGCGCCGCGTCTGGGACGTCCTGCGGACCATCCCCTACGGCGAGACCGTCACCTACGGCCAGATCGCCGAGGAGCTGGGCAACCCCAACGCCTCCCGCGCCGTCGGCCTCGCCAACGGCCGCAACCCCATCGGCGTGATCATCCCCTGCCACCGCGTCATCGGCTCCACCGGGGGCCTCACCGGTTACGGCGGCGGCCTGGAGCGCAAGCGTTTCCTGCTCGACCTCGAACTCCGCCACCGGTTCGAACTCCGCCCCCAGTTCGCCTGACCCGGGTGTTCGCCTGACCCGGGTGTTCGCCTGACCCGGGTGTTCGCCTGACCCGGGTGTTCGCCTGACCCGGGTGTTCGCCTGACCCGGGTGTTCGCCTGACCCGGGTGACCGCCGCCGGCCCCCGCCCGGCGGCGGTCACCTCCGCGCCCGGTGGAACCCGAACGCCGCCAGCCCGAACAGCACCCCGCCCGCCATGAACCACGGCTCGTACAGGAACGTCACGAACCGCTCGTTCTCGGTGAGGTCGGCCGTCGTCCTCGTCCCGGCCGCCAGCGCCGCCCAGTCCGGCACCGTCGGCAGCGCGTGCACGGCCATCAGCGCCGCCGCGCCCCACGCGCCCAGCGCCCGGAGCCGCGCCGGGACCCACCGCCCCCACGCGTTGACCAGCGACAGCGCCAGTGCCGTCGCCCCCAGCGACACCGGAACGGCGATGATGTCGATGACCAGCAGGGCCGTGTTGGAGAACAGGTCCATCCCCGCGGGCAGCCCCCACCGCCCGCCGAGCACCCAGTAGACGTGGACGGCCGCGAACAGCAGCCCCCACGCGGCGGCCGCGTAGGCCGCCCATCCCCGCACTCCCCGCCCGGTCCCGTCGTGGAGGCGGGCCGTTCCAGTCGCGTTCATGAGTCAAGGTTCGCCCCCGGCACCCCCGCCGGCCTTCCCCCTCACGGGCTTTTCACCTCCCCCGGACGGGGGAGAACCCGAACGTCAGGTTCTGTCAGACCCGGCCCGTAATGTGCTCCTCGTGGCCGCCCCGCCCGCGCGGGGCCGTCGCCCGCCGAGCATGGAGATGGGGGCAGTTCATGGAGTTCCGCGTCGAACGTCACGCGTTGGCCGACGCCGTCGCCTGGGCGGCGCGCACCCTTCCGTCGCGTCCGGCCCTGCCCGTCCTGGCGGGCATGCTCGTCGAGGTGACCGCCGAGGGGACCCTGACCCTGGCCGGGTTCGACTACGAGGTGTCCACCAAGGTCCGCACCGAGGCCGACGTCGCCGAGCCCGGCCGCGTGCTGGTCCCCGGCCGCCTCCTGTCGGAGATCGTCCGGAACCTGCCCGCCGAGCCCGTCGACGTCGCCCTCAAGGGCAGCGAGGTCGTCGTGCGCTGCGGCAGCGCCGAGTTCGGCCTCCAGGTGATGCCGGTCGAGGACTACCCGACCCTGCCCGACGTCCCCGACCGCGCCGGAACGGTCTCCGGTGACGTGTTCGCCGAGGCCGTCGGCCAGGTCACCCCCGCCGCCGGACGCGACGACACCCTCCCGATGCTGACCGGCGTGCGCGTCGACTTCGACGGCGGCGTCCTGCGGATGGCCTGCACCGACCGCTACCGCATCGCCGCCCGCGAGCTGCCCTGGAGCCCCGACCAGGAGGGCTTCACCGCCGGGGTCGTCGTCCCCGCCCGCACCCTCGCCGACGTCGCCAAGGCGATCCGCCCCGGCGACGAGGTGTCGCTGTCGCTGACCGGCATCACCGACTCGCTGATCGGCATCTCCATGGGCGGCCGGAGCATGACGACCCGCCTGCTGGACGACCAGTTCATCAACTACCGCTCCCGCCTCACCGGCGACTGGACCTCCACCGCGAAGGTCCAGACCGCCCCGTTCGTCGAGGCGATCAAGCGCGTGGCCCTGGTCACCGAGCGCAGCACCCCGGTGCGGCTGGCGTTCGGCGGCGGCCAGGTGCAGATCCGCGCCGCCGCCGGGGACGCCGCCCGCGCCAACGAGACCATGCCCGCCGAGCTGTCCGGCCCGGAGATCGACATCGCGTTCAGCCCGCAGTACCTGCTGGACGGCCTGAACGGCGTCCACTCCCGGTACGCCCGGCTGGAGTGCACGGGCCCCACCAAGGCGGCCCTGCTGACCGGCATCCCCGACCCCGAGAACGAGGACGAGGCCCTCGACGAGAACGGCGACACCGGCTTCCGCTACCTGGCCATGCCCGTCCGCCTGAGCGGCTGAGCCCGAACGGCTGAGCCCGGACGGCCCGCGGCGGGTCAGCTCTCGCGGATCTGGACGGGGATGGTCCGGGCGTCGTCGGGCGCGCCCGCGCGGGTCACCTGGCGGGTGCCCACCAGCCAGGCGCCGGGCCCGGAGGCCGCCGACGCCAGCCACACCGCCGCCGTGCCGAACGGCTGCGGGGCCGACATCGTCTCCCAGCGGCGGCCGTCGAAGCGGGCCAGCTCGCCCCGGCCGCCCGCGACCCAGACCTCCTCGGGGGACAGCGCGGTGACCGTGTTGGCGGCGGCCACCGGGGCCTTGACGCGCCGCCACCGGCGGCCGTCCCAGCGCAGCACGTGGTCGCGGCCCACCGCCCACGCCTCGCCCGAGGGGCACACCGCGACGTCGGTCAGCGGGAACCGCGTCGCCGGGCTCGCCGCGCGCCGCCACTCAGCCCCGTCGTACCGCAGGATCAGCCCGCTGCGGTCGTCGGCCCCGACCGCCCACACCTCGTCCGGGCCGTGCGCGGCGACCGCCAGCAGCTTCCCCTTGGCGATCTTCGGCAGCGGCGCCGGGCGCCAGCCGCCGTCCGCCCAGCGCAGCGCGACCGGACCGGCCGGCGTCCCCCACGGGAAGCCGTGCCCGACCGCCCACGCCTCGTCCGCCCCGACCGCCGCGACGTCCGTCAGCACGTAGCCGCTGTCGAGGCCGGGCCCGCCCCAGGACTCCCACGCCGTCCACGCGCGCCCGTCCCAGTGCCGGATGATCGGCACCTCGGTCCCGGCGACCCGGTCGTAGCCGCCGCCGACCGCCACCGCGCGCGGACCGGCCGGCTCCGCCCCCGGCACCACCCGCAACGCGGGCCGCCGTGTCCGCTCCGCGCCGCCGTTGAACCGGTCGTCCCGGCCGTCCGTGGGGGAGGGCAGAACCCGCAGACCGGGAGGAGGACCGGCAGGGGAGGTCGTGTCGGCGGACGGTGTTCCGGCGCCGGTGGGGTCCGAAGGCGTCGCCCCGGCGCCAGGCCGGGACGCGTCCGGCGCGGGCCGCGCGTCGCCGGGGAACAGCGCCACGCCCTGCAACCCCGCCCCCACCAGCGCCGGATCCTCGGGGGGACCGGGCGGCAGGGTCCACGCCGAGCCGTCCCACCGCGCGGCGAGGGGCTGCTGGCCGACGTTGCCCACCACCCAGATCTCACCGGACGCCGCGACCGCGACCCCGGTCAGCAGGTGCGGGGACTCCACGACGGCGGCGGGGACCGCGTGCCACGCCGTGTCCGGGGACAGCGACATCACCGCGCCGGTGACCGCGGTCCGGCCCTGGCTGCGTGGTGCTCCGTTCACCGTTTCCGACCCCTCAGCTCGGCGACGAGTCTTGTCGGGGGATCATCGACGGTGACGGTGGGTCCTGACAAGCGTTCGCACGTCCGATCAGCGCATCGTTCAGAGTGGCTCCCCCCATAGTGGCCCGGCGAGCCCGGAATGCGTAGCTCAACGGTCCAGAACGGCCATGACGAACCGGAGTTCGCGATCGGTGTCGTTGCGGTAGGAGTGCGGCCGGTCCCCGGCGAACACCGCCGCCGTGCCCGGTCCGAGCCGGTCGCTGCGGCCGTCCACGCGCAGCGTGAGCTCTCCGGACTCCACATAGATGATCTCCTGGGTGCCGGGCTGGTGGGCGTCGCTCGCGCGCTCCTCGCCCGGCAGCAGGTCCCAGCGCCACATCTCCAGCGCCGGACGCGGATCCCCGCCCGCCAGCAGCGTTCCGGTCCCGCCGCGCTCGCCCCGCCACAGCACCACCTGCCGGTCCGGCGGGAAGACCCGCACCGCGGGCTGCTCCTCGACCTGCACCAGCCGGGTCAACGGCACGCGCAGGGCGTCGGCGATGCGGATCAGGGTGCCGAGGTTGGGGTTGCCCCGGCCCTGCTCCAGGCCGACCAGGACGCCCTTGCTCACCCCGGCGCGCCCGGCCAGCTCGTCCAGGCTCCAGCCGTGCTCGGCGCGCAGCGCGCGCACGGTGTGGGCGACGGCCTCGCCGACGGCTTCCTGATCGTTCACGTCATCCTCCCGACGGCAAGGGTAAGCCAGTCACCATCGGTCGTTAAGATGCTATATACAGTTCACTTAAATGACCGTCGCCGGAGGAGAACCCCAAGATGCTCGACCAGATCACCGTGACCGGGGCCGTGCGTGAGCTGCGCCCGGATTTCGCGGTGCTCGTCATCACCGCCGAGGGCCTGCCGAACGGCCCCAGCGACACCCGTTCCACCGACTGGCTCACCGCCGCCGCCGAGCGCGCCGACCCCGCCGACCCGCACATCGCGGCCTGGCACGAGGCGTACCGGGCGTTCGGCGCCAAGCCCAAGCGCACCCGCCCCTCCGTGGACGCCCTGCTGCGCCGCGCCGACTCCCTGCCCGCCATCAACCGGGTCGTGGACGCCTACAACGCCGTCAGCGTCGAGCACGCCCTCCCGGTCGGCGGCGAGGACCTCGACGCCTACGCCGGGCCCGCCCGCCTGGTGCGCGCGGCGGGCGACGAGCCGTTCGACATCACGGCCGGCGGCGAGCCCGCCGTCGAGCACCCCGACCCCGGTGAGGTCGTCTGGCGCGACGACAGGGGCGTCACCTGCCGTCGCTGGAACTGGCGGCAGTGCGTGCGCACCCGCATCACCGAGACCACCAAGAACCACCTGTTCCTGCTGGAACGCCTGGAGCCCTACCCCCTCGACCGCCTGCGCGCCGCCGGCGACGACCTGACCGGTCGCCTGCGCGCCCTCTCCCCGGACGTCCGGATCAGGTCCCGCCTGATCGGCGGCCCCGAATGGTGATCACCCTGGCGCTCGCGGCCGCGATGACCTACGGCGTCGCCGACTTCCTCGGCGGCGCGGCGGCCCGGCACGCGTCGGCCCTGAAGGCGCTGGTGTGGGCCGTTCCGGCGGGCATGGCGCTGATCCTGGCCAGCGCGCTGGCGGTCGGCGGCACGCCCGCCGCCCCCGCCCTGGCCTGGGGGGCCGGCGCGGGCCTGGCGGGCGGCGCCGGGCTGATCACGTTCTACCGGGCGCTGGCGCAGGGCCCGATGAGCGTCGTCGCGCCGGTGTCGGCGCTGGCGGCGTCCCTGCTGCCGATCGCGGTCGGCGTGGCGCGCGGCGAGCGCCTGGAACCCGGCGTCCTGGCCGGAGTCCTCCTCTGCCTGGTCGCGATCGTCCTGGTCAGCATGGAGAAGAGCGAGGAGGCCGACGTCCCCGCCGGGCGCGGCCCGCTCGCCAACGGCCCCCTCATGGCCGGGGTCTCCGGCGTGCTGTTCGGGATCTTCTTCATCCTGCTCAAGCAGGCCGGGGACGGCGCGGGCCTGTGGCCCCTGGTCGGCGCCCGGCTGGGCAACCTCGCCGCCGTCGCCGCGGCCCTGCTCGCCCTGGCCCTGCTGCGCCCCGGCACGGCCGGCCCCCGCCTGCGGGGCCGCCTCCCGATCGGCCTGGCCCTGCTGTCGGGCGCCCTGGACGCGACCGCGAACATCCTGTACTTCCTGGCCGTCAACGCCGGGATGCTCAGCCTCGCCGCCGTCCTGACCTCGCTCTACCCGGCGATCACGGTCCTGCTGGCCCGTATCGCCTACAGCGAGCGGCTGCGCACCGTCCAGCGCCTCGGCCTGGTCATCGCCGCCGCGGGGGTGACCCTCGTGACCGTCGGCTGAGCCCGTCGCCCGGCGTCACGGGACCCGGGCGACACCGCACCACATGGAGACGTCCTCGACGCTGGGGCGGCGGCGCCGCGCGCCGTCCGGCCGCCAGTCGAGGACCGAGGTGATCCCCGGCTCCAGCAGCTCCAGGCCCTCGAAGAAGCGCGCGAACTCCGCGCGCGAGCGGAGCCGGAACGGTACGCCGCTGCGTTCGTTGGCCTCGACGTTGGCGGCGTACCGCTCGGGGGTGAGATGGTCGCGGGCCGCGTGGGTGATCACCAGGTGGCTGCCGGGGGCGAGCCGCTCGCGCAGCCGCGCGACGATCTCGTACGGCCCCTCCTCGTCGGTGATGAAGTGCAGGATCGCCACCAGCAGCAGGGTGACCGGCCGGTCCAGGTCCAGGGTGCGCAGCAGGGCGGGATCGCTCATGATCTTGTCGGGGTCGCGCAGGTCGGCGTCGATGTAGGCGAGCGAGTCCGGCCGGACGCCGGTCAGCAGCGCGCGGGCGTGCACCAGCACGACCGGGTCGTTGTCGACGTAGACGACCCGCGCCTCCGGCGCGATCTCCTGCACGATCTCGTGCACGTTGCCCGCCGAGGGCAGGCCGGTGCCGATGTCGAGGAACTGCCGCATGCCGGCGTCCCGGGCCAGGTACGTCACCGCCCGCTGCATGAAGCGGCGGTTCTCGATCGCCGACAGGTGCACGGTCGGGAAGGCCTCGGCGACCGTCGCGGCCGAGGCCCGGTCGGCCGCGAAGTTGTCCTTTCCGCCGAGCCAGTAGTTGTACCGGCGTGCTGGATGCGCCTGCGACGGGTCGATCCCGCGCGGAACCGGCTCAGTGTCCACGGAAACCTCGCAACCAATAGATCTTCGCCATTCTGCACCCCGGACGGTCCGGCCGCCTCCCCGACCGTCCAGAACGGACCATGGCGTATCACCGCGAAGCACGACATGATCGCCGTGGTGCGGCAACCGACGATCCGGAGAGGCCTCCATGGACCTGCATTACAGCCCCTTCGACCCCGGCATCCAGTGCGACCCCTACCCGGTCTACGCGCGGCTGCTGGAGGAGGCGCCGGTCTACCACAACCCCGACGACGACTTCTGGGCGCTGTCGCGGCACGCCGACGTGGTCGCCGCGCTGCGCGACTCCGACCGGTTCTCCAACGTCAACGGGCTCCGCCTCGAACCGGCCTTCTGGGGCCCGGACGCCGAGCGCTTCTTCTCCTTCGTCGCCATGGACCCGCCCAAGCACACCCGGATGCGCGGGCTGGTGTCGCGCGCCTTCACCCAGCACCGCGTCCAGGGCCTGGAGCCGCGGCTGCGCGAGATCGCCCGCGCCCACCTGCGGCCGCTGCTGGAGGGGGACGCGTTCGACATGATGCACTTCGCCGGCGCCTTCCCCACGGACGTGATCTCCGAGCTGGTCGGGGTCCCCGAGGCCGACCGCGCCCGGGTCCGCGAGCTCGGCAAGGCCGTCATGTACCGCCCCGACGACGACGCCGACCCCGCCGACCTGCCGCCGGAGGCGCTGCAGGCCATCGGCGCGCTGGTCGGCTACTACACCGAGCTGACGATCGAGCGGGCCCGCGAGCGCCGCGACGACCTGCTGTCGGGCCTGCTGGACGCCGCCGAGGGCGACGACCGGCTCACCCCCGAGGAGATCGTCGGGGTGCTGATCCTGCTGGTCGGCGCGGGCATCGAGACCACGATGCTGCTGCTGGGCAACGCCTGGTACGCCGCGTGGCGGCACCCGGAGGAGCGGGCCAGGGCGTTCGGCGGGCGCATCGACGACTGGGTGGCCGAGACGCTGCGGCACAGCCCGCCGACCCAGACCATCGCCCGCACCGCCACCCGCGACGTCGCGCTGCACGACACCGTCGTCCCCGCCGGGGCCCGCGTCGTGCTGCTGGCGGCGGCGGCCAACCGCGACCCGCGCGTGTTCCCCGACCCCGAGCGCTTCGACCTGGACCGCGACACCGGCGCGGCGATCACCTTCGGCAGCGGCCGCCACCACTGCCTGGGCGCGAACCTGGGACGGCTGGAGGCGCGCGTCGCGCTCCAGGAGCTCACCTCCGTGGTGGCCGACTACGAGATCGACGAGTCCGGAGCCCAGCGCATCCGCTCCTCCAACAACCACGGCTTCGCGACCCTCCCCACCAGGATCACGGGCCGCCGCTGACCCGCCGCCCGCGGGGGACGGGCCCCGGCCACCGGCGGGGCCCGTACACCACGCCGCGAACATCCAGAAAAAGCCTTCTGGGTCGGAATTAGTGCCCTGGTGCCTAAACGTCGCAATGGACGCGCTTATACGCTGCCTGCCTTGTTCACCATGAGTGTGCGCCCCGCTGCACACTGAAGAGGAGTTCGATGATGTCGAACATCAGGGTCGGCGTGATCGCGGCGGCGTCGGCGACCGCGCTGGCGACGCTCACCGTCCCGGCGTCGGCCCAGGCGCCCGCCCCGGCGTCCGCGTCCGTCCAGGCGCCCCAGGTGAGCGCCAAGAAGGTCCACCGCGGCCACGGCAAGTGCATCAACTGGTCGTGGGGCGACGGGAACGTCAGCACCACGATCTACTTCAACAACCACTGCAAGCAGGCCAGGTGGCTCAAGGTCTGGCGCACCGGTCAGTACTGGCCCAAGTGCATCAAGGTCAACGGCAGGACCAAGGGCCGCAAGAAGATCTGGGACTCCAAGCCCACCAAGATCCGCGAGCTCTCCAAGTGCGTCCAGCAGCGCGGCTGACACCACCCCGGACGGTCCGAGAAACCCGCGGCCGGTGAGAGGGGAGCCGCCCTGCGCAGAAGGGCACCCGCGGTGGACGCTGGCCCCTTGGCGCTAATCCGGACGGACCAAATTGGCACCAAGGGCACATGACGTCACCTGTCCGAAATCGGCACCCTCGACAGGGAAGACAGGTGCCGACGAAAGGAAGACGGGGATGTCGAAGGTGATCCGCAGGGCGGCCGTACTCGGCATGGGGGCCGCGCTCGCGCTGCCCCTCGCGGGGACCGCGCAGGCCGCGCCGGTGGCGCGTCCCGCCGCCACGGGCGAGGCGAAGGTGCAGGCCAAGGCCTGCTACGTCTCCTTCTACGACAAGAAGAACTTCGGCGGCCGCGGAGTGTGCATGCCGGTGGGCGACTACATCAACCTGCGCTTCCACAAGTGGCCGGGCACCAACATCTCGATGGACAACAAGTACAGCTCCGCCAAGATCGACAAGGTGTGCAGGGTGCAGCTCTTCCGCGACTTCAAGTACAAGGGCAAGTCCTCCACCTGGAAGCGCATCGGCGGCGTTCCGGGGAACCTGCGCAAGGTCCCCGACCTGGGCAAGGTGGACGTCGGGGACAACAAGGTCACCTCGATGAAGATCTTCTGCGCCGCCGACGTCTGAGCCGACCCCGGCGGAACGGCGGAGGGGCGCCGCGGGACATCCTCGAAAAGATCCGTCACCGCCCCGACACGAGCGGCGACCTACCGGTGCGTGGCGCCGAGGTGCCGTATCCCGGCAGGTCGGGGCGGACGACGCGGAACCGCTCGGTCGGCGCGGGAGCGACATGGCGCCAGGTGAGATGGGTCTGTGGGAGATCTCCGGAACCATTCCGCCACGCTGCCACGAGCCTCCGCCACTTCACCGGGCGTGGGTTTGGGGTCCCGCCTGGGTCCTCAGGCCCTGGGGAGGGACAGCGGTGATCTCTAGGTTTGGTTCGTTCCACACCAAGCTGGGAGATACGGAATGCGCGGTCCCCGGGCGGCCCGGGTCCTTCTGGGCGTGGTGGCCTTCCTCACCCTCATGGCGGCCGTTGAGGTGTGGCGTCTGGACGGGGGCGCGGCCGGTTTCGGCGCGGCCCTCGTGCTCGCCGTACCGGCCGCCGCCGCCCTGCTGGCCGCCCGGTCGCTCGCCGCGCCCCGGGCCCGCACCTGGTGGCTGGTCGTGGCGCTCCAGGCGGGATACGTCCTCTGGCAGCTCGCACGGGTGGCCGACGGCGACCCCTGGGGGCTGGTCGGCCTGGCCCTCCCGCTGGCGATCATCGTCCTGGCCGTCGGACGCCTGCGGCCCGCCGCCCGCCCGGCACCCGATCGGGGCGAGGGCGCGGTCGGGTACGCCGCGCTGCTCCTGCTCGTCGCGGCGGTCGTGGCCGCGCTGCTGAGCACAGGACTGCCGGGGCAGGTCTCCGACCACATGCGGGCGGCGGTGTGCCGGGTCACCGTCGATGAGGACTGCGGCGACGAACGCCCGGCGCCCGCCCGGCCGCTCGCGGAACCGGCCGAAGCCAGGCCCGCACCCGACGACGGCAACTGCGTCGACTGGCTCGACTGGGCCTGCGGCCTCACCGACGGCGTCCGCCGGGGCGTCGTGAGCGCCGTGACGGACGTCAAGGACGGCGTCGTCTTCGCCGTCTGCCTGGTGCCGGTGTGCGACAGCTCCGGCGACAACTGGAAGGGCCTTGAGCAGCTCGTCACCAATCCCGCCGACAGCGGCAAGGCGATGTGGGACGACGCGACCCAGCCGATCCGCGACGACTGGAACAACGGCCACAAGATGCGCGCCGTCGGCTTCGCCGTGCCGTCCGTCCTCGGCAGGATCTTCGGCTCGAAGGGTCTCGGCACTCTCGGCAAGCTGCCGAACAAACCCAAGGTCCCCGAGTTCGACCGCACGTCGTTCGCCGCCTTCACCGACAACATCACCCGCCGCGTCCACCAGGGCGACGACGCCACCCTGCGCGGCGACATCCCCGCCGCCGAAGAGCACCTGCGCGCAGCGGAGAAGGACCTTGAGACGGCGCGCGAAGCCGCCAAGAAGGGCGACCTGCAAGAGGAGTCGCACCGCGTCGAGCTCGCCGAGTGGTTCGTACACCGCCTCAAGTCGGACATCTTGCTGCGCAAGGCCCTTCTCGACACCCCGGGCGGCAAGGAGGCCACGGACCTCCTCATCAAGCACAGGATCAGCTTGGAGGCGACCCACCTGCGCGACAACGCGGTGACCTACCAGGGCCCGTACAACGGCCTCAATCACCCTTACCTCCGGATCGACAACCACCACGGCCACCAGGGCCCCCTCACCGAGGCCCGCGCCCGGCAGCTCGCCCCCGAGATCGTCCGTGTCCTCAAGGACCTGGACGAACGCCGGAAACTTCCCGGTCAGGACTAGGAGGTGTTTCAGGGCCCTGGCCCACGGCGCTCGCCCCGGGGGCTCGCGCCTCACCAGGGCTTGGCGAGCGCGGCATCGCTTCGCGATCTGGCCTGCGAGCCCTCGGGCCCGTAGGCCATGTAACGCGCTCGCGTGCGTGGCCGGGATCCACTTCGAAACAGGCCCCAGCCGCCAGCCTCAGGTCACGGGGCGGTGGCAGCGGATCCACGCGGGCGTGACGAGGGTCCCGGCGAGCGCGAAGGCGACCGCGCCCCGTAGACCACCGCCGTCCCTGTCAGGGCCGCGGTCGGCAGCGAGCGGAGCAGCGCGATACCGCCGGTCCTCCAGCCCGCCGCCAGCGGCATCGCCGGCCGGGGCGTGGTCGGCGTGGGCAAACGACCGGCTCCGGGAGGCGGCCGGGTACACGTGGCACCGCGCGGTGCGCATTGTCGTCTCCACAGGCGTGATGACGCCTCTTGAGCTGTGATTCGAGGACCGTCTCACGTGTGGCCTCCTGGACGGGGCCGACGGTGCCCGCGCCGGACCGGCCACGCGCCGCGCTCGGGCACGCACCGCAGGCGGCCTCGCGCAAGGCGCGAGCAGCTCGGTCGCGCGGCTGTGGCGGAACTCGTGGATCGTCACGCTCTTGAGCCCGCGCCCGGCCGCCGGCCCGGCCACCTTCAGGTCAGGGCGATCCGCATCCCGTGCCGCGACGATGCCGCAATGATCATCAATGCGAAAGGGGCGCCGAGCCGCAGCTCAACGCCCCTTCGTGGTGGCGGTGGTGGTGGGATTCGAACCCACGGAAGCTTGCACTTCACACGCTTTCGAGGCGTGCGCCCTCGTCCACTAGGCGACACCACCGCGAAAGAGCCTACCGGACTCTGCGAGTGCTGAAGAACTCGATTAGCGGGGCGGCGCACTCGTCGGCCATGACCTCGGCGACGACCTCGGGCCGGTGGTTCAGGCGGCGGTCCCGGACGACGTCCCACAGCGACCCCACCGCGCCGCCCTTCAGGTCGACCGCGCCGTACACGATGCGGTCGATCCGCGCCTGCACGGCCGCGCCCGCGCACATCGTGCACGGCTCCAGCGTCACCACCAGCGTGCAGCCCGAGAGCCGCCACTCGCCCCGGACGGCGGCGGCGGCGCGCATCGCGACGATCTCGGCGTGGCCGGTGGGGTCGCCGGTGCGCTCCCGGTCGTTGTGACCGGAGCCGATGACCGTCCCGGCCTCGTCCAGCACCACCGCGCCGACCGGGACGTCCCCGGCCTCGCCCGCCGCCCGCGCCTCGGCCAGCGCCGCGCGCATCGCGTCGTGGTACACCAGTGTGAGATCGGTCACCGTGTCAGTCACGCAGCCGGTCGAACTCCTCGCCGAAGCCCGCGATCTCGGCGAGCAGCAGCAGCGCGTCGCCGGGCAGCGCCTTGTCGGCCAGGTCCGTCATCTGCGGCGCGGGCACGCCCAGGTCCTCCAGGAGCCCGGGATCCCCGGCCGCGTCCCCGTCCGGCACGTCCCCCACCAGCTGGTGGAACAACCCGCCCAGTCCGTCGTCGCGCACCGTGGACACGAACGCCCTCGGCTCGTCCTCGCCGTCCAGCCGCACCACGGCGAACCAGTCGTCGTCCTGCTCGATCAGCAGCACCACGGGGTCGCCGTAGGACTCGACGGCCGCCTCGCGCATCAGATCGGCCACATCGTCGACGTGCTCGGCCTCGGCGAGCACGGCCTCGGCGCCGACCCACCCCTGCGGAGTCCGCGCGAAGACGGCGGCGAAGTAGGACACCCGCTCATTGTTACTCACCAGACAGGCCCGGTCACACCCTCGGGAGGGTCCCAATCGGGGCCGCCCCCGGTCAGACGACGGCGTCCAGCGCGCGTTCGAACGCGGGCGCGAACCCGATCCGGGAGGCGACGCTCAGCAGCATCTCGTCCGGGTACAGCTCCAGGTCCCCGGAGATCGCGCCGAGCTCCATCTCGTCCAGCCCCAGGTCCGAGAAGATCGACATGTCGCCGACCGGCAGCACCTGGTCCAGCTCCTCGTCCTCGGGGATCGGGATGTCGAGGTACTCCAGCACCTGCTGGGCCAGCGGCCAGTCCACCGAGGCGGTGACGTCGGACAGGAAGACCATCTCCTCGTCGCCCAGCAGCCGGATCGCCACGAAGAAGTCGTCGCCGACCGACACCAGGCCGATGGTGCCGCCCAGGCTCGGCTGCTGACGCAACGCATGGATCAACCCGGCCAGATCCTCGGTCAGCGCGACCGGAAGGACCTCCGCCTCCCAGCGGTCGTCTTCCCGGTACACCACGACGGCGAAATCCGTCGCGTCCATATCCGTCATTTCCACCCCACCGGCGCCGTTCCTGCCCTGGGCATGGTCGCAGATACGGCGCGTGTTCGCGTACCTCACCGCCGAAATGCACGCGCACTTCACGGCGGCGGCCCGGCCCGCCGCGGGCCCGGGACTCCTCGCGCGGAATCTACTGGATCCCCCTCACAGGCTCCGGAAGGTCCGGCGGCGCAGGGCGGCGTGGATGCGGGCCCGGCGCGAACGGTGCGGGGTGACGCGTTCCCGCAGTTCGCGGGCTTCGGCGAGTTCCCGCAGGAAGGCCGCGCGGCGGCGCAGCCGCTCGCGGATCTGCTCCGGCGTGAGCTCGGTCACCGCGTCGTCGTCCCGGCCGTCGTCCCGGCCGTCGTTCCGCCGTCCGGAGGCGGGCGGGTCAGGGGCGCTCTCCTGCACCCGTACGGCCCGGTGCCGCGTCTTGCCATGATCTCCGTTCATAACGGGATGGTGCCCAGCTCAACGCCCCCCAATCGGAACGTCCCGCGCCCCTCCCCGGGGGACGACCCGAGGCGCCCGCGAAGGTACGGTGAGGCCATGCAGACCCTCGCCGTCGACCACCCGCTCGTCGCGCACAAGCTGACCACCCTGCGGGACGTGAACACCGACTCGCCCACGTTCCGCCGGCTGGCCGACGAACTGGTCACCCTCCTGGCCTACGAGGCCACCCGCGACGTCCGGGTGACCGACGTCACCGTGCGGACCCCGCTGACCGACGCCGAGGGCGTGCAGCTGACCAGCCCCAAGCCGCTGGTCGTGCCGATCCTGCGGGCCGGGCTGGGCATGCTCGACGGCATGACCCGGCTGCTGCCGACCGCCGAGGTCGGCTTCCTCGGGATGATCCGCAACGAGGACTCGCTCCAGGCGCAGACCTACGCCACCCGCCTGCCGGACGACCTGTCGGGCCGCCAGTGCTACGTGCTGGACCCGATGCTGGCGACCGGCGGCACCCTCGCCGCCGCGACCAAGCTGCTGCTGGAGCGCGGCGCGACCGACGTCACCGCCGTGGTGCTGCTGGCCGCGCCGGAGGGCCTCAAGCACCTGGAGCAGGAGCTGACGGGCGCGCCGGTCCGCGTGGTCACCGCCGCGATCGACTCCCACCTCAACGAGCAGGGCTTCATCATGCCGGGCCTCGGCGACGCCGGGGACCGCCTGTACGGCGTGGTCTGACCCGCGGCCCGGCCGCACGCGACCGATCTTGGGGGGTTCGGCCCGACGTCACCGTGGGTAGGACACCGCTACGGAACGTCAGATCGTTCCCCTCCGTCACCCCGGCACAGGGGACGGTTCAGGACCGGGGCGACGCGAGCGAGTCCGAGGATGCGTGATGGCACACCCAGGGGACGGCGCAGCGCCGCGTGACGAAGCAGAAGCGGGTTACCGGGCGGTCGGTGAACGCCTCACCGCGGAGTTCTCGGGAGTGCACCCGCCGGAGACGGTCGCCCGTTGTGTCGCCGCCGCGCGGCACGGCGCGCAGGAGGTCGCCGGCGGGGCGCCCGCCGATCTGGTCGAGAAGATCGCCCGACGCCATCTGCAGGTGCTGGCGATGGTGGCCGCCGAGAAACGCCGCCGCGCGCCCCGCACCACGTTGGGCAACACTCCCTAGGAACGCGCGGCGGCCGTTCCTTTGCCGGGCGTTGGGCCTGTGGGAAACTGGCCTGGGGTCTGTGGCTCAACGCGCTCCGGGAGGCTGTCGTGCCCGCCAAGAAGTACCTCACGTGGGCCGCTGTGGCCTTTGTGGCCTTCTACGTGTTCAACCAACCAGAGGGTGCGGCACGGTCGGTGCAGACCGCCGCCGACGGGCTGGCGTCCGCCGCCGACTCCCTGACCACCTTCGTCACCTCCCTCGGCTGAGGCGTCATGCGGCTGGTCACTCCCGGCGACTCCGCGCCGGCCTCGGTCAACAAGTACCTCCTCCCGCACGAGACCCAGGTGATCACGGTGCGGCGGCACCCGGCCGTGCTCATGGTGCCGGTCGGCCTGGTGCTCGGCGGGCTCATCGTCGCGGGGGTGCTGTCCAACACCCTGGCCGGCGACGCGGGCGCGGTGATCAGCTGGATCTGGTGGGGCTGGCTGGCGGTGCTCGCCTGGTTCGTGTGGCGGGTCGCCGAATGGTCGGTGGACTACTTCGTCATCACCAACCAGCGCATGCTGCTGACCACGGGACTGCTCACCCGCAACGTCGCGATGATGCCGCTGGCGAAGGTCACCGACATGAGCTTCAAGCGCTCGATCGCCGGTCGGATGCTCGGCTACGGCGAGTTCGTGCTGGAGTCCGCCGGTCAGGACCAGGCGTTGTCCACGGTGGACTACCTGCCCTACCCCGAGCAGCTGTACCTTGAGGTCTGCGAGATGATCTTCCCGAACAAGAACCCCAGCGACGACTAGCGGCCGTGGCGGCCACCCCCCGTTCGGGGGTACCGCCCGAACTATTTTCGGTACCCGCCCGGATCCCCCGGCGAGCAGGGCTTTCGCCGACAAAAAGAGGATCTTGTCGGTTAACGCTTCGTTGCTCTCGATGTGTGTCAACCGTCGATGTGCAATTATGTCGGCACCCCAGCCGCCTGAATACTTCCGCTAAGTGAGTCCACATGCCGGGTCCAGGCAACGTCGGCGAACGTGTCCGCAACCTGCGCCTGACCAGACGCTTGTCGCAGGCACAACTCGCCGGCCACGACCTTTCAGACAGTTACATCTCGTTGATCGAGTCCGGGAAGCGCACGCCCACGCCGACCGTGCTGCGGATGCTGGCCGAGCGACTCGGCTGCACACCCGAGTACCTCGCCGAGGGTGTCGAACCGGAACAGCGCGCCCATCTGGAGGTGCGCGAGCGACATGCCCACCTGGCGCTGCTGGGCGGGGACGCGGCGGCCGCCGAGCGCGGCTTCGCGGAGGTGATCGCCCGGAGCGACGACGCCGAGCTGACCGCCCGCGCCCGCTGGGGCCGGGCCCGCGCCCTGGCGGAGACCGACCGCCTGGAGGAGGCCATCGCCCTCTTCGAGGACCTGCGCGAGCAGGCCGAGCGCGATCCGGGCCGGGCCAGCCGCCTGCCTTTCGTGATCGCGCTGGCGCGCTGCTACCACGCGGTCGGCGACCTGGGCCAGGCCGTCTCCCTCGGCGAACGCGCCCTGGACCGCCTGCGCGCCCTCGACCTCACCGTCGGTGAGGAGTACAGCGAGGCCGGACGGGTCCTCCTCCTCACCTACGTGGACCGCTCCGATCCGGCCCGCGCGCACGCCCTGGCCCGCGAGCTGCTGGCCGCCCGGGAGGCCGAGGGGGACGTCCCGCTCAGCGTTGCCTACCAGCGCGCCAGCCTCCGGGCGTTGGAGGAGGGCGCGATCGGCGACTCGCTGTACTTCGCCGACCAGGCCCTGACCGTCCGGTCCGCCGGGACGCCCGAACACGTGCGCGCCCGCCTGCACCTGGCCGCCGCCAAGGCGCTGCTGCGCGGCGTCCCGGCGCTGTCGGCGACGTCGGACGCCGCGCAGGAGGCCCTCGACCTGCTGGACGGGACCGACGGCCTGGGCGAGGCCGAGGCCGCCGAGGCCACCATCGAGCGGTCCCGCGCGCTGGTCCTGCTCGGCCGCGCCGACGAGGCGATCGCGCCGCTGGAGGACTTCCTGCAGACCGGCCTGGCACTGGCCGCCCCGGAGTCGGAGGACGGGCTCCGGGTCGCGCCGCTGCCGGACGAGGATCTCGCCGGACGCCTCCAGAAGACCGCACAGGCGCGGTTGGTGCTGGCCCGGGCCCGGCTGGCGCGGAACGACCGCACGGCCGCCCTCGTCGTCCTGCGCGCCGCGCGGGGACGGCTGGCCGACCTCCCGCCGGGCCGCCCGGCCGCCCACATCCTGCGGGAGCTGGGCGAACTGCTGGAACAGGCGG
>NZ_BCQR01000070.1 GCF_001552175.1 Actinomadura kijaniata NBRC 14229
CGCGCTGCGCAGCCCGACCTGCCGGAGCTGGGCGGTGCCGTCGGCGCCGCGCAGCTCCGCCAGCAGCGCCGCCGCGGTCCGGCCGTCGGCCGCGCCGCGCGCCGCGACGAAGAACGGGAAGTCCAGGTAGGGGGCCCCGTGCGCGGGATAGACGGTCTCGACGGGCCGGACGGCGCGCGTCCCGGTGTGCCGCCACGCCCGGTGCTCGGGGACCACGGCGACCTCGGCGGGCCCGTCCTCGCCCACGCCGGTGAGCGCCGCGCCCAGGTCCGTCCCGTCCGGAAGCGTCCGGACGGTGCGCATGGTCGCGGCGAACCGGGCGGTGACGCCGCGCGCCGTCGTGGCGTGGACGGTGGACTCCAGGGCCAGCAGCGTCAGCATCCCCGCCCCGGTCCGCGACGGGTCGGGGACCCGCAGCAGGTAGCGGGGCGTGGCGGCCCTCGCCGCGTGGAACACGCGGTCGGCGGCGACGCCGGGGCCGAACGCCGCCCAGGCCCGCCGGTCCAGCTCGGAGCGGTGCCGCCGGGCGTCCGCGGTGGTCAGCACGAACACCAGCGGCGAGGAGGCGACCGAGGCGGGGGGCCGTCCGGCGGCGGGCCGGATCGCGCGCGGCAGCATGTCCAGCCACAGCGAGGAGTCGGGGATCCACACGTCGGGGGTGCCCCGGCCGGTGCGGAACAGCGCCGCGGTCTCCCCCGACCGCCCGGCGGAGACCTTCACGGCCGCGCAGCGCCCCGCCTTGCGGCGCGCCCGGTTGAGGGAGGCGGCGACGGCGGTGACGGCGGGCGCGACGGCGGGGTCGGCGGTCACCGTCAGCAGGGCCGCCGGGTCACAGGAGGGGCCGCGGACGGCCACCACCCAGCCGCCCCCGCCCAGCAGCAGGCCGAGGCCCAGCGCGGCGGCGACGGCGAGGGTGAGCCGGTCCCGGCTGCGCCGCAGCCGCCGGGAGGCCAGCGCCCCCGGCCCCGGGAACGACCCCGGTCCGGTGAACGGGTTCGGCGCGGCGCCCGGCGCCCGGCCGGGCGCCTCGACGACCACCGCCTCGTCCCAGGAAGGGAACGGGGACGGGACGGGCCCGTCCGCGTCCGAATCCGACGTTGAGGGACCCAACCGAAAGCGACCCTTCGTCAATCATCGGCCCATCGGTGCCCTGGGGGCACCGTTGTGTCACTTTAGCCACGATCATGAACCGGACCGGGCGGTTCCGGCGGCCCCATGCTCTCCTGGAGTGGCTCCACCTGGTACTCCAGGCCCAAAAATTTGATCAAAACCTAAGGTCGTCTGATGCTCCAGTACCAACGCGGCGGGGCCGGGCGCCCCCGGGCCTGGCCGGGCGCGGCCGGACGGCTTCCGGAGACGGGCGGTAAGCTGGGAACCGTGCGATCCCGTGTGGCTGGCGTGCGGCGTCGTGACCGTCACGGTCGCGGCCTCCGCGGCCCCCTGACGCCCCCGTTGGCGCCGATCTCCCGTACCCGCGCGGAACGCTTCGACGACCTCGTCCACGACGAGGTGCGCCGGCTGACCGAACGCTGGGACCAGGAGCTGGCCCATGTCGAGTTCGCCGTGATGGAGGTCCCGGACGTGGAGCCCCGCTCCGAGGGGCCGGTGCCGCTGTCGGCGACGCTGTCCGGCGGCACGGGCCGGCCGGTGCGGATCGTGGTCTACCGGCGCCCCGTCGAGGTGCGCGCCTCCGGCGAGCGCGAGACGGCCCGGCTGGTGCGCGACCTGCTGGTGGAGGAGGTCGCCGACCTCCTCGGCCTGGCCCCCGAGTCGGTCGACCCGAGCTACGACTCCCCCGACGACTGACCCGCGCGGGCCCCTTCTCCGCGCCGCCCCGTGCCCGTCCGCGCCCCTGCCCGCACGGCGGTGAATAGTGCCTGGGTACCTACCGGCCTCCCCCGACTCCCGACAGGGTGATCAACGGCCCTGATCATGGCGATCACGGCCGTTCCGCACCACCCGAAGGGACGCCGCCATGCCCTCCCGCGCCGCGCGGTCAGCCGCGCTGTCCGCCGTCCTGTCCACCGCGCTGTCCGCCACCGCCGTCGCCGCCGTCGCGACCGCCGCCCCCGCCTCGGCCGCCGGCGCCCTCCCGGTGTACTTCGTGCACGGCATCGACTGGAACCACAGCCGGGCCGGGGACGCTCAGATCAACTGCGACAGCACGTGGAAGAACGCCATCTCCGCGCTGCGGGCCAAGGGCTGGACCACCCCCATGATCACGTGGGGGTACTACGCCAAGGACACCCGCTGCACGCGCAAGTTCAAGGGCGATCTCAACACGCGCATCCAGGAGCTGGGACGGCGGCTCGCCTGGGACATCCACGACCACTACAGCAAGAGCGGCAAGCCCGTCGCGGTCGTCGGGCACTCCATGGGCGGGCTGGTCATCCGGGCCGCGCTGGAGGGCACCCGGCGGTACGGGGCCAACAAGGACTGGCCCGACCGCCTGATCGTCCGGTACGCCGTCACCTACAGCACCCCGCACACCGGGACCAGCTGGGGCACCAGCTGCCTGGCCGTGCGCGGCTGGGAGCAGTGCAGCGACGTCCGTCCCAACAGCGGGTTCCTGCGCTGGGCGGGCCAGAACCCGCAGGGCTCCGGCGGCACCGAGTGGACGCTGGTCGGCGCCTCCGACGACGACATGATCACCACCGGGTCGGCGACCGGGATGCGCGCCAAGCGCAAGGTGAAGTACGCCGCCGGGCAGGGTCTGGAGCACAGCACGGTCAAGAACAAGGGCACCGGCAACACCTGGAAGGCGAGCCGCTCCAACGACTTCGGCAAGACCTGGCGCAGCGGCACCGGCGCCGGCCCGCTGCTGCTGCTCCACCGGGTGTTGTCGGGCTCCTCCGCCTGATCCCCCCGCTCCCGCTCACCCACGACGACGGGCCTCGGCCCCGGCCTCCCCTGCCGGGTCCGAGGCCCGTCGCCTCACCGGCCACCGATTCCTGAATCCGGTGCCGTATTTCACCGGGATCCTGTCACCGCCGCCGGCGCCGCAACAAGAAGAAAGGCGATGTGGGCGCGCCGCCGCCCGGAAATTGGGAGTCAGGCACCAGGCGCATTAGTGCCATGGTTCCTGGCGCCCGGGACGCGGGACTCCATACCGTTCCCCACGGTCGTGTCCGATCTTCGCGGGAAAGGAGAAGGCAGATGTCGAGCCGTACGACGCAGGCGCTGACCGCCGTCCCGGCCGGGACCCGTCGCGCAGCCCGGCGTCTTCCTCACGGACCTGCGGGTACGCCATCGCGAGGCCCGCAGGACCGGAAAGTGGCCGAGCCGCCGCCCGGCCCTCCCGCGCGGGCGCCCCACCCGGCCGGCCGGCAGGCTGTGGAAGGGCATCCGAAATCCATGGATGAGCGCGAACAGCGTTTTCCCGTGGCCCGGAACGATCTCCAGAAATGCGAGTACCCGACCCCCGTTTCCGGAATGAACGGCGGAACATCCCTGCTCCGCCCTTCCCTCCCTCAATCCGAAAAGGATGAGAAAATGAGCTTCTCCCCTGCGATCGCCGTCAAGCGCGCCGCCGTCGTCGGCGGCCTCGGCCTGGCCATGGGCGCGGGCATGCTCGGCACCGCCACCGCGCACGCCGACATCCACGCCACGGGCAAGCCCGTCAAGTCCTTCGACGTGTGTCTGCCGAAGACCGGCAAGTGCAACGCGATGTCCACCGTCCGCGTCAAGGGCCAGGTCCTCTTCCTGCCGGGCAACGTTCGGATCAACTACTCCGGCTACAACCGGCTGAAGATGCGCGCCTCCCTGCAGTACACGATCGACCGCAAGGCCGGCAAGGACATCACCCGGAAGGTGCCGTTCGGGGCGAAGCTGAAGCCCCAGAGCGTGGCCACCGGCGTCAAGGCCGCCAACATCAAGAAGATCACCTTCAAGGTGTGCAAGGGCGTCGGCAACGACTGCGGCAAGCCGCAGGTCGTGACCCCGGGCCGCGGCGTGCGCTGACCCGCGACCGCCCCCGCCGAACTCCGGCCGGACGTTCCGTGACCGCGGAGACCCCCGATCGTCCGGCCGGTGACAGGAGGGAATCCCTCCCGTGGTGACGCGACGGCCCGCGCATGACGCGCGGGCCGTCGCTTCGTGTTCGGTAGCGGTATCGGTTCGGTCGGTTCTCGTCGGTCGGTCCTGGTCAGTCGGTTCCGGTCGGCGCCGGCCCACCCGCGTTCGCGCGTGCGCGCATGCCCTGCCTCCCCCTCGCACGGCGCCGTGCGTCCCGTCGCCGCCCCGGCAGGGGCCGGGACGGCGGGGCGGAACGCGGTCCGCCGCGGGCCCCCTGCCCGCGGCGGCCGGCCGTCATCCGGCCTGACGCTTCAGCTTCCGCCGCTCCCGCTCCGACAGACCCCCCCAAATTCCGAAACGTTCATCGTGCTGCAACGCGTACTCAAGGCACTCGGCCCGTACCTCGCATGCCCGGCACACCTTCTTGGCCTCGCGAGTGGAGCCGCCCTTCTCCGGAAAAAACGCCTCCGGGTCCGTCTGCGCGCACAACGCGCGCTCCTGCCAGCCCAACTCTTCGCCGTCTGTGCCGTGCGCCAGCGGGATGACCACCTCGCTCACAGCGCACCTCCTAGCCCGTGGAGCCCCCTGGTCGATGCCTTCCCTCCAGCTCCATCCCCCGAGAAGGCATAGAACTACACCCACGAAATTACACGTGTGTAGTGCCTGCCCCGTCAAGCGGAACCAGTTTCCGAAGGGACAAAGAGGGGTTTTTGGGGTAGCACCGCGATCTGCTTTGACCAGAGATCAGATAAACGCGGCTTCACCTGGGGTAATCAGGAGATCACTACGACGGACGGTTGTCGCGGTACCAGTCCCCGCCCTCGTTCGGCGGCTGCTCGCCGGGCTGCTGGCCCGGCTGCTGCCCCTGCTGCGGCTGTCCGTACCCCTGTCCGGGCTGTCCGTAACCCGGCTGCCCGGTGTCGCTGCCCGCCCCTCCGTAGGCGCGGGTCCACTCGCCGACGTTCTCCTCCTCGGCGGGCTGCTGCCCCTGCTGCGGCTGCTGCCCGTACTGCTGGTACTGCTGCTGGGGCTGCTGGCCGAACTGCTGGGGCTGGCCGTACTGCTGGCCCTGCTCCGGCTGGCCGAACTGCTGCTGGGGCTGCCCGAACTGCTGCCCCTGCGGCTGGCCGAAATCGGGGTAGCCGCCCTGGCCCACCTGGCCGGGCTGGGCCTGCGGGCGCGCGGGCTGCATCCCCTTGAAGACCGTCAGGACGAACCAGATCGCCAGCCCGACCACCGCCAGCCGCGCCGCGCCGTACAGGAACACCGCCAGCTTGTCGGCGGCGCTCGCCAGGCCCGACGGCACCAGCATCGCGCTCAGCCACGCGACCACGCCGAACAGCGCGACGCCGCCCAGCACGCCGAGGGCGCCCATCACCACGGTGCGGGCCTGCCTGGTCTCGGTCGCCCACACCGACAGCGCGACCGCCAGCACCACCAGCAGCACCTGGCCGGTGTGGGTGAAGAACCCGCCGGTGATCTCGGCCAGGGCGCGCGACTTGAACGAGCTGCCGACCTCCTGGCCGGCGATCTCGCCGCTGACGCCGCCCGCCAGCAGGGCGATCAGTCCGGCGAGCAGCTGCAGTCCGGCGGCCCCCAGCAGGACCCAGGCGGCGGGCTCGCGCAGGCGCTGGACGGCTTCCTTGTTCACGGCGACATCTCCCGGCGGTGCTGTCACGGTCACGGCAAACGGTTTCTTCGAAAAGCTTCGCACATCCCCGCCCTGACCGCCGCCCCACCCTTGATCGCCGGGCGGTGTCCGGCCCGGCCCGCCGCGGCCCTTAGGCTGATCGGCATGAGGATCGTGGCGCTGGCGGGCGGCATCGGTGGGGCCCGCTTCCTGCGCGGACTGCAGGCGGCCGCCCCCGAGGCCGACATCACCGTCATCGGCAACACCGGTGACGACATCTCGCTGTTCGGGCTGCGGGTCTGCCCCGACCTGGACACCGTCATGTACACGCTCGGCGGCGGCATCAACGAGGAGCAGGGCTGGGGCCGCGCCGGCGAGTCGTTCACGGTGAAGGAGGAGCTGCTCGCCTACGGCGTCGGGCCGTCCTGGTTCGGGCTGGGCGACCGGGACTTCGCCACCCACATCGTGCGGACGCAGATGCTGGCGGCCGGGTACAAGCTGTCGGCGGTCACCGAGGCGCTGTGCGACCGGTGGAAGCCGGGCGTGCGGCTGATCCCGATGACCGACGACCAGGTCGAGACGCACGTCGTGGTCGACGACCCCGAGCACGGCCGCCGCGCGATCCACTTCCAGGAGTGGTGGGTGCGGCTGCGCGCCGCGCTCCCGGCGCGGTCGATCGTCCCGGTCGGCGCGGACGAGGCCAGGCCCGCGCCGGGCGTGCTGAAGGCGATCGAGTCGGCCGACTTCGTGCTGCTCCCGCCGTCCAACCCGGTGGTGAGCGTCGGCACGATCCTGGCGATCCCCGGCGTCCGCGACGCGGTCGCCGCCAAGACCGTCGTCGGCGTCTCCCCGATCATCGGGGGCGCCCCGGTGCGCGGCATGGCCGACGCGTGCCTGACCGCGATCGGCGTGGAGACCTCCGCCCGCGCCGTCGCCGAGCACTACGGGCCGGACCTGCTGGACGGCTGGCTGGTCGACGAGGCCGACGCCGGCGTGGCGGTGGACGGGATCGCGGTGCGGTCGCGCCCGCTGCTGATGAGCGACGCCGACGCCACCCGGGCGATCGCCGCCGCCGCCGTCGGGCTGGCCCGGGAGCTGTCGGGGGAGTCGGCCGCGTGAACGTGCGGGTGTTCGGGATCCCCGATGTCCCCGAGGTGGGGGAGGGCGACGACATCGCCGCGTTCGTCCCGGCCGGCATGGTCGAGGACGGCGACGTGCTGGTGGTCACCTCCAAGATCGTGAGCAAGGCGGAGGGCCGCGTCCTGGTCGCCGACGACCGGGAGAAGGCGATCGACGCCGAGACCGTCCGGGTCGTGGCCCGGCGCCGGCACGCCGGCGGCGAGACGCGGATCGTGGAGACCCGCCAGGGCCTGGTGCTGGCCGCCGCCGGGGTGGACGCCTCCAACACCGCGCCCGGCACCGTCCTGCTGCTGCCGGAGGACCCCGACGCCTCGGCCCGCCGCATCCGCGCCGCGCTGCGCGCGCGGACCGGCCGCGACGTCGCCGTGATCGTCTCCGACACCATGGGCCGTCCCTGGCGCAACGGGCTGACCGACAACGCCATCGGCGTCGCCGGGCTGCGCCCGCTGCACGACTTCCGGGGCCGCGAGGACGCCCACGGCAACCCGCTGAACGCGACCGTCACCGCCGTCGCCGACGAGATCGCCTCGGCCGCCGAGCTGGTGAAGGGCAAGCTCGACGGCGTGCCGATCGCGGTCGTGCGGGGCCTCGGCCCGCTGGTGACCGAGGAGGACGGGCCGGGCGCGCGGGCGCTGGTGCGCCCCTCGGCGGAGGACATGTTCCGCTACGGCGCGGCCGACGTGCTGTACGCGCGCCGCACGGTCCGCGAGTTCACCGACGAGCCGGTGGACGGGGAGGCGGTGCGCCGCGCCGTCGCCGCCGCGATCACCGCGCCCGCGCCGCACCACACCACGCCGTGGCGGTTCGTGCTGCTGGAGTCGGAGGAGGCGCGGACCGGACTGCTGGACGCGATGCGCGACGCGTGGGAGGCGGACCTGCGGCGCGACGGCTTCACCGAGGAGTCGATCGCCAGGCGGCTGCGCCGGGGCGACGTGCTGCGCCGCGCGCCCTACCTGATCGTGCCGTGCCTGGTGATGGAGGGCTCGCACGACTACCCCGACGAGCGGCGCGCCGCCGCCGAGCGCGAGATGTTCGTCGTCGCGACCGGCGCGGGCGTGCAGAACCTCCTGGTGCAGCTCGCCGTGGAGGGGCTGGGCTCGTGCTGGGTGTCGAGCACGATGTTCTGCCGCGACGTGGTCCGCGAGTGCCTGGACCTGCCCGACGGGTGGGACCCGATGGGCGCGGTCGGTGTCGGCCACGCCGCCGCTCCCCCGCGCGGTCGCCCGCCGCGCGACCCGGCGGCGTTCATCGAGGTCCGCTAGCGCCAGGGCGCCATGGCCCGCTCGATCTCCTTCGGGGTCGGCAGGCGCAGGATCCTCGGCATCTCCGCGGGCAGGCCGAGGCGCTGGGCGTGGGCGGCGGGGAACGTGCCCTCCGGGGTGCGGAACCCGCCGCGGTGCAGCACGTCCAGCGCCGCACGCGCGCCCAGCGTCGACCGGAACGCCTCGGCGGCGTCCGCGCGCGCCCAGTCCTTGGTGAGGACCGTGTAGGGGTGGTCCAGCAGGAGCGTGCCCTCGCGCGGCGCGAGCGCCGCCAGGGGGTTCGGCCGGTGGGCCTGGTTGTAGGCGACGACGGCCTGCTCGCCGGCGGCGACCAGATGGCGGTCGAAGCGTTCGGCGGCGGTGATCCCGTCGAACGGCCCCGCCTTGGGGGTGGCGCGCAGCAGCGCCCGGGTGACCTCGCGCGGCGGGGCCTGCCCGCCGGTGGCCCGCGCCAGGCCGAGCGCCGTGACGGCCCCGGCCATGCCGCGGGCGGGGTCGACGGCGCGGCGGACCAGCTCCAGGCCCCCGGCGCGGTCGCGCAGCAGCAGCCGCCAGCTCGCGGTGACGTCGGCGTCGCGCAGCTCGGCGGCGACGGGCCGGGGCGCGGCCAGGACGACCGGGGTCGTGGCGATCGACCGGCCGAACGGCGGGACGTTCCGCTGCCCCTTCCTCCGGGCCGCGCCGAGCCACAGCCCCGACTCGGGGATCCACACGTCCGCGCCGGTCGGGGCGCGCACGTACTCGGCGGGCTCGACCGGCTCGACGACCGCGCGGGCGCAGCGGTCCTCGCCGACCCGGCGGCCCTCGGCGTTGAAGCGGGAGGCGATCTCGTTCAGCGCGGGCGCGAGCCCGGGCTGCGCGGCGATCCGGATCTCCACGGGCGAGCCGTCGCAGGAGGAGCCGAACGCCCCGGACGCCCACACCCCGCCCCCGGCCGCCGCGACGGCGACGGCGACGGCGGCCGCCCGGACGACGGGCCGCCGCCGCTTCGCCTCTTTCTCCACGGGGTCAGTAATACAACACGGGCGTCACGAGCTCACCAGCGGCAGGTTCCGCAGCTTCCCGAAATGCCCGATGCCGTCGGTGCGGCGGGCGGCCTCGACGCGTTCGGCGGGGACCTCGCCGTAGAGGGTGTCGCGCTGGCGGGCGGGACGGCCCGCGCGCTCGGCGATGGCCTCCAGCTCGCTGATCGCCTTGAACGAGCCGTTCTCCGACCCGGCCATGCGGCTGATGGTCTCCTCCATCAGCGTGCCGCCCAGGTCGTTGACCCCGCCCTGGAGGACGCGCGTGCACAGCTCCTCGCCGAGCTTCACCCAGGAGGTCTGGATGTTGGGGATCGCGCCGTGCAGCAGGATCCGGGCCAGGGCGTGGACGGCGATGTTCTCCCGGACGGTGGGGCCGGGACGGGCCAGGCCCGCCAGGTAGATCGGCGAGTTGTGGTGCACGAACGGCAGCAGCACGAACTCGCTGAACCCGCCGGTGCGCTCCTGGATCGACCGCAGCAGCTTGATGTGCGCGACCCAGTGGGCGGGGGTGTCCACGTGCCCGTACATCATCGTGGAGGTCGTCGGCAGGCCGACCTCGTGGGCGGTGGTGACGACCTCGACCCACTGGTCGGTGGGCAGCTTGCCCTTGGTCAGCACCCAGCGGACGTCGTCGTCGAGGATCTCGGCGGCGGTGCCGGGCAGCGAGTCCACGCCCGCCTCCTTCGCCGCGATCAGCCACTCGCGGACCGACAGGTCGGTGCGGGCGACGCCGTTGACGACCTCCATCGGGCTGTAGGAGTGCAGGTGGATGCCCGGGGCGCGCTTCTTCACCTCGCGCGCGAGGTCGAAGTAGGCGGTGCCGGGCAGGTCGGGATGGATGCCGCCCTGCATGCAGATCTCGGTCGCCCCGGCCTCCCACGCCTCGTCCACGCGGTCGCCGACCTGCTCCAGCGAGAGCGTGTAGGCGTCGGCGTCGGTGCGGCGCTGGGCGAACGCGCAGAACCGGCAGCCGGTGTAGCAGACGTTCGTGAAGTTGATGTTGCGGGTGACGACGTAGGTGACGTCGTCGCCGACGGCCTCGCGGCGCAGGTCGTCGGCGAGCGCGGCGAGCGCGTCCAGCTCGGGGCCGTCGGCGTGCAGCAGCGCCAGCGCCTCGTCGTCGGACAGCCCGGCCGGGTCCCGCTCGGCGGCGGCGAGGGCCGCCCGGACGTCGGCGTCGAACCGGACCGGCGCGCCGATGCGCTCCCGGGCGGCGTCCCAGTCGCCGTAGACCTCGTCGAAGTCCTCGCGGCGGTCGCTCGTGCGGCCGGTGGTGTCGATCTCGACGTGCAGGTCGGTGCGGCCGGACGCCGCGAACCCGCCGTCCGGCTCCTGCCAGGGGCGGCCCTCGGGACGCGCGTCCTCGCGGGCCAGCCCGGTCGCCGGGTCGGCGAGCGCGGCGACGTGCCCGGCCAGGCGCGGGTCCAGCCACGGCTCGCCCCGGTTGACGTACTCGGGGTAGATCGTCAGGCGCTCGCGGAGGGTGAAGCCGGACTCGGCGGTCCGCGCGGCGAGCTCGTCGATCTGCGGCCAGGGGCGTTCGGGGTTGACGTGGTCGGGGGTCAGCGGGGAGACGCCGCCCCAGTCGTCGATGCCGGCGCGCAGCATCAGCGCGTACTCGTCGTCCACCAGGTTCGGCGGGGCCTGGAGGCGGGCCTTCGGGCCGAGGACCAGGCGGGCGACGGCGATGGTGGCGGCCAGCTCCTCCAGCTCGGCGTCCGGCATCGCCCTCATCTTGGTGTCGGGCTTGGCGCGGAAGTTCTGGATGATCACTTCCTGGATCGCGCCGTACTCCCGCATCGTCCTGCGGATCGCGAACAGGGCGTCGGCGCGTTCGGCGACCGTCTCGCCGATGCCGATCAGGATGCCGGTGGTGAACGGGACGTTGACGCGCCCGGCGTCCTCCAGCACCCGCAGCCGCACCGCCGGGTCCTTGTCGGGCGACCCGAAGTGCGGCCCGCCCTTCTCGCTGAACAGCCGCGTCGCGGTGGTCTCCAGCATCATCCCCATGGACGGCGCCACGGGCTTGAGCCGCTGGAGGTCCCGCCAGCTCATGACGCCGGGGTTGAGGTGCGGCAGCAGGCCGGTCTCCTCCAGCACCCGCACGGCCATGGCGCGCACGTAGGAGAGGGTGTCGTCGTAGCCGTGCGCGTCCAGCCACTCGCGGGCGGCCTTCCAGCGGTCCTCGGGCCGGTCGCCGAGGGTGAACAGCGCCTCCTTGCAGCCCATCGCCGCGCCCTGCCGGGCGATCTCCAGCACCTCGTCGGGGCTGAGATAGGGCGACTCCAGCCTGTGCGGGACTGTCGCGAACGTGCAGTACCCGCAGCGGTCCCGGCACAGCCGGGTCAGCGGGATGAAGACCTTCTTGCTGTAGGTGATGACGCCCGGCCGCCCGGCGGCCTCCAGTCCGGCGTCGCGCGTGCGGGCGGCGTAGGCGAGCAGGTCGTCGAGCTGCGCGCCGCGGGCGTGCAGCAGCGTGGTGGCCTCGGAGGGGTCGAGGGTCTTGCCGTCACGGGCCCGCGCCAACGCCCGTCGCAAGGCGGATTCGGTCACACCAGCGTCCATGCGGGCACTCTATGCCAATCGTCATAATTTCGGGGCGGGCGGGGAGGCCCAAACGATCGACGTCCGGGACAGCGACGGGCCGCGGCGATCTATTCCCCGCCCGGGCCAGGGAACGGCGACCGCTCCCCCGCCGGGATGCCGCGCACCAGGCCGGGCCGCCGTTCCACCAGCTCGTCGGCCGACCGGCGGAACGCCTCCAGCACCGCGCGCACCGACGGCCGCACCTCCGCGCCGACCCGCCACCACATGACCATCCGGCGGCGGACCGGGGCGTCGGCCAGATCGCGGACCACCACGCCGGTCTCGCGTTCGGCCAGGGCGAGGTCCGGCATGAGGGACACCGCCCCGGCGTTGGCGACCATCGCGCGCAGCACCAGCAGGTCGTTGGAGCGGATGCGGATGCGGGGCCGGAAGCCGCCGAGCTCGACGCAGGCGCGGTCCAGCAGGTCGGAGTGGTTGGTGCCGAGGTGACCGGTCACCCACGGGGTGTCGGCCAGGTCCGCCATCCGCACCGGGTCGCCGGAGGCCGCCAGCGGGTGGTCGGCGGACATCGCCAGCCGCATCGGCTCGGTGACGAGCACCTCGGCGGTCAGCTCGGGACGGCGCGGGCGCGGCAGATGGGAGTACTCGTCGGTGACCACGACGTCGATCTCCTGGAGCACCAGCGCCTGGAGCATCCGCTGGAACTCCTCGTCCAGGATCTCCACGACCAGGTCGGGGTACTCCGCGGCCAGGCCGGGCAGCGCGGGGGACAGCACGTGCAGCAGCGCCGTCTGGAAACCGACGACGCGGACCGTCCCGGCCACCCTCCCGCTGGCGGCCAGGCTGGACTCGACGGCGCGCTGCGCGGCGGCCAGCAGCCCGTCGGCCTCCTCGGCGAGCACCTCCCCGGCCCGGGTCAGGCGCAGCCGGCGGCCGACCCTCTCCACCAGCGGCACGCCCACCTCCTTCTGGAGCTGCGCAAGCTGCTGGGAGACCGCCGAGGGGGTGTACCCGAGGGCGTCGGCGACAGCGCCGACCGTGCCGCGCAGCTTCAGCTCGCGCAGCGCCCGGAGCCGTTCCAGATCGAGCATCGTGAAGGAATTCTTACACGAACCCTGCAGTAAAGATCGCTGGACCTACATGTTGGACGGAGTCAAACTAAAGGTACGAACCGCGCGGAACGTCCACAGAGCCCCGGCCAAGGCTCGCCCCCCACACCCCACGACTCGTGTGAAGGACGGTTCCTGTCATGCTCACCCTCATCGCACTCGTCCTGACCCTGGCCGCGTTCGGGCTGCTCGGCGTCCTGTTCGGCGCCGACACCCGCGACGGGCTGGACTGGGCCCCGAACAACTTCCGGCTGCGCCGGAGGACCCAGCCCTCTTTCAGAACCGCCGGTAGTCCCGCACCGGAAGACGCGGAGCGCGACGCTCGGCACGCGCGCCGTGAACTTCAAGCAGTCTGATGACGCGGTGCCGGTGACCCGCGTACGGGGCCAGGAGCTCCAGCATCCCGGCGTCGTCCACGGGGCGGCCGCACAGCGCCCGGCCCACGATCCGGGGCAGGTGGTAGTCGCCGACGGAGACCGCGTCGGCGTCGCCCAGCGCCCGCTGGCGGGCCTCGGCGGCCGTCCAGACCCCGATGCCCGGCAGGGAGGTCAGCCGCTCCATCGAGGGGTCGGCCTCCAGCCGGTCCGCCATCCGGGCCGCGCCGACGATGGTGCGGGCCCGGACGGGCTCGGCCCCGCTGCGGTGCCACTCCCACGACGGGATCAGCGCCCAGACCCGGGGCGGCGGCGGGACCCGCAGCCCCCGGGTCGACTCCGCCGGACCGGGGGCGGGCTCGCCGAACCGGCGCAGCAGGTACCCCCAGGCCCGCCACGCCTCCTCCAGCAGGACCTTCTGCTCCAGGATCGACGGCACCAGCGCCTCGAAGACCAGACCCGTCCGGGCCAGGCGCAGCCCGGCGCTGCGCCGCACCGCCTCCGCGACGGCCGGGTGGCGCGCGACGAACTCCTCGGGGACGTCGCCGGCGCCCAGCAGGTCCGGCAGGCCGTCCAGCAGCCAGCCCGCGCCGTCGCCCCAGGCGGCGGCGTGGACGACGCTCCCCCGCTGCCGCAGCCGCAGCGTCCCCGGCCCCTCGGGCGTGCGGCAGGCGCGCCAGAACGTCCCGTCGCGGTCGATCCGGAACGCCGGGTCGTTCGGCCCGCGCCGGACCGGCCGTAGCACCCGTCTGAGGTCCAGGGGCCACGGCGCGGTCCAGTCCCGGGTCAGCACGTTCGCGGGCCCCGTGCTCAGGAGTCGTCGGCCGAGAACCGCACGGCGGTCGGCGGCAGCGCGATGCCCGGCCACAGGCGCAGGCCGTTGCGCAGCTCGTTGCCGGGGCCGACGGACGCGCCGTCGCCGAGGATCACCCCGTCCAGCACCGCGCCCGCGCCGACCCGCGCGCCGCGCCCGACCACCGAGTCGCGGACCGTCGCGCCCTCGGCCACGAACGCGCCGTCCTGGAGCACGCTGCCCTCCACGGTCGCGCCGCCCTCGACCTCCGCGCCGCGCCCGACGACCGTCCCGCCGCGCACCACCGCGCGGGGCGACACGACCGCGCCGTCCAGCAGCAGCCGCTGGCCCGGCTCGCCCGGCATCGCGGACGAGGCGATGCGGCCGAGGACCATATCGCGGGAGCCCTGCACGAACGCCTCGGGCGTGCCCACGTCCAGCCAGTAGCCCGCCTCGACGTAGCCCATGACGACCTGCCCGGAGGAGATCAGTCCGGGGAACGTCTCGCGCTCCACCGACACGACCTCGCCCTCGGGGATCGTGTCGATCGCCGAGCGGCGGAACACGTAGCAGCCCGCGTTGATCTGGTCGGTGACGGGGTTGTTGGTCTTCTCCAGGAACGCCGTCACCCGGCCCTGCCCGTCGGTCGGCACCGACCCGAACCGGGAGGGGTCCTCCACCTTCGTCAGGTGCAGCGTCGCGGCGGCCCCGGCCTTCTCGTGCAGCTCCACCTGGGCGCGCACGTCGTGGCCGGACAGGATGTCGCCGTTGAGGATCAGGACGGGGTCGTCGGGCCCGCTGGTGAGCGCGGGCGCGGCGTTGCGGATCGCGCCGCCGGTGCCCAGGGGCTCACGCTCGCTGACGTAGGTCAGCTCCACGCCGTGCGCGGAGGTGCCGAACGCCGCCTCGAACATCTCCGCCCGGTAGGAGGTCGCGAACACGATCCGGGTCACCCCGGCGGCGTGCGCCCGCGCGAGCTGGTGCGCCAGGAACGGAGCCCCGGCGGTGGGCAGCAGCGGCTTCGGCGTCGAGATCGTCAACGGCCGCAGGCGCGTCCCCCGGCCCCCGACCAGCAAGATGGCTTCCATGGGCGACCAAACTACCGGGAAGCGGCGTACTGGGAGACGGCTCGCTCATACGACCGCAGATGCGCCCGCGCCGACTCCTCCCAGCTGAACTCCCGCGACCGCGTGACCGCCGCGGTGGCCAGTTCCCGGCGGCGGTCGGGGTCCACCACCAGGGACTCCAGCGCCGCCGCGATGCCCGCCGGATCGGGTTCGGTGTAGGCGACCGCGTCGCCCCCGACCTCCGGCAGCGGGCCGCGCCGCGTCGTCAGCACCGGCGCACCGCACGCCATCGCCTCCAGCACCGGCAGCCCGAACCCCTCGCACCGGCTGGGCAGCGCCACCACCAGCGCCCCGCCGAAGAACCCCGGCAGCGCCGCCCACGGCAGGTAGCCGGGCCGCACCACCCGCAGCCCCAGCGGAACGGTCGCCAGCGCCGCGTCCACCTCGTCGTCCCAGCCGCCGCCGCCCGCCAGCACCAGCGCGGGCGGCTCGGGCAGGTGCTCGCAGGCCCGCGCCCAGCCGCGGATCAGGTTGGGGACGTTCTTGCGCGGCTCCAGCGCCCCCAGGTACGCCACGTAGGGGTAGCCGTGCAGGCCGAGCCGGTCCGACACCGACTTGACCTCGTCCTCGGAGGGCCGGTGGAAGACCTCGTGGTCCACGCCGTGGTAGGCCACGTCGATGTGCGAGGGGTCGGCCCCCAGCACCCGCACCAGCTCGTCGCGCGTCGCCCGGGACGGCGCGATCAGCCGCGTCGCGCGGCGCGCGGCCGTGCGGGTGGCGGACTTGACGTAGGTGGTGCGCAGCGGGTCGTGACGCTCGGGCTCGGTGAACAGCGTCACGTCGTGGATCGTCACGACCGTGGGGCGGCCGGGCCGGGTCGGGATCGTGTAGGTCGGCAGGTGGATGACGTCGGCCGCGACGCGCTCGGCGACCTGCGGCAGCCCGGTCTGCTCCCAGGCGAGCCGGGACGCCCGGTGCGCGAGCGCCGCCGGGCCCGGCACCACCCGCGCGCCCGGGGCGAGCTTGGCGAAGTGCTGCTCGTCGGCGCGCTGGCAGGCCACGGCCAGGTCCGCGCCGAGCGCGTGCAGCGCGCCCAGCAGACCCTCCACGTACCGCCCCAGCCCGCCCCGGTCGGCCGGGACGGCGGTGGCGTCGATCAGAACCCGAGGTGTCCGGCGGCGGTCGGTGCCGACCGATCCCGTCACGGGGCTCACCCCTTCCGGTGGAAGCGAGTGGCGTAGATCACTCTTTGCCTTCAGCCTACGCCCCCGCCGGGGCTAGGCGGACCTTTTGCGGGCGTGGAGCAGCACGATGCTGCCCCTGTCGTTAGGTGCCCCGCGGTCGGCGAGCGCCACCAGCGGGGTGAGGGGCGCGGCGGCGTTGAAGCCCACCCTGCCCCCGTAGGCCGACAGCGACAGGTACAGCCGCTCGGCCGCCGCCGTCCGGAACTGGTAGCTGTACCGGACCAGGTCCATGCCGCGCTCGTCGAGCAGCTTGCCCAGCGTCTCGTGGGTGTAGGTGTGCTGCACGTGGTACTTGGCCTTGTGCGCGTCGCGCAGCTTCGGCCAGGCGTCGGCGCGGCTCAGCACGTCGGCCGACATGAACAGCTCGCCGCCGGGCGCGAGCACCCGGGCCATCTCGTCCAGCGACCTGCCGCCGTCGTCGAAGTGCTCGATCGCGCAGACCGACAGGATCGCGTCGAACGACCCGTCCCGGAACGGCAGCTTCAGCGCGTCGCACTCGATCAGCGCCGGGGGGTGCGCCAGGGTCCGCCCGTAGACCATCTTCTTGCGGGCCAGGTCGATCGAGACCGCCCACGCGCCGCGCCTGACGGTCTGACCCGCCCAGTAGCCGTCGCCGCCCGCGACGTCCAGGACGCGTTTGCCGCGCAGGTCCCGGCCCATCCAGTCGAGCAGCGTCCCGGCCTCTCGGTACCGGCAGACATGCACCTGGTGCCCCATGAAGGCGACCACATCGGAGAGTTTCATCGGCGCCACTTTACGGCGGGAACGGCGCCGTGCGTGCGAGGTGGGCGCGTTCACCTACCCTGGTGCGGTGAACGTCAAGGCCCTCGCGGTGCGGACCGTCCGTGTGCTGTTGGTGCTGCTCGCGCTGGGTTTCTGCGCGTGGAGCCTGGTCTCGCAGTGGGACGCGACCGTGCGGGCGTTCGAGCAGATGTCGGCGGGGACGCTGCTGGGGGCGTTCGCGTTCGGCGCGGCCGGGCTGTTCGCGTGGATGCTGGGGTGGCGGACGTTCCTGGTGGGCCTGGGCTCGCCGATGCCGCTGCGGCCCGCGTTCCGGATCACCGCGATCTCGGCGCTGGGCAAGTACGTGCCGGGCAAGGTGTGGGCGCTGGTCACGCAGATCGAGATGGCGCGCGAGCACCAGGTGCCCCGGGCGCGCAGCTTCTCGGCGACGATGCTGGCGATCGCCACGTCCACCGCGTGCGGGCTGGCGGTCGCGGCGGTGACGCTGCCGCTGTCCTCCGCCGCCGCGCGGGAGCGCTACTGGTGGCTGTTCCCGCTGGCCCCGGTGCTGCTGGCCTGCCTCCATCCGAGGATCGTGACGTGGGGGCTGGACACCGCGCTGCGGATCGTGCGGCGGCCCCCGCTGGAGCATCCCGTCGGGCTCGGCGCGACGCTGGTCGCGGTGGTGTGGACGCTGGCCGGCTGGCTGCTGTTCGGCGTCCACCTGTGGCTGCTGTGCATGGCCGTCGGCGGGGACGGGCCGAGCCTGCCGTTCGTGGCGACGGGCGCGTACGCGCTGGCGTTCGTCGCGGGGTTCCTGGTGTTCATCGCGCCCGGCGGGATCGGGGCGCGCGAGGGCGCGATGGTCGTGGTGCTGAGCCCGGTGCTGCCCGCCGGGGCCCCGATCGTGGTGGCGCTGGCGTCCCGGGTGCTGCTGACGGTCGCCGACCTGCTGGGCGCGGGGGTGGCGGTCCTGCTGGGCGGGCGGCCGAGGCCGCCCGCCCCGGCTCAGGACGAGGTCAGCTCGGCCACGTAGGCGTCCCAGAGGGGGCCGTGGTCCACCGGGCGCACGTGGGAGCGCAGCCGCTCCGGCTCGCCCGGCGCGTAGAAGCGGCGGATCGCGTCGGCCAGCGAGCTCACGTCCTCGGGGCCGACCAGCAGGCCGTCCACGCCGTCGCGGACCTGGTCGGGGAAGCCGCCGACGGTCGTCGCGATCACCGGGAGGCCGTGCTCGTGGGCGATCCAGACGTTCTGGGAGGCCGTCGCGGTCCGGTACGGCAGCACCAGGGCGTCGGCGCTGGCGAACAGGGCGGGCATCTCCGAGGCGGGGACGTAGCCCGGCCGCAGGTCCACCCGGGCGTTCAGGCCCAGCTTGCCGATCAGCGCCCTGGTCTCGTCCAGCCCGCCCCAGAACTCGCCCGCGACGGTCAGCGACACGTCCTCGGGCCCCTTGGCGAGCGCCCGCAGCAGGATGTCCAGCCCCTTGTAGGGGCGGACGATGCCGAAGAAGAGCAGGCGCCGGTGGACGGTGTCGTCGGCGGCGACGCTGACGTTGCCCGCTTTGGGGAGGTGGGCGGGCATCTCGGCGGTGCGGATCGGCCCGGCGGTCAGGTCGCGGGCCAGGTCCGCCTGCTGGGCGGAGTGGACCAGGACGCCGTCCACGCGGCCCAGCAGCTTCCTCATCAGGGGGACGTCGTAGGGCTTGCGTTCGTGCGGCAGGACGTTGTGGCACAGCGCGACCGTCCGGGCCTTCCCGCCGATGCCGGAGAGGATGCCCAGGTAGGACGGCACCTGCACGGGGCTGAGGACCGACAGCACCACCAGGTCGGCCGACCGCAGGGCGCGGCCGACGCGGAACCAGCCGTCGGGGCGCCGCCAGTCCAGGTCGCGGCCGGTGTTGGGGAACGGCTCCCCCTCCGGCTCCTCGATCGTCTGCCGGCCCGGGTACAGGAACCCCGGGTACTGGGCGCGCCAGGTCTCGATCCGCACGGTGTGCCCGGCGGCGGCCAGCCGGTGCGCCAGCTCGGTGGTGTGCTGCGCCCCGCCGCCCTTGTAGGGGAACGCGGGACCGACGATCGCGATGCGCACTAGACGTCTCCCCGGGATCTCACGATCAGGTCCGCCAGCAGGGCCATCGATCCGATGATCAACCCCGTCACGAAGATCATGATGGTGTTGTTGGCGAAGTAGCCGAAGTGGACGACCATGTCGAACACGCCCTTGAGCAGGCCGATCACGATCAGCCACAGCGCGGGCGGCATCAGGACCTTGAGCGGGTTGAAGTACATCACCATCCGCAGGACCTGGAGGATGTAGCGGTAGGCGTCCTTGAAGAAGTGGAACTTCGACTTGCCGGCCCGCTTGTAGTAGTCGATCGGCAGGTAGTGGACCGGGTGCTGGTTCGACAGGAACGCGATGGTGATCGTGGTGACGCAGGAGAACCCGGGCGGCAGCAGCCGCAGGTAGGGCAGCGACACCTGGCGGCGGAACGCCCGCAGCCCCGAGTTCAGGTCGGGGATCCGCGTGTTGGTGAGCCGCTCGGCGACCTTGCGGATGAACCACTTGGCGGGCACCCGCAGGAGCTTGTGCGTGCCCTCCTCGGTCTTGCGGGCCCCCACGACCTGGTCGACCGCCGGGTCGGTGTCGAGGATCTCCACGAGCTCGGGGATGCGCTCGTTGGGGTAGGTCATGTCGGCGTCGGTCCACACGACGATCTCGCCGCGGGCCTGCTGGGTGCCGATCCGGCGGACGGTGCCCGAGCCGCTGTTGTGCTGGAAGGCGATCACCCTCAGGTGCGGGAAGCGCGGTTCGGCCTCCCGCAGCCGTGCCAGGGTCTCGTCGGTGGAGCGGTCGTCGATGGCCAGCAGCTCGTAGGTCTTGCCGCTGGCGTCCATCGCCTTGGTGATGCGCTCCACCTCGTCGATCACGTGATCCTGCTCGTTGTAGCAGGGCAGCACGATCGTCACGTGCACGGATTCGCTGGGCTCGGTACTCACGCACGGCGAGAATACTCGCCCCGGCGGCCCGGCGCGGACGGTCCGGTCCGCGGGGTCACCGGCGCGGCGGGGAGGTGAGCCACACGTCGATCTCCAGCGGCAGCGTGCCGCCCGGGGGGACCAGCAGCGTGCGCTCGTCCTGCCGGGTGCGCAGCGCGAGGCCGGGGGCGACCGGCCCGTGGGGCACCAGGAGCGCCGGGTCGGCGGCCAGCAGCACCGGCCGCCGCCCGGCGCGGTAGACCCGGTCGGCGACGCGGCGCACGTCGTCGGGGGTGGCGGCGGCGGTGACGGCCGCGGCGGGCAGCCCGCACATCGACCGCACCACCGGCAGGAACCGGTCGGCGGTCGGCCGGTCCAGCGCCACGACCGAGCGGCCCGGCCCCAGCCGGGCGCACAGTCCGCGCACGGCGGCGATCTCGCCCTGGTCGGTGCGCGCGTTCCACAGCCACGCCGACGCCAGCGCGACCGGCGCGGCCAGCGTCGTCACCGCGACCCACGCCGCCGCCGCGACGACCACCGTCCCGTATCCGGCGCACCGGAACCGCCGCACCGTCCACGCCGCGCCCCACACCGCCAGCAGCACCAGGCCGGGGATCACGATGTCGGCCAGCCGCCGCGACGCCCACGGATGGTCGGGCGCGACGGCGGGCCGCCACAGCGCCGTCGCCGTCGCCCATCCCACCACCGCGAGGGGGACGCCCCAGCCGGGCGCGCGGCCGAGCAGCAGCCGCCGCAGCAGCAGGCCCGCCGCGACGGCCGCCAGCAGCAGCACCGGCACCCCGACGTACCAGATGACCCAGTACAGCGAGATCTCCGCGTACTGGCGGGCGGGGTCGGCGGGCAGGCCGTTGAGGCGCTGCACCTCCGCGACGAACCGCTCGGCCGGGCCGTCGACGGACGCCGACCGCACCGTCTGCGCCAGCGGCCGGGCCGCCAGCGCCGCAACCGCCGCCAGGGGGAGGGCCGTCGCGGCGTTCGGCGGCCACCCGCGCGTCAGCGGGGTCGTCAGGTTCTTCAGCCGCGGCCCGGTGTGCCGGCCGCGCAGCAGGAACGCCAGCCCTCCGGCCGTGGCCAGCGCCAGCGCCGTGCCCAGCAGCAGCGGGACCGGCGAGTCGTGCGGGTACCGCGGGTGGGGCCGGGTCAGCAGCAGCCCCGCGGCCAGCCCGGCGCCCGCGCCCGCGGTCAGGCCCGCCGCCAGCATCGGCCCGGCGCGCCGCCGCCGCGCGGTCAGCAGCACGGCGGCCACCGCGACCGGCAGCACGTCCCGCAGCCCGTCGATCCGCACCAGCACGACCAGCCCGAACGCCAGCCCGGCCAGCAGCGCCTTGCCCCGGTACCGGCCGTCCCTGGCGTGCGGCCGGGCGTCGTGCAGCAGGCACAGCCCGCCGAGCAGCAGCACCAGCGCGGGGAGTTCGCTGAACGCGGCCCGCGACACCCAGATCATCGGCGCGGTCAGCGCCAGCAGCAGCGCCCCCACCGGAGCCCACCGGGGCCCGACCAGCCGCGCCGTCAGCCCGCCGAACGTCAGCACCGCGCCCGCCCCCAGCAGCGGGGCCGTCAGCAGCGACGCCTGCACGCCGCCGATCCAGCCGCCCAGCGCCAGCAGCAGCGGCAGCCCGGCCGCGAACGTCGGGACCACCGCCTCGCCCACCTGGGCGAACCCCGGGCCGCCGAACTCCAGCGCCGGGTCGCCGCCGCCGAACGCCCAGCGCGCCTGCGGGATCGGCAGCGAGCCGTGGTCGCCGAGCCAGATCGCGATCTGCGCGTAGGCCCCCGGGTCGCGGCGCACGATGACCTGCTCGGAGCGCATGGCGATCTGCGCCGCCAGGAACCCGGCCGTCACCAGCGCGACCCCGGCCGGCGACCACCACGGCGCGCGCGGCCCCCCGTCCGGCGCGGGCGCGTACCGCCACCCCCGCCACAGCGCCAGCGCGGCGGCCGGCAGGAACAGCGCGAACGCCGGACCCGGCCCGAACGCCCCCGCCAGCAGCAACGCCGACGACACCGCCAGCCACGCCGTGCACAGCAGGACCGGGGCGACGGTCATGCGGGCGAGGAGCCTGCCCCAGGTCATGCCCGCGGGCGCCCCGGGCCGTCGGAATGTGGATCCATCGTCGCGGAGCGTAGCGGCTCGCCCACCGCGCCCACCGGGAGGCGGGCCGGAGCGGGGACAAGCCATACCCTTCTGCTCCATGAGCGATGTGAGCGACGTCCGGTCACCGGCCGACCTGCTGCGCCGGAGGGTCGCCGCCGACCCGTCCCGGCCGTTCGTGACGTTCTACGACGACCGGACCGGCGAGCGGGTGGAGCTGTCGGCGCGCACGTTCGACAACTGGGTCGCCAAGACCGCGAACCTGCTGGTGGACGGGCTGGGCGCGCAGCCGGGCACCCGCGTGGTGCTGGCGCTGCCGCCGCACTGGCAGACGGCGGTGTGGCTGCTGGCCTGCTGGTCGGCGGGGCTGGTCGCCCGGCCGCTCGACCCGGCGGAGGTGCGCGGCCGGGGCGGCGACCTGGCCGGTCTGGTCGGGGCCGGCCCGGCCGGGGAGCCCTACCTGCTGGCGGCGGCCGAGGAGGTGCTGCCGGACGTGCTGGACGACCCGGACGCCGAGGAGGTCGTCGGGCTGTCGCTGCACGCGCTCGGCGGGCCGCTGGCCGACGCCCCGGCCGGGATCACCGACTACGCCGTGGAGGTGCGGTCGTACGGCGACCGGTTCACCCCGCCCCCGGGAGTCACGCCTGACACACCAGCCCTATCTGTGACAAAGGCCACATTCACCGGGGCGCAGCTGGTCGACGAAGCCCGCGCACACGCGGCGAAATGGGGGCTGGACGCCCAGGACAGGGTGTTGGTTGACATGCCGTACACCACACCCCTCGGGGTTCAGGCCGGTCTTCTTGCACCACTAACCTCAGGGGCTTCCGTCATAATCCAACGAAACTTCGACAAAGCATCCCTAGATCGCCGCGTGACCCTGGAGCATGTGACCGCGGTGGCCGGACTGTCCGGATGGAATGACGCATCCGGGTCCGTACACCGGCTCGCCTGACCTACTCTCTGTTTCCCGACCCCCCAGGAAGCGGGCCAAGCCCCCACCCACGGAGCCGATGAACAGCAACCCGATGTACATGGAGTACGTCGACGACGCCGATCCTCCCCAGGATCCGGCGCGGCGACGCGGCTGGCGCATCCTCGGCTGGGTGTCGATCGGCCTGTCGGTCCTGCTGGTGGCCTCCTCGCTCACCTTCTACGGCTACTACCGGAAGGTGATGGGCAACATCAACCAGCAGGACCTCAACGCCGCGCTGGGCAAGGACCGGCCGAAGAAGCTCAACAGCGCGCTGAACATCCTGCTGCTCGGGTCGGACACCCGCGCGGGCGCCAACGGCAAGTACGGGCGGCAGATGCGGAACGACCCGCCCCGCTCCGACACCATGATCCTGCTGCACCTGTCGCCCGGCGGCGGCCAGGCGATGGGCATCAGCTTCCCGCGCGACCTGATGGTGCCGATGCCCTCCTGCAAGACCTCCAACGGCGGCCGGTCGGCCCCGCAGGCCCGGGCGCAGATCAACTCGGCGTTCACCATCGGCGGCGCGCCCTGCGTCGTCACCACCATCGAGAAGCTCAGCCAGATCAAGATCGACCACTTCGTGCAGGTCGACTTCAACGGCTTCAAGACGATCACCAAGGCCGTCGGCGGCGTCCCGGTCTGCCTGACCAAGAGCGTCAACGACCCCAAGTCCAAGCTGCGGCTGTCCGCCGGGCGGCACGTCATCAGCGGCGAGACCGCGCTGGCCTACGTCCGCAACCGGTACGGCCTCGGCGACGGCTCCGACACCGACCGCATCAAGCGCCAGCAGAAGTTCATGGGCGCGCTGGCCGACCGGGCGCTCAGCAAGGGCGTGCTCAGCGACCCCGGCAAGCTGACCGGGCTGCTCAGCGCGGTCACCAAGTCGCTGACCACCGACAGCGAGCTCAAGATCTCGACGATGATGCAGATCGCCCAGGGCATGCAGGGCATGTCCTCGGGCAAGCTGCGCTTCGTCACCGTCCCGTCCGGCCCGGACCCGCTCGACCCCAACCGGGTCGCGCTCACCGCCGCGGCCCAGCCGTTCTTCGCGGCCGTCCGCAACGACAAGACCGTGCCCGCGCCCGAGCCCAAGGGCAGCGCGCCGAAGATCCCCGCCAGCCAGGTCCGGGTCCGCGTCTACAACGGCAGCGGCATCTCCGGCCAGGCCGGCCGGGTCGCCGAGGACCTGCGCGCCCAGGGCTTCCAGGTCGAGGTCGGCGGCAACGCGACGGGCCGGCAGACCGCCACCCGCGTGCTGTACGGCCCCGGCGCCGACCAGCACGCCCAGACCCTCGCCAAGGCGATCAACGGCACCCCGCAGCCGCAGGCCCGCGCCTCCGGCGGCACGGCGGGCGTGGTGGAGCTGATCGTCGGCAGCGGGTGGCCGGGCGTGAAGGCCCGCAGCGTGGGCCTGCCCACCAAGGTGCAGGGCGAGATCCGCGCCAACGAGGACCCCTGCAAGAAGCCCTGACCCGCGACATCCTGACCGCGACGCCGTGGCCCGCACGGCACGGCCCCGATCCCAGCAGTCCCCCTATCCCGAGGGTCGCCCCCGCCTCATGACGTACACGCTCAGGCCCGCAACGGAGACACCGCCGACGCCCCCCGACCCGGCCGCCGGGACGGGTGGGCGGGAGGCGGCGCCCGCGCCCCGGCGCAGGGAGCGCGACCCGTTCTTCGACAACGCCAAGTTCCTGGCGATCATCCTGGTGGTGGTCGGCCACGCCATCGCCGGACTGATGAAGGTGCCGCTCGCCAAGGGGCTGTACCTGTACATCTACATGTTCCACATGCCGCTGTTCATCGTGGTCACCGGCTACCTCTCGCGGAACTGGACGTTCTCCGGCAGCAAGGCCCGGCGGCTGATCACCACGGTCGGCGTGCCGTACGTGGTGTTCGAGACCGCCTACTCCACCTACGACTGGCTGGTCGGCCGCAACACCCTTGAGATCAGCCTGCTGAAGCCGTACTACCTGACCTGGTTCCTGTGCGCGCTGTTCATGTGGCGGCTGTCCACCCCGGTGTGGCAGCAGATCCGCTGGCCGCTGGCGGTGGCGGTGGCGTTCTCGCTGCTGTCGTACATGAGCGACCTCGGCGGCACCTTCAACATCCACCGGGTGATCGGGCTGCTGCCGTTCTACGTGCTGGGCCTGCTGCTGCGGCCCGAGCACTTCGAGGTCGTCAAGCGGCCGTCGTCGCGGTGGATCGGGTTCGGGATCCTGGCGGGCGGCCTGGCCGCCGCCTACCTGGCCATGAACCACATGGCCAAGGAGTGGATCTACTGGCGGTCGCCGCACGAGGACCTGGGCGTCGACAACGTCACCGGCACCGCGATGCGGATGGGCATGATGGTCTGCGCGACGGTGCTGGTGTTCGCGTTCCTGGCCGTGGTGCCGCGCCGCCGCACCTGGTTCACCGCGCTGGGCGCCAACACCCTGTACGCCTACCTGCTGCACGGGTTCGTCACGCGGGCGCTGTCGTTCTTCGGCTGGTGGAAGCTCGACTGGATGGCCACCACGCCGGGCACGATCGTGATCATCGTCGGGGCGGTCGTGGTCGGCACGTTCCTGTGCTCCCCGCCGGTCAAGAAGGCGATGAGCTGGGCGCTGGAGCCCAAGATGACCTGGGCGTTCACCAGGCTGCGCCCGCCCGCGCGCGGCGGCGCGAAGAGCTGACCCTCTCCGCGGGGCCCGGCGCGCCGCCAGGTCTCAATCCCGTGATCTTGCCCGGTCACGCCGCATACCGGTCGTTCCACGCGAAATACTGTGCGTGGGACGTCGGCTCCGCCCGCGCGGCAGGTCCGCTCCCGGGCCGTCACCCCGATATGTGACAAAAAAGCAACAGAGGGTAACCAACCTCCGGGGGTCGCTACCATCACGGAGGCCCCCGCGACCGTCTTCGGCCGGTATCACCCCCCGCAGCGCGGGAAGGTCTCATCGCAAGAGGAAAGGACAGTTCCCCATGGCGAACTTCACGCTGGACGACGTTCGGCAACGAACGTACAAAGCGCGTGACGCATGGTGGACGGTACTGCTGGTCGACCCGCTCGCCGCCCGGCTGGTCAAGGTCACGGCCAACCGGACCAACATCACCCCCAACCAGCTCACCGTCGGCGCGCTGATCCTCGGCCTCGGGGCGGGTGCCTGCTTCCTCGTCGGGACCTGGCCCTACCTCCTGCTCGGCGCGCTGCTGTACCACCTGTCGTTCACGCTCGACTGCATGGACGGCAAGATCGCCCGGCTGAAGGGCAACGGCTCGGTCTTCGGCGCATGGCTGGACTACATCTTCGACCGGATCCGCGTGCTGCTCTGCGCGATCGCGCTGATGGCCGGGCAGTACCTGATCACCGACAACGTGGCCTACGTGTGGACCGCCGTGGCCGTGGTGTTCCTGGACATGCTCCGCTACATGGACGCGCTGGAGACCTACAAGGTCCGCGCCCAGATGCGGGCCAAGCTGAACGCGACCCGGCTGGAGGCCCACGAGCTGGAGCTGGCCGCCCGCCGGCTCCGGGGCGAGGACGTCACCGCCGTCAGCGAGGAGCTGCGGGCCGCCGAGAACGCGCTGCGCAGCGATCCGGAGGCCGACATGGAGGACCGGGTCCTGGGCGAGCAGCCCACCCACCAGGTGCTCCAGCAGGGCTTCCACGAGAAGTTCCCCTGGTACGCGCGGATCCGCCCGTTCCTGGCCCGCACCCGCATCCGGCCGCACCTGTTCAGCGGTATCGAGTTCCAGATGGGGGTGTTCGTCGTCGCCCCGGTGCTGGCGGCGGCCGTCCCCGGCGCGATCATCCCGACGACGGTCGTGGCGGGCGCGGGGCTGCTGGCGTTCGAGCTGGTCATCATCTACAAGTTCTGGCTCTCCACGCGCGACTACAGCCGCAGCCTGGCGAAGCTGGAGGGGAAGGTCGAGGCGCTGCGCGCGGAGCTGCCCGAGCAGGTCCACTACTCGCACAGCGCGTGACCCCCTGAGACACGGGAACGCCCCCGGCCGGTGGCCGGGGGCGTTCCGCGTTCTCGGGCGCCGTCTCAGGCGCGCTGGCCCTCGTGCTCGGGCTCTCCGACGGCCTCGACCCCCTCGGAGGTCTCCGGCTCGTCGGCGGCCTCGGGCTCCCCCGCGGCCTCGGGCCCCGACCGGGCGGGCGCGTGCGCGACCGTGCGGGGCTCGCGGGCCAGCGTGAGGCCCGCCGCCAGCACCGCGAACGGGATGCACGGCAGCAGGTAGCGGTAGTCGAAGTCCGCCGTGGCCGCCGGGACCACCAGCAGGGCCAGGGCGATGCCCCACGGCAGCAGGACCGGGCCGCCCAGCCGCCGGACGCGCAGCAGCACGCCCGCCAGGCCCACCAGCATGTAGACCCCGAGGAACGGGCCCCGCAGGTAGAAGGTGTGCTGGTAGTCGCGCATCCAGGCGCCCTGCGGCTCCACGACGCGGTGGATGACCGGCCTGCCGTTGGTGTACCAGTCGAGGTAGAGCCGCTGCATGTCCGACTGGGACGCGCCGACCGGGAAGTCGTACTGGGCCACCGTCCAGGGGGTCGGGTAGTCCTCGCGCTTCCACTCGAACGCGCGCAGCGTGTCGCGGACCACCACGTTCAGGTAGTCGCCGGGCTGCTTGGCGATGGCCTCCTTGACGAACTCCCCGGCGAGCTCGTTGGCGCGGACGCTGCGCTTGTCCTCGGGGAAGTGGCGGAACGGCGTGTCGCTGGTCCACATCGCCTGGTAGGCCCGGGCGGGGACCCGGGGCCGGGGCGGCACGCGGTCCATGCAGAACACCTCCAGCTCGGGCCTCGGCTTGATCACGTCGCAGCGGGCGAAGTCGACGACGCGGCCGTACATCCAGATCTGGTCGCTCTTGGTGAAGGTGTGGACCCCCCAGGTCCCGTGGAACCAGTGCAGGTAGAGCAGCAGCGGAACGGCGACCCCGGCGACCACCGACACCAGCGCCCGCCAGCCCGCGCGGCGCAGCAGCATGCAGAACAGCACCACGGCGATCAGCGGCAGGCCGACCGAGCGGACCATCGCCGCCGCGCCCAGCGCGAGCCCCGCCGGCGCGGCCGCCCACCAGCTCGTCCGCCGCCGCCACAGCACCAGCGTCACGCCCGCCGTCAGCAGGAACGTGAACAGCCCGTCCGACATGAGCATGTGTTCGAGCTGGATCTGGTAGGCGTCGTAGAGCACCGGCAGCGTCACCAGCGTGGCCACCAGGCCGGGAGCCCAGGGCCGCCAGCGCGGCCGGCCGGTCCGCAGCCCCCGCCACACGATCGCGTAGACCATGACGCCGGTGAGCGCGCCCAGCGCGTGCTGGACCGCCAGCACCACGGTCCAGCTCTCGAACGGCCGCAGTGCCCACAGGAACACCGAGTACCCGCTCGGCCGCAGGTCGTCGGGGGCGAACTGGATCGCCGCGTTCAGGTAGGTCCGCGAGTCCCCGAACCAGAAGATCCACGGGAAGCCGAGGATCGCGATCCAGCGCAGCGCCACCGCCCCGGCCAGCGCGGCGAGGAACAGGCCGTGCGCCGTCAGGAACCGTCCCGTGCCCCGTGCCGTCCGCCTCACGAGTTCTGCCACACGCAAACTGGACTGCCTTCCCTTGGCCGGGCCGTTACCGTTTCGATGACGGCCTCCGTGATTACGCAGCGTCGCACCGCGGGGAGCGGTCGCCGACGCGACCGGTGGCGGAACGCGCGGACCGTTCGCGGGGTCGCCCCCTCTGCCAGACGTCCGACGGACACGCCCGGTTGACCGGCGACGCGCGGGGGGTGTCGCCGGGTGTTCTCCCCGTGATCGGCGATTCCATGGGTACGCTGAGTGAACATCCGGTTACGTCGGTCGCCCGAAAGCCTACTCAGCCTCTTCCCAAAGGTCACATTGACGGTTTATGCCCAGGTCACGGCCGATGAGCCGGAGTGTGCGGACCCTTCGCGAGGGGCCGCCGCCCGCTCGCGCGGCCCGTCCGCGCGGGGCCGCCGTCCGGCGCGCCCCGACGTCCGCCGGACACCGGTCACGCTCTGTGTCCAATTTGATCGTCCAACAGCGCCGGATACCCTTTTGTGCCCGAAGTCAGCGTTAACCTCACATGAGCAAGTGGCGAACCAACTCCCACGGTTGGCGCTAAAGTCCCTAGGGCGCTTCTGTCGGGACACCGGCGCTCCACGGCCGGTTCACCCGCAGGCTGCTCCCCTCGGCCCGCCCGTCCAGTAGTCGATTGGCCCACTGTATGAATTCCGGCCCCGCCCTCTCGCTCAGCATCATCGTTCCGGTCCACCGGGTGCAGGGATACCTGCGGCAGTGCCTGGACTCGATCCTGGTCCCCGACCTCCCCAGCCTGGAGGTCATCGCGGTGAACGACTGCTCGCCCGACCACAGCGGCGAGATCCTCGACGAGTACGCCGCCCGGGACCCGCGCCTCCAGGTGATCCACCTGACCGAGAACCAGGGCCTCGGCGGGGCCCGCAACGTCGGCCTCGACCGCGCCACCGGCGACTACGTGTGGTTCTTCGACAGCGACGACTACGCCACCTCCGACGGCGTCCGGTCGGTCTACGACCGGCTCTGCGAGACCCGCCCCGACGTGCTGGTCTTCGACTACGCGCGCGAGTACTGGGACGGCCGGGTCAAGCGCAGCGTGATCAACCACCTGTTCCGCGAGCCCCCGGCCCCGGACGTGTTCACCGCCGCCGACCGGCAGAGCGTGCTGCGGCTGATGATGACGGCCTGGAACCGCGCGATCCGCCGGGACTTCCTGCTGGGGCTCGGCCTGCGGTTCAGCCACGGGTACTACGAGGACGTCAACGTCACCTACCCGGTCCTCATGGCCGCCGAGAAGATCAGCCTGCTGGACCAGGTCTGCTACATCTACCGGCAGCGGCGGCAGGGCGCGATCACCCGCACCGCCTCCACCAAGCACTTCGACGCGTTCGCGCAGTACGACCGGATCTTCGCGTTCATGGACTCCATGGGCCCGGAGGCCGACCGGTTCCGCCCGATGATGTTCGACCGGACGATCTGGCACCTGCTGGTCATCCTGGAGCGCGGCGACCGCGTGCCGCCGGCCGAGCGCGCCCGGTTCTTCGCCGAGATGTCGAAGACGTTCAACAAGTACCGCCCGGCGGGCCACGACCGGCCCACCGAGGGCTCCATCGCCTCGGCCACCAAGAACCCCGGGCCGCTCCTGGAGACGCTCGCCGTCAAGTACGAGTTCATCCGGAAGAACGACCTCAAGGGCTACGACCGCTTCATGGCGCGCAAGGCCCTGCGCAAGAAGGCGGGCAAGGCCAAGAAGAAGGTCCGCAAGGGCATCAACTTCGCCAAGCGCAAGGGCATGCGGGCGTACTACCACACCCAGCTGCGCCGCCCGGTCGAGGCGAACACCGCGGTGTTCGCCTCCTACTGGTACCGCGGCTACGCCTGCAACCCGGCCGCGATGTACGAGAAGGCCAGGGAGCTGGCCCCGCACGTCCGCAGCGTCTGGATCGTCAAGCCGTCCAAGGCGGCCGGGATGCCCAAGGGCGTCCCGTTCGTGGTCAGCGGGACCCGCGAGTACTACCGGACGATGGCCCGGTCCAAGTACTTCGTCAACAACGTGAACTTCCCCAACCACGTGATCAAGCGCAAGGGGCAGGTGCACGTGATGACGCAGCACGGCACCCCGCTCAAGCGCATGGGCCTGGACCAGCAGTACTTCCCCGCCGGCGCCAAGGGGATGGACTTCACCGAGCTGATGGAGCGCAGCGAGCGCTGGGACTTCCACGTCTCGGCAAACCCGCTGACCACCGAGGCGTGGGAGCGCAGCTTCCCGGTGAACGCCGAGATGCTGGAGATCGGCTACCCGCGCAACGACCGCCTGGTCCGCGCCACCGACAAGGAGAGGGCCCGCCTCCGGGAGCGGCTGGCGATCCCCGAGGGCAAGAAGGCCGTCCTCTACACGCCCACGCACCGCGAGTACCGCAACAAGTTCGAGCCGATGTTCGACATCCAGCGGTTCGCGCGCGAGCTGGGCGACGAGTACGTGCTGCTGCTGCGGGCGCACTACTTCTACCGCCCGGCCCCCGGCACGCTGGACCCCGAGCGGGTCATCGACGTGTCGGCGTACCCGACCGTCGAGGACCTCTACATCGCCTCCGACGCGATGCTGACGGACTACTCGTCGGCGATGTTCGACTACGCGGTGCTGCCGGACCGGCCCATCGTGGTCTTCGCCAACGACTGGGAGACCTACAAGATCACCCGCGGCGTGAACTTCGACATCACCGAGTTCCCGCCCGGCCTCGTGGCCTACACCGAGGACGAGCTGCTCCAGTCGTTCGCGTCCGGGGCCCCGTGGGAGTCGCAGTACACCAAGTTCCGCGACGCGTTCCGCGAGCGGTTCTGCCCGTGGGAGGACGGCCAGGCCAGCGAGCGCGCGGTCCGCCGGATCTTCCTTGACGACAAGGACGCCGGGCGTCCGCCGAAGAAGTAGCCCCGGTCGGTTACCCTTCTCCTCCCCTCTCCCACACCCCTCCGGCGTTCCAGGTGAACCCCCCGCACCCGGCGTTCCGCCGTTCCCCGCGCCCCTGACAGGGGGCGCGGGGCCCGCCTTAAGGAGCCCGCTTTGGCGACTCATCGGATCAGTGTCGTGGTCAGCGCCCGCCGCACCGGCGCGGACCTCGCCGAGACCCTCCAGTCGTTGGCCGAGCAGACCCACCGTGAACTCGAAGTGCTGGTGGTGGACGGCGGCACCGGAGCCGTGGCCGGAGTGGAGCTGCCCGACGAGCGGTTCCGGCTGATCCGGCAGGGCGCGCCGAGCCGGGGCATGGCGCGGGCGATCGGCGTCGGCCAGGCGACCGGGGAGTACCTGGCGTTCGCCGACGACGGCGACGTGCTGCCCGCCGACGCGCTGCACCGCCTGCACGCCTCGCTGGCCGCCAGCGGCTGCGACTTCGCCGCCGGTTCGGTCGCGGTGCGCCGCGAGGGCGGCTCGGTGCGCCCGGCCGCGCTGCGCGCGGCGTTCGCCGACACCGTCTCCGGGACGCACATCCGGCGGCGCCCGAACCTGCTGGCCGACCGGACGGTGTCGGGCAAGCTGTTCCGGAAGGCGTTCTGGGAGCGGCACCGGCTGGCGTTCCCCGACGTGGACCGGGACGAGGACCTGGCCGTCGTGGTGCCCGCGCACCACCTGGCCGACGGGGTGGACGTCCTCGCCGACGTGGTGGTGCGCCGCCGCGGCGAGCTCACCCCGCAGCCGTGCGCCGAGCCGCAGGCCGCCGCGCACTCGTTCGCGGCCGTCAAGGCCGTGCTGGAGCGGATGGACGGCGCGTGGCGGCCCCGGGACCGCCGCCGGTTCCTGACCGCCGTGCTGAACGAGGAGCTGCGCGCGTTCCTGGACGGCCTGCCCGACGCCGCCGACCCCGAACGCGACCAGATCATCGAGCTGGTGGCCGCGCACGCCGACTGGCTGGAGCCGCAGGCCCTGGCCTACGTGCCGGCGGTGACCCGGCTGAAGTGGCACCTGGCCGCCCAGCGCCGCCGCACCGAGCTGGTCAAGGTCGTCCGCTACGCGCGCGGCAAGCCCTCCCCGGCGATCGTCCGGGAGGGCCTGCACCGCTACGTCGTCCATCCGTACTGGAAGGACGACAAGATGGACCTGCCGCCGGAACTGTACCGGGCGCGCACCGAGGTGCGGCTGCGCAGCCGCGTCCACGAGGTGGCCTGGCGCGACGGCAGGCTGGTGGTGTCCGGCGAGGCGTACATCAACTCGGTGTCCAGCAGCCGCCGCTGGACCGCGATCAAGAGCGTGACGCTGCGGCAGGGCCGCCGCCGCATCCCGCTGCTGGCCCGCAAGACGCCCAAGCCGGGCAAGAAGGCGGGCCCGTGGACCGGGTTCGAGTTCACGATCGACCCGAGGAAGCTGCGGCGGCGCGGCCGGTGGGTGGACGGCCACTGGGACGTGGAGGCGACCGTCTTCAACGCGGGCGTGCTGCGTTCGGCCCCGCTGCGCGGCGGGACCGGCGGGTCCGGGGCGCGCCCCCCGTACCAGTACGTGGCCGACGACGTGCGGATCGTGCCGCGGATCGTGGACGGCGTGCTGCGGATCTCGGTGGAGACCGTCACCGCCCGCGCGACCGCGCTGCGCTGGGCCGGGGACGAGCTGGAGATCGAGGGCACCGCCGCCGCGCCGCCCCGCGAGATGACGCTGACGCTCGGCGACGACGTGGCGCACGTGCCGGTCACCGTCTCCGGGAACACCTTCCGGGCGCGCGTCCCGCTGCCCGAGGGCGACGGCAACGCCGACCCCAAGGCCATCGACGACACCCGCGACTGGGCGGTGCTGCTGGACGGCGAGCCGCTGGTGCTCGCCGAGGACGCCGCCGACGTCCGCAGGCTGATCGGCGTGCAGGAGGCGTTCGCCGGGCGCGGCGCGTCCGGGTACCTGCGCCTCGAACTGCGCACCTCCCGGTTCCAGGTGGACACCGCCGTGCTCGCCGCCGACGGCACCCTGACCGTCACCGGCGCCCACCCGGTCCACACCGACGGCGAGCTGGTGCTGCGCAGCCGGGGCCGCAGCAAGGACTACTCCTTCCCGATGGTCGCCGACGGCGACCGGCTGCGCGCGTCGGTGCCGGTCGCGGCCGTGCCGAGCGTGGCGGGCGTGCTGCCGCTGCGGCAGGGCCGCTGGGATGTGCTGTTCCGGCCCCGGGGCGGGCGCCCGCTGGCCGTGCGGGCCGCCGGGGCGATCGAGCCGCACGCGGTCGAGGTGCGGCGGCGCGGCTACGAGCTGGAGATGCGCGGCAACGGCCTGGCGATCGCGGTGACCAGCGACCTGGCCCCCGAGGAGCGCGGCAACGGCGCGTCCGCGCTGCGCGCCGAGGCGCGCGCCAAGGTCGCGAAGACCGGGCTGCGCGACGCGGTGGTGTTCTCCTGCTTCAACGGCCGCCAGTACTCCGACAGCACCCGCGCGATCCACGAGGAGCTGGTGCGCCGGGGCGTGGGGCTGGAGCAGCTGTGGGTCGTCAACGACGGCCAGGTCGAGCTGCCCGACACCGTCCGGCCGATCCGGCTGAACGGGCGCGAGTGGCACGAGGCGATGGCGTCGGCGCGGTACATCGTCGCCAACCACCGCCTCGGCGACTGGTTCCAGCGGCACCCCGACCAGACCGTGCTGCAGACCTGGCACGGCACCCCGCTGAAGAAGATCGGCAAGGACATCAAGGAGGTCCACTTCGCCTACGCGCCGGGCATGAAGCACGCCCTGCGGGCCCAGGCGAGCAAGGGCAAGGCCGCCGAGGCGCCGGTGGCGCCGACGCTGCCGGAGTGGACCCACCTGCTGTCGCCCAACCCGTTCAGCACCGAGATCTTCCGGCGCGCGTTCTCGTTCAAGGGCGAGCTGATCGAGACCGGCTACCCGCGCAACGACGTGCTGTACCACCCCGACGCCGACGCGATCGCCGCCGGGGTGCGGGCCAGGCTGGGCATCCCCGCCGGCAAGCGGATCGTGCTGTACGCGCCGACCTGGCGGGACGACCAGTACTACAGCCGGGGCCGCTACCGGCACGACATGCGGCTGGACCTGGACCGGGCGCGGGCCGAGCTGGGCGACGACCACGTGCTGCTGGTGCGGCTGCACAGCAACGTCGTGGACGGCGTCCCCGAGGACGGGTCGGGGTTCGTGCGGGACGTGTCGCTGTACCCCGACATCGCCGAGCTGTACCTGGTCGCCGACGTGATGATCACGGACTACTCGTCGGTGATGTTCGACTACGCCAACACCCGGCGGCCGATGCTGTTCTTCACCTACGACCTGGCCGACTACCGGGACCGGCTGCGCGGCTTCTACTTCGACTTCGAGGCCGAGGCCCCCGGGCCGCTGGTCGAGTCGTCGGACGCCCTGATCGAGGCGATCCGCGACGCCGACGTCACGGCCCGGGACTACAAGGAGAGGTACGACGCGTTCGTGGAGCGGTTCTGCCCGCTCGACGACGGCAAGGCCGCCTCCCGCGTCGTCGACCGGGTGTTCAGGCTGTGACCGCCGCCGGGGCCGCGTCCGTCGCCTCCGCCGCCAGGAGCTCCGTCCACCGGCGGCAGACCTCGTCCAGGGCGTAGGCGCTGCGGACCTGCGACTGGGCGAGACGGCGCTCGGTGTCCCACCGGCCCTCGGCGACCGTCGCCGCGATCGCGTCGGCCATCGCGTCGGTGCCGTCGTGGATCCAGCGCGTGTCGTAGATCGTGTCGGCTCCCGGCCACGGCAGCAGCGCCGGGACCGCGCCGGACGCCATGCCCTCGGCGGGCGCCAGGTGGAAGCTCTCGTCGTCGCTGGTAGACAGCACGAACCCGACGCGTCGCAGCCACGCCGCCACGTCCCGGCCGTAGTCGTCGAACACGACCGCGCCCGCCAGCAGCGGGGAGCGGCGGATGCGGCGGAACGCCTCCTCGTAGTGCTCGCGCTCCTCCTTCTTCCGCCAGATCCACCAGTACTCCCAGGGGAGCTTGGTCTTCACGAACAGCGTGAAGCGCGGATCGTCGCGGCGCAGGCGCTCCAGCACGTCCAGGGCCAGGTCCAGGCGCTTGCGGGACGGCGCGACGCCGATGAAGCCGAGGTGGTGCTCGGCGCCGGGGAGCTTGGGGCGGTCGAGGTCGGCGTCGTCCACCCAGTTGGGGATGACGGTGACCTTGTCCCGCGGCCAGCCCGTCCTCTCGCGGGTCAGGTCGGCGTAGTGGGGGCTGACGCAGATCACCTGGTCGACGGCGTCGATGTTCAGCCGCTTGGGCCAGTCGGCGTACAGCTCGAAACGGTGCAGCCGGACCACCAGGCGCTGGCCGGGGCGCTTGCGCTCGGCGTACCAGAGGGCGTTGGGACCGCACCACTCGCAGATGATCACGTCGGCCCAGTCGACGAGCTCCTGGCCGCGCTCGGGGTCGTGGGCGCGCAGCGCCGACCAGTGGTCGACGCGGACCTCCATGTCGGGCCGGGAGTCGAAGTACTCCAGCAGCCGCGTGAAGAACTTCAGGTCGTGCGAGGCGACGCCGACGCGCAGCTTGCGGCCCCCGGCGCGCAGCACCCGCCGGTCGGGTTCGGGGAACGCCGCCGCCAGGGAGCGGGTCAGGCGTTCGGCGGCGGCGTCCAGGGTGTAGTCGGCGGCGGCGTCGCGGCAGCGCCGGGCGGCCAGCGCGTAGGCGTCGGGGCTCTTGCCGACCAGCGTCAACGCGTCCACCACGTCGTCCTCCGTCGCGGCGAACAGCGGGTAGTCCGCGCCGAGGAGGCGTTCGTGCATGGGGGTGCGGTTGAGCACGACGGGCACGTTCAGCGCCCCGCACTCCAGGATCTTGGTGGACAGCTCCAGGCTGGCGTCCATGCTCGGGTGCCGCCAGGACACGCCGACGTCCCCGGCGGCGGTCAGCCGCATCGCCTCGGCGCGCGGGTGGCCGCCGTGCCAGACCACGCCGGGGCTGCCCTCCAGCGCCGCGCGCATCCGGGGCGCGTAGCCGGGGTCGTCGGGGTCGTCGTGGACCTTGTCGCCGACCATGTGGAGCTCGGCGTCCATGCCGCGCCGGCCGAGCAGCGCCGGGAGCCGGGTCATCTCCAGGGTGTTCCAGCGCGGGGCGAACTTGCCGGTGTAGACCATGCGCAGGGTGCGGCCCTCCGGGGCCCCCTCGGAGCGGGGCTCCAGGCCGTCGGGGAGCACCACGACCGGCGGGAACAGCACGCTCTTGCCCGCGGCGGCGGGCACCGCGCTCTCCAGGAAGCCCCGCAGCTCCTCGGTCTGGCACAGCAGCAGCCGGGAGGCGTCGGCGACCCGGTTGAGCTCGCCCCGCACCTGCCCGGTGAAGCCCGCCGCCGACTGCGGGACGTCGGTCAGGTACGTCCAGAGCCGTCCGGACAGGTCGGTGTGGGCGAGCCGCCCGGCCAGGCGGCGGCCCCGCACCACGACCAGGTCGTGCGGGCCGGCGGCGTCGATCCGGGCGAGGACGGTGGCGGCGGTGCGGGGGTGCATGCCCTGGTCGGTCGCGACCAGCCCCTCGGCGTGCGGGCTGCGGACGGTCACGTTCGGCAGGGCGCGCAGCGGGTCGACCAGGCGCCCCGTCCGGACCGGGGCCTTCAGGACCAGCGTCACCGCGCAGCCCGCGCGGGCGAGGGCCTGCACCATGCCCTGGGCCCAGATCGCCGAACCGTCGATCAGGTTGAGATCGACGTCGCCGTAGACGAGGGCGCGAGGTCGCACAGGAGATCCTTTCGGTGGGACAGGGCGGCGGCGAGATCGGTGGCGTCCCAGTCCAGGGACGCCAGGACGGGGGGCACGGGGTCGCCGACCAGGACGCGGGGAAGGTCGCGCCGGTGAGCGAGGTCGCGCAGGTGGTGCAGGGCGCGTTCGCGGTCGAACACCCCCGGGACGCCCAGGTAGGCCCACGGGCCGCCGGGGTCCCCGGCGCGGGCGTCCACGACGAGGGCGTCCACGTCGGCGCCCGGCAGGACCGTCGCCGCGTCGTGCGGGTACAGCTCGACGACCTTCAGGGCGGGGATGCGGCGGCGCAGCGCGTCGGCGGTGCCGGGGGCCAGGACGCCCGCGACGATCGGCCCCTCGTGGGGCCCGGCGACCAGCAGCCGGTTCTCGGGGCGGTCGACGCGCTCGGGCTCGACGGGGTGCTCCCCGTTGCGGCCGCCCCTGACGGGCCGGGGCGCGTGCCGCTGCTTCCAGACCCGGTACAGCTCGCGGGGCAGCCGGGGGGCGCGCCGCTTGGGGTTGCGGGCCGCGCCCGCGACCAGCCTGCCGACCTGCACGGTCGTGGAGTTCTCCAGCGCCTCCAGGCGGCGTTCCAGCTCCTGGACGCGCGTCTGGCTCTCCTTGAGCTGGGCGCGCAGCCGCGCGGCCTGGCGGTGGGCCTTCACGGGGTCGTCGGAGCTAGTCACCGAGGAACTCCAGGATGATGTCGGCGATGCGGGGCCCGGCCGCGCCGTCCCACAGCGGCGGCGTGCGGCGCTCGCCCGCGGTCCCAGCCTCCAGCGCCTTGCGGACGGCGGGGACGACCTCCTCGAACGTGACGAGGCGGTTGGTGCCGTGGGTGATGGTGACGGGGCGTTCGGTGTTGGGGCGGACCGTCAGGCAGGGGACGCCGAGGATCGTCGTCTCCTCCTGGAGCCCGCCGGAGTCGGTGACGACGGCCGCCGCGCCGCGCACCGCGGCGAGGAAGTCCACGTAGCCGAGCGGGTCGAGGACGTGCAGGCGGGGGTGGTCGGCGAGCCCGGCGGCCAGCAGCGTCGCGCGGCCGCGCGGGTGCACGGGGATCACGACGTCGGCCAGGTCGGCGACGCCGTGCAGGTGCCCGACCAGCGCCCCGGCGGTGGCGGGGTCGTCGACGTTGGCGGGGCGGTGCAGGGTCGCCAGCACGTAGCGTTCGGGCAGGCCGTGGGCGGCGCGGGCGGCGGCGACGTCGAACCGGTCCAGGTTGGCCAGCAGCGTGTCGATCATCGGGTTGCCGACCAGGTGGATCCGCCCGGTGGGCACGCCCTCGCCGGCCAGGTGGCCGATCGCCTCGGGGCTGGTGACGAAGCACAGGTCCGACAGCTGGTCGGTGAGGCGGCGGTTGACCTCCTCGGGCATCGTCATGTCGAACGACCGCAGCCCGGCCTCCACGTGCGCCACCGGAATGTGGATCTTGGCGGCGGCCAGCGCGGCGGCGACCGTGGAGTTCACGTCGCCGTAGACGACCACCAGTGCGGGGGCGCGGTCGAGGAACTCGCGCTCCAGGCCGACCAGCAGCGCCGCCGTCTGCTCGGCGTGGCCGCCGGAGCCGACGCCGAGGTTGACGTCCGGCTCGGGCAGGCCGAGGTCGCGGAAGAAGACGTCGGACATGCGCTCGTCGTAGTGCTGCCCCGTGTGCACGACGGTCTGGTGCGCGCCGCGCTCGCCCAGCGCCCGGATCACGGGGGCGGCCTTGACGAAGTTCGGCCGGGCCCCCAGGACGTGCAGGACCGGGCCGGAAACCGGCGCGGAGACGGGTGCGGCGGATGGTGATTCCTGCACGATTTCCCTTCTTGCCGAAACATGAACTCCCAGTAATAACAAGTGATGTCAGCGACCTCGCCGAAATCGTGGAACCCGACGTGACGGCTTCGTTAACAGTTCCGGAAGAGGTGGAAGCAGGGGCGATTCGCCCGATGGCGCTCCCTTACAGTCCGAACGTCGCCGGAAAGCGTCCGGCATGAACGGATCACTGTCTCGTGAAGGGAGCCACCGGGTGGATCTGGTGGTCATCGGGCTCGGCTACGTCGGGCTGCCGCTGGTGCGCGAGGCCTGCCGGGCGGGCCTGGCCGTCGGCGGCCTGGACCTGGACGAACGCGTGGTGGCGGGGCTGTCCGCGGGCCGTTCGCACATCGACGACGTCTCGGACGCCGAGGTCGCGGCGATGCGGGAGGCGGGCTTCACGCCCTCGACCGACGAGGCGGTCCTCGACGGGGCCCGCACGGTGGTGATCTGCGTTCCGACGCCGCTGTCGGCCGAGGGCGGGCCGGACCTGACCGCGGTGCGCGGCGCGGCCGCGACGATCGCGCGTCACCTGTCGTCCGGGACGCTGGTGGTGCTGGAGTCCACCACCTATCCCGGCACCACCGACGAGGTCGTCCGGCCGATCCTGGAGGAGTCCGGGCTGGTCGCGGGGCGGGACTTCCACCTGGCGTTCTCGCCCGAGCGCATCGACCCGGGCAACCCGGTGTACGGCGTCGCGAACACCCCGAAGATCGTCGGCGGCCTGACGGGGAACTGCGCGTCGGCGGCGGCGTCCTTCTACGGCAAGTTCGTGGAGGAGGTGGTGCAGGCCAAGGGCACCCGCGAGGCCGAGATGGCCAAGCTGCTGGAGAACACCTACCGGCACGTCAACATCGCCCTGGTCAACGAGATGGCGGTCTTCTGCCACGAACTGGGCATCGACCTGTGGGACGCCATCGACTGCGCCGCCACCAAACCCTTCGGCTTCCAGGCCTTCCGCCCCGGACCCGGCGTCGGCGGCCACTGCATCCCCATCGACCCCAACTACCTGTCCTACAAGGTCCGCTCCCTGGGCTACCCCTTCCGCTTCGTGGAACTGGCCCAGGAGATCAACGACCGCATGCCCCGCTACGTCGTCGAACGCGCCCAGCAGCTCCTCAACCGCGAGGGCCGCGCCCTCAAGGGCTCCCGGGTGCTGCTGCTCGGCGTCACCTACAAGGCCGACATCGCCGACCAGCGCGAGTCCCCGGCCCGCCCGGTGGCGCGCCGCCTGGCCAAGCTCGGCGCGGAGCTGACGTTCCACGACCCGCACGTGGACCGCTGGCGGGTCGGCGACGCCGAGGTGCCGCGCAGCACCGACCTGACGGCCGCGCTGGAGGCCGCGGACCTGACGATCGTGCTGGCCGACCACCGCGACTACGACCCCGCGACGCTGACCCGGCACGCCCGCCTGCTGTTCGACACGCGGGGCCGCACCCGGGGCCGCGCCGCCGAGACCGTCGAACTCCTGTGATCCTTAACCTCCCGTCCAGCGGCCCGTCATCGGCGCTTTCCCCCCTGCCACAAGAATCATTCTCGGATGATTCCCGGCTCTTTTCCGGAGTGAATGGAATGCGGGTCTGTGTTTGCACGGTCGTGCACCACCCCGAGGACGCCCGGATTCTGCACCGGCAGATCCGTTCGCTTCTCGACGCCGGTCACGAGGTCACCTACATCGCGCCGTTCCGGGCCTGCAACGTGACGCCGTGGCGCAACATCAGCCCCGTGGACGTTCCCCGCGCCACCGGCCGCCGCCGCCTGCACGCCCTGCGGGCGGCGCACCGCGCGCTGGCCGAGCACTCCGCCTACGCCGACATCGTCCTGCTGCACGACCCCGAGCTGCTGGTGGGGATGCCGCGGGCGGTGCGCCGCCGCACGGTCGTGTGGGACGTCCACGAGGACACCGCCGCCGCCCTCACCGCCAAGGGCTGGCTGCCCGCGCCGCTGGCGCCGCTGCTGCGCCCGGCGGTGCGCCGCCTGGAGCGGCGCGCCGAGCGGCGCCACCACCTGCTGCTGGCCGAGGAGGGCTACCGCGACCGCTTCACGCGGGAGCACCCGGTCGTCCCCAACACCACCTACGTGGCCGACACCCCACCCACGCCGCCGGACGACAACCGCGCGGTGTACGTGGGGCACCTGTCGCGGGCGCGGGGCGCGTTCGACATGATCGAGATGGCGCGGCTGCTGGCGCCCGAGGGCATCATGGTCGAGCTGATCGGCGCGGCCGACCCCGAGGTCCGCCCGGCCCTGCGCGACGCCCAGCGCGAGGGCCTGCTGCGCTGGTACGGCTTCGTCCCCAACGACCGCGCCCTGCGCATCGTCGAGGGCGCGACGGCGGGCCTGTCGCTGCTGCACGACGAGCCGAACTACCGCCACTCGATGCCGACCAAGGTCATCGAGTACATGGCCCACGGCATCCCGGTGATCACCACGCCGCTCGCCCCGGCCCGCGGCATCGTGGAGCCCACGGGCAGCGGCCTGGTGGTCCCGTTCAACGCGCCCGAGGCCGCCGCCGAGGCGATGCGCCGCCTCCGCAAGGACCAGGACCTGCGCGACTCGCTGGCGAGCCAGGGCTACAAGACGGCCCGCGAGCGCTTCCACTGGCCGGTCCAGGCCCGCCCGTTCGTCCACCACCTGGAGACCTGGGCCGGCGCCTACACGCCCGGGGAGCGGCCCGCCCTGAGCCCCCGGACCGCCTGACCGCCCGGCCGGTCAGGGGGCGGGGTGGCGGGTGACCGCCGTGGCCACCGTGCGGGCCAGGCGGGGGGTCGTCGCCGGGGGCGAGGCGCTCACCACCACGATGCGGCGGCCTACGCGCAGCGCGACGGTGCCCGAGGTCGGGCCGATGTCGTAGGCCTCGTCACCGCCCAGGTCGAAGCGGCGGCGGGCCTGGGCCTGGGTCGCCTGCAACGCGTTGAGCAGGCCCGAGGCGGCCGGGCCGGAGGAGGCCGTCCAGCGGACCGTCACCGTCAGGGAGCGGCGGCCGAGCCCCTCGTTGACGCGCGCCGGGCGGCGGTCGGCGCCGCGCTTCTCCTTCGGCTCGTAGGTGCAGGTCACCGGGCGCGGGAGCGGCACCGGGCCGACCCTCGTCCGGCCCGGGCGGGCCACGTGGTCGGCCAGGCCCACCGCCGACAGGTCCTCCTTGGTCAGCAGCGCGCAGGCGTCCGGCCACTCCTGGGGGCGCACCCCGGCCAGCTCGTCGGGGCCGGGGCCGACCGGGCCGCCGCTCAGCGACACCAGCCGCGCCGAGCCCTCCGGGCGGGGCGCGGCCTCGGGCACCGCCGCGAACAGGTAGCCGCCCGCCGCCGACAGCCACGGCCGCACCCCGCGCAGGTCCGGGTCCAGCGTGAACGGCACCGGAACGGTCGTCGTCCGCCCGCCGTGCCCCTCCCGCAGGTCCACCAGGTCCACCGCCGCCGGAAGCAGCCACTCGGCCAGCCTCGGGCGCAGCGCGTACACGCGGTCCCCGGCGTGCGCGAGGGCGGTGTACCCCGGGACCTCCCGGTCCCACTCGGTCCGCCGGTCGGCGATCCGCACCACCACCATCCGCGCCCTCTCCGGGCGCTCGCCGGTCCGCAGCACCACGACCAGCCGCCCGTTGTCGGTGAGCGCCGACGGGCACATCGCGTCGCCGCACACGTCGCCGTCCCAGGTCCCGACCAGCGTCCCGTGCCGGTCGTAGGCGCGCAGCTCGGCGCCGTCGGCGACCAGCGTGACCTCGCCCAGCGCCGTGACCTCGGGGGCCACGTCCGACCGGAGGTCCCGGATCCACCGCACCCGGCCGGAGGCGGGTTCGAGCGCCATCAGTCGGCTGCGGCGCCCGCAGTCCAGCGCCACGGCCGTCAGCTCCTCCACGCCGTCGGAGGGGTGGGCGGCGTCCTCGAACAGGCGGCATCCGGGCTGGAGCCGCAGCTTCCACAGCCGCAGCCCGCTCTCGGCCGACCTGCCGAACACCGCGGTGCGGCGCGCGTCCGCCGTGATCACCACGCCGGACCCGCCGGGCCAGCGCAGCGTCGTGCGTCCCACCGCGGCGGGCCGGTCGCCGGTCCGCCGCCACAGCATCCCGCCCGACAGCGCGTCGAACCCGACCATCTGGTGCTCGCCGCGCCGCCCGTCGCGTTCGAAGTAGCCGACCACCTGGCCGCGGGTCGCGGCCCAGCCCAGCAGCGTCCAGCCGACCCGGCGGTAGCTCCACCGGTCCCGTCCGGTCCGCGCGTCGCGGACCTCCAGCCCGCGCCCGGTCGCGGTCACCACCTGCCCGAGGACGATCTCGTAGGAGACGCTGTCGTACCCGGCGACGGGCCCGCTGTGCACCCGCGCCGACCGCTGCCACCGCACGGCCAGCGGGCCCGGCGGCGGGCCGATCCGCTCCATCCACGCCACGGGGCGGTCGGTCACCGCGTGCCGGACCTGCCACCACTCGGCGCTGACGACCAGCCGCGAGACCAGCACGGCGCACACGACCGCCGCCACCGCCCCCGCGCCCACCCCGAGCACCAGCCGCTGCCGGCCCCCGACCACGACCGTGCGCCTCCCGTCCGGCCTTTCCGTCAGACCTGTTCTCCCAGCGGTACCGCAAGGACTCCACCATGCCCTGTCCCGTGCCTCCCGCGCGACACGAGCGGGCCAGAGCACGCGGACGAACCGTCCTTCGAGGACGATCGGACCGGATTTCGGCGGCGGCGGAGGGACCGGTCAGCGGGTACGTCGGCGGTGACCTGGGCGGAGATGTGTTCGCCGAGGCGGGCGTAGACCCTGTGTCCCGGCAGGACCTGCGAGGCGGCCCCTCCGGGAACGTCACTCCAGCCGGGCCGCGACCTCCCGTGACTCGGGCGAACGGAGGAAGCGCAGGTCCGCCACGACCAGGGCGGCATCGGTGGCGCCGCCGCGGCGGAGGGCCGGGGCCAGCGCGTCCAGGTCGGACCAGCGGGACGGGCGGAGGTGGACGCGGTAGCCGTCCCCGGCAGGCTCCAGGGTGAGGGCCTCGCTGATGGCGAGCCTGCCCTCCGGGAGGTGGGCCGCGGTCGCCCCGGCGGCTCGCTCCAGGGCGGCGACCGAGGTGACCCCGGTGGCGATGGGGAGGGTCGCGTCCGGGCCGGTGACGTGTTCGTGCAGGTCACGCAGGCGGGCGGCGGCGGTCGTACGGGCGGGGTGGTCCTTGGGCAGGCGGTCGGCCAGGAGGCTCGCGGCGCGGGCGATGTGACCCGGCGGCGGTACGGACGGACGCTCGCCGAGCAGGGCGATCAGCGCTTCCAGGGCGTCCTCGGCGCCGGAGGCGAGGGTGACCCACTGCCCGGTGGTGAGCGGGGTGAGCCTCGGGTGGCGTTCCGTCCAGTACGCGACCGCCCGGTCCAGGTCGGGGCCCGTGCGCCAGAGGTCGGCGGGGTCGTCGGGCATGAGCAGCTCGACGACCTCGACGGCCTCGTCGGTGGTGGTGAGCGCCTCCAGGGAGAGCGTGGCGGCGCGCAGCCCGGCCTGGGTCAGGTCGAGTTCGCGGGCGCGGGCGGCGTCGCCCTCGCGGAGGGCGGCGGCGCGACCCCGCGCCCAGCCGTCCGGCCAGGAGAGCGTGCGGGCCGAGGTGGACAGCAGGATCAGGCACTGGGCCGGTGACAGGCCGGTGGCCTCGGCGAACGCCCGTACGGTCGCCTCCCGGTCCACGGGCGGCGGGCCGTTCTCGGCGATCAGGTCGAGCGCCCGCCGGAGCCGGTCCGGGTCGCCCCAGCCACGGCAGGTCCGCAGCTCGACGACGCGGTTGCGGGTGAACAGGAGCGGATCGGGGCCATCCGGGGTGTAGAGGAGCGCCGTGACCGCGTACCCGTGCCCCACCTCCTCGTAGTCGGCGACGGCGGCGGCCGCGATGGGGCCGTAGCCCGAGCGGATCTGCCCGAGTTCGTACTCCGGGCGCAGCCGGGCGACGTGCCAGGTGCCGTCGGTACGGAGGAGTTCGGGGACGGCGGCCAGTTCCCGGAGCCGCGCGCGCCCGCCGCCGTCGTCCCACGCGGCTTCCAGGACGGCGGCGCCGAGGCGGCCCAGCGTGTTCTCGACCCCCTTGACGGCGGGGGCGTGGAATGTCGCGATCTCCTTCTCGTACGGCACGTCGACGGCGGTCCGGGTGAAGTGGACGATCCTGTCGTACGCGGACTGGGGCCCCGGGTCGTCCGGCTCGGGGACCTTCTCGGACCGGACGGCGGGCGCCGCGGAGGCGGGAGCCGGGCGCAGGTGGGGCGGCGGGGTCAGTGCCAGGCGTTCCAGCAGGGCGAACGCGCGCTCGCGGCATTCGACGGCCGTCCACACCAGGAACGTGACGCCCTTCCGGAGCGACTCGTCGGTGATCTCCGGCAGGAGCGGGCGGAGCCGTCCCGCCAGCTCGTCGCGGACGGCGTCCTGCTTCGAGTACTCGCTCTCGGGGTCCAGCGCCCGCATGAGGTCGGCGGCGAGCGCGGCGTCCACGACGTCGATCAGGTCCTGCGCCTTCCTCTCGTCAACGGCGCGCAGCGCCCTGGACCCCTCGGGGTCGCGCGGCCGCATCGCCGACCACCAGCCGGGAGGCGCGACCAGGCGGGTCCCGGACGCGTAGCGGTGGTGCTCGACCGTGCCGATGTTCGCGGCGCCGTCGTGCTCGGGCACCCGGCCCCAGCCGCGGACGTAGCGGCCGATGGTCCGCCCGGCCGGGTCCCGCAGCTCGATGATCCGCCCCTGGCCGCGCCACACGGTGGCCTCGGCGCCGCCGGGGAAGACGACCCGCTCGCCGTCGGCCGGTGCGACGCGGCGGGCGGCGGGGTGCGCGCCGCCGTGCGGGCAGTGCGGGCCGCCGTGGTCCAGTACGGTGACCCGGCCGTTCACGGCGATCAGGCAGCGGTCGTAGAGGTCGCGCGCCTCGGTCCGTTCGTGGGACCGGCTGGAGACGGACTCGTACGTGCCGAAGCCATGGGACGGGCCGACTCCCTCCGGTGTGACGACGGAGGCGCGGAACTGGTGCTCCCAGAGCCGGCCGGACTGGATCAGGAGCAGGTCGGCGCCGCTCTCCTCCAGGTAGTCGACGAAGGTGTCGACGTGACCGGGGACGAAGGCGGGCAGTTCCAGTTCGTCGAGGACGCCGCCGCTCAGGGTGAGGGCGAGGGCGCGGGCCGGGTCGGTCCCGGTCGCGATCGTCCGCACGCTGTCCAGGAGAGGGCCGGGGACTCCGGCGATGGTGAACCGCCCGGCGTCGCACAGGGCGGCGTGCGCGTCCGGAAGCCCCTGGCGGGGGACCCGCTCGGCGTGCTCGGCCAGGATGGCGGCGACGATCCGCGCCGTTCCCGGTGTGGCGGTCAGGGCCCGGACGGTCTCGGGGGCGGTCTGCTTCGGGACGGCGGGCTCGGTGACGTTGAGCTGGTTGGTCACGTTGCCCACGATCGCGTCGCGCAGCAGCGGGGCCCAGTCCGGGTCGGCGGCGACGGCGGCCAGGTCGGTGCCCGCTCCGGAGGCGAGCCGGTCGTACAGCTTGAACGTGTGCAGCAGCCGGGGCCGCGCGAGCGGGACGCCGCGGTCCAGGAGGAGGTCGAGGAGCGGGAGGTCGGCGGCGGTGTCCTCCCAGTAATTGACCTCGTCCTCGTCCGTTCCCAGTACCGCCTCGTGGTCGTCGCAGGTGAGACCCTCCGCGCGCAGCCGCGCACCGGCATCGTGCAGGAGGTCGCCGAGACCGGCGACGGGGAGTGCCAGCCCCGCGTACAGCTTCAGGAAGCGGCCGAGCCAGTCCTTCGCCGCCGCCCCCGCCAGCCCGGGGGACGTGGTGAACGGGGCGGTCAGGCCCGCGCCCGCGAGGTTGCCGAGCAGGAGCGCCACCGCCGCGCTCCTCGCCCGGGGGGTGTCCTTGGCGGGCAGCGGCAGGACGCCGAGGAGCGCGCGGCCGACGCCCGCGTCCGCCCGCGCCATCGGGCCGAGCAGCGGAAGGACGAACTTCCAGAGGGCCCGCGGTGCCGACTCCATGCAGCCGCTCTCCAGCAGGGCCCGTACGGCGCGTTCGTCCTCGGGCCCGCCGAGCGCGTGCCCGGCGGCCTTCGCCAGCGCCGCCCAGCCGTCGGCCAGGGCCAGCGCGCCGTCCGCGCCGCCCGGGACCTCCTCGCACCAGCCGGTGAGCAGGCCGCGGTGCCAGCGGTACGCGCCGGGGGCGGGATGGCGGGCGGCGAGCCGCTTGCCGTGCTTCTTGAGCGTGGCCGTCCCGACGGCGTCCGGTCCCGCGGCGAGGTGCGCCGCGACGAGCGCGGCCTCGTCGACCGGCAGCGCGTGCGCGTCCTCGGCGGCCCGGGCCTTCTCGAAGAACGCGGCGGCGAAGCGGGCGCTGCCCGCGGCGGCCAGGATCCGCGCGCACTCCTCGTGGAACGACGGCAGCAGCTCGGGGGCGTGCGTCTCCAGGTCGTCGCCGGTACGGGTGAGCGCGGTGCGCGCGAGGCCGGGCTTGCGGGCGGCCAGGCCGCGGGCGGCCCGCAGCTCGGTGTGCGCGGCCAGGATGCGGGCGCGGTGCGCCGGGTACCGGCGCAGGGCGGACGCCAGGAAGCCGAGCGGACCCGCGTGCACGGCGCCGACGCCGGTCTCCGCCACCGGGGCCAGGCCGTACAGCGACTTCTCGGCCTTGTCCCCGTCGACGGCCGCGCGCCGGACGAGTGTGACGACCGGCTCGTCCAGGACGGGATGCTCGTAGCGGACGGCGACGGACGTGTCCTCGCCGGAGCCGGCGGGCGTGCCCGGCAGCACCGCCCCGGCACGCAGCAGCACGTCCCGTGTCGGAGCGGTGGTGCCGGAGGGCGCCACGGTGCCGGGCTCGCCCTGGTGGGCGTCGCAGTAGCGGGAGTACGCCTCGGCCGCCTCCACCACCGGCTCCGTCTCGTCCACGGTGCGGTCCGCGTACAGGGCCATGAGGAGGCGGACGCCCTCGGACCAGGCGATGTCGCCGATCTCCCGGCCGCCCGCGGTGAAGCTCAGCGACGCCATGTAGGCCGGGCTCATCGGCCCGCTCCAGTCCAGGTCGATCTCGATGCCGAGCGGCTCGGGCGCGTGCACGGTGAACCGCGCCCTGTCCCCCTTGATCCGCCCGCCCAGCCCGTGCACGCGGCGCTCGAACGCGGCGCCGCTCTCGTAGCGGGCGTCCATGTACCCGAGGGTGTCGACCACGCCGAACGTGCGGTCCATGCTCGCGGGACGCGTCCACACCTCGCGGCGTACCTGCTCGACGACCTGCGTGAGGTTCCGTCCCCGCCAGAGGGGCAGCTCGTCGCCGAGCAGCAGCGGGTGCGGGATCGCGAAGGCGTCCGCGCCCGTCCACGCGCCCTCGCGCAGGGGCGCGCAGCGGTCGAGGTCGGGCGCGCCGTCGACGATCGGGGCGATGACCAGGTCGGTGAGCGTCTCGCGCCACACCGGGTCGTCCCACACGGCCGCGAACACCGCGGCGGGGACGGGCAGCGACCGCACCATCCAGGACTCGACCTGGTCGTGCACCGCCCGCGCGTGCTCGCCGAGCCGGTCGCAGAGGGCGGCGAGGCGTACCGCGACCGGATCCTTCCTGACGTTGGCGGGCATCTTGGCCGGCGCGTGGCCCGCGGCCGTCCGGCAGGCGAGCACCGGCCGCCGCGTCCCCTCGACGGTGAGCTCGTGACCCGTCGCGATCCCGATCCATCCCATGGCGCCATTCTTGATCATCACTGGGACATTCGACGGGAAACGGATGACCCGCCCGCGGTGGCCCTTCCCGGCGTTCGCCCGGTATGCCGGGTCCACCAGGCAGAATGCGGGCAGGAGACGAGCGGGACGGGGATGCGCATGGAGATGTTCACGAGCTGGCGGACCTGGGACGAGGCCCGCGCGGGACTGGCGGCCGCCGGGCTGGACGAGCGGGTCGTCGCGACGCTGGAACGCGCCGCGGAGGCGGCGACGCGCTGGCACGGCGACCAGCGGCGCCCGACCGGCGCGCCCTACCTGGAACACTTGCTGGAGGCGCTGGAGGTGCTGGTGCGCGGGGCCGGGGTCACCGATCCCGACATGCTGGCCGCCGCGCTGCTGCACGACGTCGTCGAGGACACCGACGCGACCGTCGCCGACGTCGAGGCCGAATTCGGGGAGGGTGTCGCCGAGCTGGTCGACTGGCTCACCAAGCCGCCGGCGGCCGGGCCGGACCGGCAGGCCAAGCGCGCCGCCAAGGCCGCCTACCTGCGGCGGCTCGGCGACGCCCCGGAGCGGGCCGTGCTGGTGAAGCTGGCCGACCGGGTCAGCAACGTGCAGACCCTCGACCGGATGGCGCCGGACTTCCAGCGCCGCTACTACGCCGAGACCATCACCTACATCCTGCCGCTGGCCGAGCCGCACCCGTGGTTCGCGGGCTGGTACGCCGCCTGGCGGGACCGCTTCGCCGCGCTCCGCTGACCGCCCCGCGCCCGCCACCCCACGGCGCCGCGAGATGATCGTCGGCATGGAGCGTGAGTGGGTCGTCGAGGAGAGCGTGGCCGTCGGCGCCGGACCGGCGGAGGTCTACGCGGCGGTGTCGGACCTGCGGCGGATGCCGGAGTGGAGCCCCGAGCTGTTCGCGGTGTGGGTGCGCGGCGAGGTGGCGGAGGGCACCCGGTTCGTCGGGTTCAACCGGCTGGGCTGGCGGGTCTGGTTCACCACCTGCCGGGTGTCGGCGGTGGTGCCGGGCGAGGTGTTCGCGTTCCGGGTGGCGAGCTTCGGGATGCCGGTGGCGCTGTGGGGCTACCGGATCGAGGGCATCGGCGGCGGCCGGACCCGGCTGACCGAGTACTGGGAGGACCTGCGGCGCGACTCGCGGAGCGCGCGGCCGGTGTCGCTGATGGGCCGGGTCTTCACCGGCGTCCCCGCCGACCGCCGTGCCGCGCTGAACCGCCGGGGGATGCGCGCGACGCTGGAACGCATTCGCATCGCCGTGGAAGGCGGGAACCGGCGGCGGGACACCCCGTGACATCAAAACGAGAACCTGTTCTACTTATGGCGTGACGACCACTGCCACCACCCATGTCATCCAGGGCGAGACCGTCGCCCTCCCGGTGCGCGTCCGGGACGCGTCCGTGGCGTCGGCGATGTTCGCCGTGCCCGCCGGCCCCGCCCAGGCCGTGATCGGCTACTCCGGGCTGGAGGTCGCCCGGCCGCTGCCGGGACGGGCGATCTGCTCGCTGGCGTTCGTCCGCTACGCCGACGGGGACCTCGGGCCCTACCACGAGTTCGCGGTCGCGTTCCTGGTCCGCCCGCCCGGCCGGGCCCGCGGCTTCGGCGCGTTCATCCACTGGCTGCCGGTGAACCAGGCGTTCACGCTGGAGGCGGGCCGCTCGATCTGGGGCTTCCCCAAGGAGATGGCCGACATCCCGATGGACCTGTCGGGCCGGATCAGGCGGTGCGCGGTCCGCGTCGGCGGCCGGACCGCCCTGGAGGTGGCGATCCGGCCGGGCGTGCGGATGCCCGGCCGGGCCGCCGCGTCCACGTTCGACGCCTTCTCCTGCCTGGACGGCGTCACCCGGCGGGTGCCGTGGACGATGGCCCCGCACGGCGTGCGCGCCCGTCCCGGCGGGGTGTCCCTGCGGCTCGGCGACCACCCGGTCGCGGCGGAGCTGCGCGGTCTGGGGCTCGACCGCGCCCGGGCGCTGAGCGGCACGTGCGTGGAGCACCTGGAGATGGTCTTCGACGCGGCCACGGAGGTGCGGTCATGACGCGGACGGCGCTGGTCACCGGGGCGGGAAGCGGCCTGGGGGCGCTGGCCGCGCGGCGGCTCGCGGCGGCGGCCTGGGACGTGGTGGCCGTGGACGTCGACGCCGACGGCCTCGCCGCCACCGCCCGCCGCTCCCCCAACCTGCACACCCGCGTCTGCGACGTCACCGACCCGGACGCCGTCGCGCGCGTCGTCGCCGAGAGCGGCGCGGTCCACCGCGTCGTCCACGCCGCCGCGATCAGCCCGCTCGGCGCGGCGCTGGAGCAGCCGCTGGCCGAGGTCGAACGCGTCCTGCGCGTCGACTTCCTCGGCACCGTCGTCGTGGCGCGCGCGACGCTGCCGGGGATGCTGGCACGGGGCCGCGGCGAACTGGTCGTGTTCTCGTCGCTGGGCGCCTGGCTGCCGGGTCACCTGACCAGCGCCTACGCGTCGGCGAAGGCCGCGGTGAACGCGTTCGTGGAGGCGCTGGCGGTCGAGCACCGGGGAAGCGGCGTGACGTTCCGCTGCGTGTGCCCCCGGCAGGTGGACACGCCCATGTACCGCGCCATCGCCGCCCGGCACCCCGCCGCGACCGGCGGCGCGAAGGGGATGCCGCCCGGACGGGTGCTGGACGCGGTCGAGCGTTCGCTGGCCCGGCCCGAGGACGACCTGTACGTGTTCCCCGACGCGCTGACCCGCGCGACGGTCACCGCCAAGCGCCTCCTGCCCCGCGCCACCCGGCACGTCATCGCCGCGCGCACCGACCCGCACCGGTCCTGAGCGCCGCGTCGCCTCCCGTGTCGGCGGTACCGCATAAGCTGTCTCCTTCCCCCGGGGGACCGTCCCCGGGCGCACCGTCGCGAGGAGCAGCCTGCATGTCGTCCCCGGCCACCGGCCGCAGCGGCACGGTCAAGGACCAGGAGATCGCCGCCGAACAGGAGTACGTCGACGTGGCGTACCGGCGACTGGAGGAGATGCGCGCCGCCGCCCAGGAGATGATCAAGGAGGGGTACCGGCAGGCGCAGGCCGGGACCAAGGGCTCGCTGGTGGACCGGGACGCGATGGTCCACCAGGCGGCGCTGCGCGCGCAGGCGCTGGACATCGCCGACGACGGCCTGGTGTTCGGCCGCCTGGACCTGACGCCGCGCCCGCTGCCCGGCGCCCCGTCCGGCGGCGACGGTGACGGCGCCCAGGCCCCGGGGCGGATCGTCGACGGGCGCGAGGTGCGCTACATCGGCCGGATCGGCGTGCGGACCCGCGACCACGACTCCCTGGTGATCGACTGGCGGGCCCCGGCCGCCGAGGACTTCTACCAGGCCACGCCCGAGGTCCCGCGCGGGGTGATCCGCCGCCGGGTGCTGCACTCGCGCGGCCACACCGTCGTGGACCTGGAGGACGACCTGCTCGACCCCGACGCCGCCGACGGGCTGACCGTGGTCGGCGACGGGGCGTTCCTGGCGTCGCTGGCCCGCACCCGCGAGGGCGCGATGCGCGACATCGTGGCCACCATCCAGCGCGAGCAGGACGAGGTGATCCGCGCGCCCGCCGACGGGACCGTGCTGGTGCGCGGGGCCCCCGGCACCGGCAAGACCGCCGTGGCGCTGCACCGGGTGGCGTACCTGCTGTTCCGGCACCGCCGCCGGTTCGGGTCGCGCGGCGTGCTGGTCGTCGGCCCGAACCGTCGCTTCACCGCCTACATCGAGCGCGTCCTGCCGTCCCTCGGCGAGGGGTCGGCGGCGCTGCGCTCGCTCGGCGACCTGGTGGACGGGGTGCGGGCGACCGGCCACGACACCCCGGAGCTGGCGCGCCTGAAGGGCGCGGCGGACATGGCGCGGGTGCTGCGCCGCGCGGTGGCCGACCAGGCCCCCGGCGCGCCGGACGAGCTGCGCGTCGTCTACCGGGGCGTGGTCGTGGCGCTGGACCGTCCCGCCCTCGACCGGATCCGCGGCGACGTGCACCGCCGCAGCCGGGGCAGCGTGAACGCCGCCCGCGCCCGCGCGGCCGAGGCGCTGCTGGACGCGCTGTGGCGGCGCTTCACCGACCTCGGCGGACCGGACGCCGCCGCCCAGTCCCCCGACGCCAACCTGGAGCTGTGGAGCCAGATCCTCGCCGCCGACGGCCTGGCCGAGATCGACCGGCAGGGGACGTCGGCGGCCGACGCCCCCGGCAGGCGCGGCGACTTCGACAAGCGGGTCCGCGAGCAGCGCGCGTTCACCGACTTCCTGGTGGCGTGGTGGCCGATCCGCCGCCCGCTGGAGGTGCTGGGTTCCCTCGCCGACGCCGACCGGCTGCGCCGCGCCGCGGGCCGCGAGCTGGACCGCGGCGCGGTGACCGCGCTGGCGCGCTCCTGGGCGGCGCTGCCGGAGACCGTCACCTACCAGGACGTCGCGCTGCTCGACGAGCTCGACGCGCTGCTGGGCCCGCCGCCGCGTCCGTCGCGCCGCCGGGTCCGCGAGGACGACCCGTACGTGGTGGACGGGATCAACATCCTCACCGGCCAGGAGGTCGCGGGCGACGACTGGGAGCCGGAGATGCAGGAGCTCACCACCTCCATCGAGCGCATCGAGCGGTCCCGCCGCGTCGACGACGGCGTGGCCGAGGAGCGCCCCGAGTACGCGCACATCGTCGTGGACGAGGCCCAGGACCTGTCGCCGATGCAGTGGCGGATGCTGGGCCGCCGGGGCCGCCAGGCGTCCTGGACGATCGTGGAGGACCCGGCGCAGAGCGCGTGGGAGGACCTGGACGAGGCCCGCCGGGCGATGGACGCCGCCCTGGGCGGCGAGCAGCGGGAGCGCAAGTCCCGCGGCCGGCGTCGGCCCGCCCGCAGCGTCCGCCACGAGTACGAGCTGACGACCAACTACCGCAACTCGACCGAGATCGCGGCGGTCGCGACCCGCGTCCTGGCGATGGCCCTGCCGGAGGCCCGCCCGGCCCGGGCCGTCCGGTCCTCCGGGATCATGCCGGTCGTGGACGTGGTCCCGTCCGCCGAGCTGGAGGCCGCCGCCCGCGCCGCCGTGGAGGAGCTGCTGACGCGGGTGGAGGGCACGATCGGGCTGATCGTGCCGCTCCCCCTCGGCGGCGACCGGTGGACCCCCGCCGACCGGGAACGCCTGGCCGCCGGGCTCCCCGAACGCGTCCAGGCCCTGGACGTCCTGGAGGCGAAGGGCCTGGAGTTCGACGCGGCGGTGATCGTCGCCCCGGAGACCATCGCCACCCAGTCCCCCCGCGGCCTGCGGGTGCTGTACGTGGCGGTGTCCCGGGCGACCCAGTACCTCACGGTCCTGACCGCCGACCCGGGCTGGCGGGAGAACCTGACCTCCTGACCGCGCGGGAACGGGCGGCGGGACCCCCGCCAGCCCGTTCCCGCGCGGGTGAGGCCGGCCCGCCGGTGGGCTAACCGGCGTGGACCGGTATCCCGACGGCCTCCCGGTCCTCGGCCGCCGCGGCCAGGAGCATGATGCCCGCGGAGGTCCAGGTCGCCGCGGAGAAGCCGTGCACCGTCGCCTCCGCCAGTGCCGCCACCGTCCGCGGTGTCCGCCGGGCGGGGTCGATCCGGTGGTCCGTCAGCCAGTCCGTGGTCGCGCCGGCCGCGATCGTGTTGAGCAGCGCGGTGCCGACCGACCCGCCCACCTGCTGCATGGTGTTGAGGGCCGCCGAGGCCGCCCTCTGCTCGTGCGGGGCGACGCCGCCGGTGGCCGTGGAGATGACCGCCATGAAGGTGGCGCCCTCGGGCGCTGAACGGGTATGTCAGCCCTCGCTCTCAACGGGTGGTGTCGCGGGCCGCCGCGGCGTTGGCGCGGT
>NZ_BCQR01000071.1 GCF_001552175.1 Actinomadura kijaniata NBRC 14229
TCTCGGCCTCTCGCTCCACCACATGACCCGCGGGCTCAGAAACTGGGCGCAGGCACACATGGCCGAGGTCCTCGCAAACCGCGAGAAGCACGACGTTCGCGCCCCCTGACGACTCACATCCAACCGTCCAACAGCTCTACATTCTCGGCCTACACCCTCAACTGCGTCAGTGTCGGGTTGCGGCGGCACGTTGCCGTGCCACCGCAACCCGACATCTCGCTGAACTGGCCGGACCCAACCCTTGGGACGAGCCGTATCCCTCGTGCTTCTCAGCCGATCGTGACAACGCGGGCCCAATACGGTGGGCCGTCCGGGACATAGTCGGGGTTGTTCTCGTTCACTGTGCCCACTGGACGAGGAAAGAGTCCCACTACGGTGCGGCAAGGGGGCTGCTCGGCGGGCCAGGGCGTCTGGCCGTCCGTCAGGGCGACGATCACGTCCGGGCGGGGCCGGGAGCGGAGCGCCCGGGTGAAACCCGAGCGCAGATCCGTTCCTCCGCCACCGATCAGTTCGAGGTTCTCGGCTTGGCAGAGGGGGACGGCGATCCTGGCCGCCGCGTCGCAGGAGATCACCGATACCAGGTCGCGCCGTCCGCTCACCGCCCGCGAGATCGCCGCCACCTCCAGCAGTGCGCTCCCCAGTTCGGCATCGCTGACCGATCCGGATGTGTCGATCACCACGCAGACTCGGGGCGGCGTACGGCGCAGGCTCGGCAGGAGCACGCCGGGGACGGCGACTGAGCGCCGGGACGGACGCCGATAGCTGTGGTCTTCCCCTGCCCCACAGGCTCCCGCGGCCGAGCGGACCGCTGCCCCCAGCAACTGCCGCCACGGCTGGGGCGGATGGAACGCCTCGTCGGCCCAGCGGCGCCAGCCCTTCGGCGCGGTGCCCGGCCGGCCCTTGATGGCCTCGGCGACCCGGAAGCGCACCGCGTCCCGCTGTTGTCTGCTCAGGCCGTGTGCCCCGTTGGGTCCCAACTCCCACGGACGGCCCTGTCCGTCGGCCCCGCTGCCGCAGTCCAGCCAGGCCAGGTCCGGTGTGAGCGCGGACAGCGACGTTGTCCGCAGGTACTCCTCCATGAGCATCCCGTCGGGCAGCCTCAGCATCGAGGGCAGGGCCGCCCCGGCGGGCTGGGGAAGGCCGTCGCCGTAGATGTCGTCGTTGATCTCGAAGTCGGCGGCGATGTTGCGCCGCAGCCGTTCACCCGGTCCGTCCTTCCCCTGTTCTTTCGCGTACCGCTCTGCCCGTCGGTGATGGTCTCGCAGCAGATGGGAGACCTCGTGCACCCAGACGCCTGCCAGTTCCTCCACCGGGGTGCGCGCGACGAAGGCGGGAGAGACATAGCAGCGCCAGTGTGCGTCCACCGCCATCGTCGGTACTGACGGGTCCTCCACAACATGCAGCGCGAAGAGCGCGCTCGCCAGATAGGGACGGACCTTGACCGCGTGCAGTCGAGCGGCCAGCAGCTTGTCCAGCTCCAGCGGAAGGCCGGGCGGTCGGTGCGGCTCGTCGGGGCCGGTCGGGCGTGCCGGGACGGCGGTCCGCGCTCGGTGCGGCGGTGCGGGTCGGACCGTCGGAGACTTTGAGGTCCTTGTCATCGGCCCGCCCCCGCCGTGCGCACGGCGTCGGCCGGCCCCGTGGCGCGCCGTACCGACTGATCCGCCCGCTGGGCCAGGCCGATCACTCCAGCCAGCCGTTCCACCGACTCCGGCACCTCCCAGTCGTCACGCCGCAGCGAGGCCAGGACCATCGCCGGGGCGACCAGCAGGTCTGCGGCACCGGTCTCCAGCGCTCGGACCAGTACCCTCCAGCCCGCCTCCCAGCGCTCCCGCTGTGGCCGTGCGCCCACCGCGGCCACGACCGCCTCCAGGGTCGCCTGACGGAGATCTCCCCTCGTCGGCAGCTCGGCCGATGCGGGATCGGCCAGCAGTGTCTCGGGGTCTGGCAGGTCCATCCGGTCCAGATGGGCGAGAAGTTCGAGTCCTGGCCCGTCCCCCACCGCGCCCCGTATCAGCAGCGCCAGCACCTCCCGGGAGACGGACGCCGCCGTGCCGAAGGCCAGCAGAGTCAGCGCGGCTTCCCAACTCCGGGGTGAGGGCCAGGCCCCGCCGCGCCGTGTCTCGGTGCTCGGCAGCCGGTGGATCAGTGTCGGCCGTGCCTGCAGGAATCCGCAGACCGCCCGCCGGGCGTACGCCACCGCCTCCGGTAGCTTCTCCGGCACCAGCCGGGGCAGCTGCGCCCGGGGCCAGACCCCGCCCAGCCCGCGCACCACGGTGTCGCGGTCGTGGACCCAGTACAGGTGCACGAATCGGTTGGCCAGCGGCGGGCTCAGTTCCCATCCGTCCGCTGCCGATGCGCGCGGATTGGCGGCGGCCACGATCCGTACCGCCGGCGGCAGTTGCAACGCGCCGACCCTGCGCTCCAGCACGACCCTGAGCAGCGCGGCCTGGACGGCCGGGGTGGCGGTGGAGAGTTCGTCCAGGAACAGCAGTCCCCGTCCGGCGCGTACGAGGTCCACTGCCCACTGCGGCGGCGCCATGGGCACTCCGTGCGTCGCCGGGTCGTCGCCGACGATGGGCAGTCCGGAGAAGTCCGTCGGCTCATGGACGCTGGCGATCACCGTTGTCAGCGGCAGGTCGAGCGAGGCGGCGAGCTGCGTCAGGGCTGCGGTCTTGCCGATGCCCGGTTCGCCCCACAGCAGCACGGGCAGGTCGGCTGCCACGGCCATGGTGAGCGCTTCGAGCTGCTCGTCGGGGCGCGTCTCGGTCGTGGTGGTTCGCAGCAGGGCCAGCAGGTCGTCAGCGAGAACAAGTTGCGGGTCGGTTCCGGATGCGTCGGCGGACATCCCGGTCGTCAGGACTGAGGTGGACGGAAGGGCATTGGAGGTCATGGGCATCACCTGGGGGTAGTCGAAATGGACGCCATGGCCGGTGGGGCCACGCCGTGCGGAATTCGCGGTCGAGCGCGGGACGGTCAGCGTGCCCGTGCTGGGCTGGTACGCAGCCGCGTCCGACTGCGCGTTACGGGAGGGGGTACGGGCCGCAGCCCAGAGCGGAAGAGTCCGTGGTCGAGCTGGCGGGCCGCCGACGACTCCAACGCCTGGCGCAGCGGCCCGTCGCGCAGGACCGCAGCAGGACCGAGCAGGCCCTCGACCACGGCCAGCGCCCCGGAGACATCGCCGTGGCCCAGCCGCTCCCGAACGGCGGGCAGCGCCTGCGGATCACGGTGCACCGCGTCGATCGCGCGAAGGCACGGCAGCGCGGGGCCGCCCAGTGCCACCAGCAGCTCTTCCCGGCGCAGTTGTGCCGGGTCATGGTCGACCGCCGTCAGTACCCCGTCTCGCAGCGCGATCCGGTGGACCTCTCCCCGGCACACCACTCGGTGGGGGTCGCCGGGCTGAGGTTCAGGGCCGGGCGCGGGTTCTGCTCCCGGCGCCGACAACGCCTTGGCCACGAGCGGATGCAGTCCATCGGCGGCGACCAGCCCGGCCCGCAGCAATGCCAGATCCGGAAGGGTCCGGGCCGCCGCCTCCGGTAGCACCGGCAGCGCCGCGACCACCTGGGGCGGCAGCGGCTCTCGAAGTGGCCGGAACGTCGGGACATGGTGGTCATCGGGGGCAACGAGTGCGAACGCCCTGCGGTCACGTGCGCCGAGCCGCACGGTGAAAACCCCGCCGGAGTCGCCCTCCGCCCTCAGCAACAGCTCGGCCTCGGCGGCCCACCGCGCCGACGCCCACGAGTGATCGTTGATGTCGGAGGGATCGGGGTGGACCGGCTCTTCGAGCCAGGCGAGCGGATGGGGCCGGTCGGGAGGCGCCGGGGGCGGCGCGGCGTCCGCACCGCAGCGAGCCGCCAGTTCGCCGCACCGACTGGAGTCCCACAGATGCCGGTGCAGGTCGAGCCGGAAACGCCGGTCGGGATGTGGGTGCGGATGGTGCCTCGGTGCGTTGTCACCGTGCTCGTCCCAGAGGGCCAGCGACATCCGTTGGCCAGCATCCGCCCAAGCCGGCGGTGTTCGCACCACCAACTGCAACGGCGTGGTGCCGGGCCTGCCATAACGGGTGAGGGAGATGGTCAGGCCGGGCCGGAGCCGCCCGTGGGGAGCGATGCGGGGCATGTGCCAGCGAAGCAGATCCGGTGCCAGCCGGCGCAGATCCGCTCTCAGGCGGGTGACGAACTCGGTGCCGTAGCGGTTGCGCACGGCGCGTAGATCGAAATCGATGTTGATCCGAGCGGAGGCGCAGGCCCCGGCCCAGTCACCGACCGCACGCCGTGCGGTCGCAGTCTCGATCATGGACAGTGGTACGGCGTACTCACGCACACGCTGCCACATCAGCAGATGGGCCGGAATGTTCGCGAAGTGGGGTGCCATCAGCACTCACCTTGCGCGAACGATTCCCCCAATCCGTATGAGGAGTTGTTCTTCATCGCGGACATCATAAGCACCTGAAGGTGGATCTGCCAGCCTGGCCTCTGCTTGACCAACTCCATAGAGCCGTCAACCCCTCGCCGACACCGGCCCAGCGCCTGGTGGGCGATGCCGCCGGTGATCGGCGGACGCAGCCGCATCGGCTCCATGCCCGCAGGCACCGACTGCAGTTCCCAGTCCTCCGGCACCTCCTCCAGCGGGGACCAGTCGGGCAGACTGTCCTCGACCAAGTCGGGCACCATCACCCGCACCCGCTGCTGGCCGGGGTCGGGGACTCGCTGTTGGAGACGGGGGGACTCACGGGTCCTCGCTGGTCTGCTCGGGGCCGGGGGTGATGCGCAGGGAGGCTTGTGGCAAGGTGCGGTGCAGGTAGCGGTCGTAGGCCTCGGCGATGAGGCGGGCGGCCGCTGCCAGGTCCTGATGGGTGCGGCCGTCCAGGGCCAACGGCTGGTGGTGACCGGCCCAGGCCACCACGGGGTTTGCGGCGGCGTCGACCAGCGTGATGTCCAACCGGTTGGTGATGCGTGCGCTCGGCCGAACGTCTCCGTCCTCGTCACCGCCATCGTCATCATCATCGCCGGTGTCCAGTTCGGCGGCGAGGTGAACCGTCATCGCGGTGACATAGACCTTGCCCGCCGCCCGGCGGTCCAAGGCCTCGCCGGTGTCCAGGGCAACCAGCTGCGTCCGGTCGGTGGCGGCCGCGCGGACATCACGGACGTGTCCGACCGCAGCCGCCGTAGCGTCTTGAAGGTCGCGCAGGCTGTGGTGTGCCGCGGCGTGGTCGCCGGCGTGCGCGGCCTGCACCGCCTCCGCTGCCAGGCGCAGACTCTTGAGCAGCTCCGCCATCGCCTCGGTGTAGCCGTCGCCGCTGCCGTGCCGCTCCCATGCCTGGTGACTGTCGCCCAGCGCCGGACCCAGCGCCGTCGCCAGCCGGTCGAGCAACTGCTCCACCTCCGGCAGGGCAGCCACCAGCGCAGCACCGGGCGGCGGCGGAGGTTTGCCCATGTGCGTCACCTTCTCTTAGGTGGACCTTGCAGGTGTCAGGCAGCAGGTGAAGGACGTGGACGAATCTAGTCACTGAGAGGCCCAGCATGCGCGCAGTCGCTGCGATCCAAGTCGGTAGATCGCGGCAAGCTGGACGAGTGGCCATTGCTTCCTTGCGTGCGACGACGGAGACGGGCGAGATCTACGACGATCCGTCTGAGGACCTGCTGTTCATGCTCTTTGAGGACATCGCCAACGGCGATGAGGACTTCTTCATTGTCGAACGAACCGAGGGTGGTGGTCAGACCTACTTTCAGGTTGCTGGGGGCGGTCGCGGGTTCGTGCTGGAGTATCGCGACGGCGGGCCGGACCGCCACTTCGGCACCGAGTGTGATGACCTGCAGTGTGCTCACCGGGTAGTGACAGGCTGGGCTTTGGAGCTTGATGAATGGAGGAACGGTCTGGCCTGGAAGCAGATTCGTTTGTGACCATGCATCGACGAGCGTGCTCGAGCGTCGTCGCGGACTGCGTGTGACTTTGCGAGCTTGACGTTGTGGTTCCTTGCACTCTTCGTGTCGTAACCGGCATTCGCGGGATCACCGGCGAGGGGGCAGAATTCAGTTTCTGTCTGGTGGGTGCATGGATGCAGGTGGGCCGGCTTGTGCGGCTCCTGCGTCCCGGCGCGGTCCGGGCCGCCGGGGTGGGCGCCGGGACGTTCAGGTCGATTCGGCGATCCAGCGGTCGGCCTGGTCGGCCAGCCATTCGATGCCAGCTTCGGCGCGTTCGCGGTCGCCGGTGTTGAGGTAGTCGAGCTGGAGTCCGGCGAAGGTCGCGTTCTGGAGGGTGGCGTAGCGCAGGGCCGCGTTCTCGGGGACGCCGCGGGCTCGGAAGGCGGCGGCCACAAATGCGATCCGGTCGGCGAGCAGGCGGGTGACCTGGCCGTGGAGCCTGCCTCCGGCGGCGAGTCCTTCGATCTCGTGGACGAGTCGGGTGAAGGGCAGGTTCTCCTCGGCCAGCTGCCATCGCCATGTGGCGCGGATGATGTCGCCCATGCCGCGTTCGCCGTCCCAGCCGGGGAGGGCGCGGAGTCGTTGTCGCTGTTGTTCGTCCAGGCGGGTGAGAACGGCTGTCAGGAGTTCGCTTTTGTCGGCGAAGTGGTGGGTCAGGACGCGCGTGCTGTGTCCGAGGTGTTCGGCGAGGGGGCGCATGGAGAGGGTGGACAGGCCGTTGGTGGCGAGGTAGTCGACGGTGGCGTCGAGCAGTTCGTCGCGGCGGTGGGGGTCGCGGGGCCTGGCCATGGCCTCTCCTCGGGGTGGGGACGCGGGCAGTCTAGCGCTAGGGAAACACTTGTTGCCTAATGTGGCACCCACAGTTAGGGTGACGACCGTTTCCTAAACTGTGCTCTCCCGGAAGGACCCGATGTCCCCCTCCCCCGGCAACCGCCTGCGCGCCGCGCCCACGCCGCGCCGCCGCCTCCCTCCCGCCTGGCTGCTCGCGCTGGCCCTGGCGACCTTCGCCTTCTCCACCGACGACTACATCGTCGCCGGGATCCTGCCCGGCCTGGCCGCCGATCTGGGCGTCACGCAGGCGGCCGCCGGGCAGCTGGTCACCGTCTTCTCGGTCACCTTCGCCGTCGCCTCGCCGGTGGCGGCGGTGGTGACGGCCACCTGGCCGCGCCGTCGCCTGTTCACCTGGGCGCTGCTGGCCTTCACGGTCGCCAACCTGGCCGTCGCGGCGGTCTCGGGATACGCCGCGTTGATGGCGTTGCGGGTGGTGGCCGCGCTGGCGGCGGCCGTGGTGGTGCCCGCCGCGCTGGCCACCGCCGCCGCGCTGGCCCCACCGGAGCGGCAGGGCCGTTTCCTGGCGCTGGTGATGACAGGGCTGACCGGTTCGTTCGTGGTCGGTGTGCCGCTGGGTACCTGGATCGCGGCGGCCGCGGGCTGGCGTCACGCGTTCGTGCTGTGCGGGGTGCTGGGCGCGTGCGCTGTGACCGCTCTGTGGCGCACGCTGCCCGAGCCGCCGCCGGTCGCCGCCAGCACCCTTCGGGAGCGACTGGCGCCGCTGGGGTCGCCCGCCGTGCTGGTGGGGCTGGTCGCCGCCGGGACAGGAGTGCTGGGCAACATGGTGGTCCTGACCTATCTGGCGCCGGTGCTGGGCGGGTTGTCGGGCACCGGTGGCGGCGGTCTTGGGCTGGTCTTCGTGCTGTCGGGTCTGGCCGGCATCGCCGGCGGCCAGCTCGGCGGCCGTCTCACCGACCGCTGGGGGCCGGGCCGGGCCATGCTCGGCGGCGGGGTCCTGTTCATCGCGGCCATGCTCGCGCTGCTGGTGTCCTGGGCGCTGCGTCCTGTTCCCTTGGCGGCCGTTCTGCCGTTCCTGCTGGGCTGGTCCATGGCCGCCTGGTCGGTGCCTCCCCCGACCTCGGCCCGCCTGCTGGCGCTGGCCGGTCCCGCGGGTCCCCAGGCGTTGGCGCTCAACAGCAGTGCGGTCTACCTGGGTGTGGCCGGTGGCGGCGGTCTGGGCGGGGCGCTGCTGTCCTTGCACGGTCCCGTCGCGCTGCCTGCCGCCGCGGCGTCGGCGATGTCGGTCGGTCTCGTGCTGTTCGCCGCGGCCGGGCGCCTGGCCCGTTCCTCTCCTGAACGCGCCGCCGGGCTGGGCCCGTCCTGACCGTGCGGGTCCGGCCCGGCCGTCGCGGCTGCCCTGAGGGGCTCTCGACGTGCGGGTCCCGGGATGCTTTCCTTCTCTGGCGGGGGATGGTCGGGCTGCGGTGGTCCTGGACGGCTCCCCCGCGCCTTGGGTGGAGCCGCGTTGGATGATGCGGCTGGTGTCGGAGATGGCGCTGGTAGGCCAGGATAAAACGATGCCCCATCTGACGCGGCTGTCCACCCCGGACATGCCCGACCCCGTCAGGGAGGAAGCGCGCGAGCGGGTTCAGTACCTGCTGCAATGGCCAACTGAGGAGACCGACGCCGGATGACCGCAAGCGTGTGACATCAGGCCGCGGTCCCAGATCGTCTAGACGTAGATCAGTCGCCAGACGTCGGGGATGCGTCAACACCGCCAGCAGGCGCGCCAGCAGATGCAGCCCGGCGGTTCCCGGTGGGGTGCGCGTCGTCCTGGTGGTGAGCGTCGCGTTCGAGCGCGCGGTGGTCATGCCTGGGCGGTGCGCCGTTCGCCCCGGCCGCCGCCACGGCGAACCGCGTTCTGGGGATCACCCGCCCCGGCGGCCGCACAACCAGGGCGGACAGGCCCAGAGGCCCAGGACCTCCGTTGCATGGGCATCCTTGCTCCCGCCGGGAGCTCACGCCCGGGCCGGTTTGCGGTAACGCCCCATGTTCGCCGGGGCCGGCGGCGGGTCGGGGTCACACAGCGCCCGGTCGCTGCAGCCGTCCACCACCATCAGTGCGCCGAGACCCTGGCACGGACCGTCCAGCTCGGCGGCCGTTGCCAGGGCCTGGCGCAGCCCGCCTTCGAAGAGGCAGGTGAGCTGCACAGAAAGCTCACTACACACAAGCCACCCCGGCTAGATCTGTGCGGCTTCTGGGCCCCAGGGGTCTTGAACCGGCGACGGTGCGTAGGAGCCATCGGAAGGAAGGTCGGTGAAGGACAGCGGGGCGGCGGCAAATGGGAAGCCCTCCTGGCCGCGCCACAGCCCGTACTCGTTGAGTAGCAGGTGGCGGCCTTGCGCCCACTGCTCCAGCCATCGGTTCAGTGTTGCGGTGACATGCACGACGCACTGTTCCAGCGGCCACGGACCTGGCAGGTGGACAGGAGCGAGGTTCCAGTCGACGTAGCAGACCAGGTGAGGTGCGGTCAGCGAGAGGTAGTAGTCCTGAGCGCAGCCGCCGCAGACCAGCGTCACCCACTGGGGGCGGCCGGTGTGGGGGTCGGCCACCGCGGACTCAAGGATCGACTGGCGACCAGGCCTGGCCGGGTCGGTGGTGAGCGGGGTGAAGCCGGAGGGGCCCGGCCCGATACCGCCGCTGGCGATCTCGGTGTAGATGCGGCGCAGCAGCCGGGGCAAGGGGCGCCCGAGCGCTGCCTCGACCGCGTCGACCTGGGCTGGGGTGGCCGGAGGGCGCCGCTGGTGGTGCGGCATGTCCCAACTGCTCTCGACCTGCGACCATGAGTGGTTCGACAGCCAGACGCGGGTGTCGCAGCGACCGAAGACGCGATCCTTCAGTCTCTCCACCAGGCGATCCTCATCCTGCACCCAGGCAGTATGGCCGCAGCCGCCGACAGCCAGCCACAGGTCTCCTGGGGCGAGGTGGGCATGGGAAGGGAACTGCGTTCGCGGCGCATCCAACATCGACTCAAACTGTCGGGTGCTTCTTGTAGTGATGACGGTGTGACGTGACCACCTTGCGCTGATAAGGATCATCAGCGTGCCCACAGATCGGGAGATTTTTACATGGGCGAGTTCCCCTACCTGGAGAAGTTCCGCGCGCAAGTCGAGCCGCCCGAGCCAGAACCCCTCTGGGAGCCGGCCTTTGACGCGTTGGAGACCCTCCCGCCACCATCGCGGCAACTGCTGGAGTGGGAGCAAGTTTTTGAGGAGTTGGGCACCGCCCTGCCCCCGGACTTTGTGGCCTTCATCCAGATCTACGGCGCTAGTTCTTTCGGGAACGACTTTCTGGGGATCAGCGACCCCCGGGAGTTCATCGAGCCGACCTACGCCCAGGCCATGCGCGCCCAGGGGGATCGGTATCGGGCCTTGCGCGACGACTACCCCCAGTTTCACCCGTTGGCGGCCTGGCCGGAACCAGGCGGGTTCCTGTCATGGGGATTTGACGTGGACGGCAATACCTTCGGCTGGCTCACCCAAGGAGAACCCTCGCAGTGGCCGACCGCGGTGTGGGGACGGCAGATGCCTGACGGGGTCATCGACCACGTCCCGATGACCCAGTTCATGTATGGCTGGCTGACCACCCCGATCACCTACCCCCAGTGCTTCCCTCCTTTGCCGGGCCTGGTGAGTGAGCGAGATCTTGACGAGAACCGGAAGCTCAAACCCCACATCCCTCGCAAGCTGACCTGCCGACGCTTCTAGAAAGGTTCCACGGCCAGTTGCTCGTAGAACAGCTGGCCGGTACAGCTCACCTCTAGAGGCCTGGTGGGACGTCAGCACGAAATCGCGCATGGCCCAGGATCCTTCGCTGTCGCAGGCTGCGGCGTTGTGTCTGGCGGCTAAGGGGTTTCTGATGGATCTTGAGGAATCTCTTCGAAGGGCGAGGGTGTGGTCATCGAGGTCGCCGATCCGAGCGGATCGGCTGGCTCACAAGGCAGCCCGGGCATCGCTCGAACCCTTGGGGAAGCGGCACGTCCCAGGGCTCGTGATAGGTGTGCTGGAGGGACCTGCCTCCACATACCGGCAGGGTGGAACCTTTGGCGACAGCGTGCGCCACACATGAGCCACCTCCAACAAACTGTACGTCGGAGTAGCTGAACGGCAGCTTCGGATCCTTGGGAACGGCTTGAAAATCACATCCCCACCACATCTCGAACTCCACCGGCGAAGTCTATAGTCGGCCCACACGCCTCCATCCAGACGCACCGGGCCTCCACCAAGTGGGCGACCTGCGGCCGATCAGCGCTCGTCGCAAGCCGCATCTTCAGCACGGCCCCCTTGTGCGTGAGGAGTTTCGACAGCGCTCGCCATCGCACTCAATTTGCGTGCCTGGGGAAATGCGACTGAAGAGGATCAGCCATTACGCACACGTAGCACGCATCACGCTAACGGCTCAACGGCAGTTTCAAGATCAACACGTGGAACTGTGGAGCGTTCGGCATGGTCGGTCGGAGCCGTGCGACGGGCCGCCAGCCCCATCGCTGGTACGCCTCGCCAGCCGGGTTGTCGGGGCGCACCAGCAGTGTGGCGCGCTGCTCGGTCCGAGCGCCCAGCAGTTCGTCGTGGAGGCGGTGGCCGAGTCCGTGTCCGGCCTCGGTTTGGTCGACCATCAGTTCCGACAACGCGAAAGTGCGGGTTCCGTCCTCGTGGGTGAACTCAGCGATGTCCAGGGCCGGGTTGAGTTCGGGGTCAGGCTGCAACCCCGTCCACCAGCCGGTGTCGGTCGGGAGCGGCCATCCCCACGCCTGTGCGATCGGTTGCCCGTCATCGGCGTAGGCGATCACCAGATCGAACCCGTCACGCTGGATGTAGGCGTCGAACCGGTCCATGAACGCCTCGGGAGCCGAGAACGGATCCCCAGCTTGGATCCGCTCGGCGTAGGCAGCCGTGTGGACCTGACGGACGGTGTCATGGAGTTTGCGGGCCTGCTCGCCGTCGTAGCGAGTGAACGTCACCATGCCGATCACACTCCCTTCCTGTGGGTCGCTGAAGGTCAGGCGCTGAGCCGCCCGAGGTCGCGGGCCGCGCGGTCGTACTGCTCCACGAACGCCTCGGCCGCGGTCTTGGCCGCCAGGTCCCGGACCGGCGCCAGCTCGCGCAGCACCCGCTTGGAGGTCATGCGGCCGCCCAAGTCGGGAAGGACCTCCAGCCCCTGCCGAATCGCTTCGTGGCCATCACCGGCGTCGGCAGTGGCGGCGGCCAAGCGGGCCCGGTAGTAGGCATGGTCGCGCGGCGACCGCTCGCCATCTTCCAGGACCCGCTGGTACAGCGGGATCGCACGGACGGGCTGTTCCAACCGCGCATACCCCATCGCCTCATAACCGTCGATCTCTGAGTGCGACACAAACAGTGTCCATCGCCGGTCGGATTCATGACGGCCGCGATCGACCTCACACCGTGCAGTCGCGATCTGCCGGCGGAAGGCGATCTGGTCGCCGAGTTCGGCGTAGGCGAGCGCCTGGCGCAGCGCGATCAAACCGTGCAGCGTGGGTGAGGGATGATGCCGGGCCGCCTCGGCGGCTTGCTGGGCGAACCGCAGTGCCTCGCGCGCTGCTCCTCGGCGGCCGGTGGCGCGCGCCAGGTAGGTGGACTGCTGAGCCATGTTCACCGCGACATGAACCTGGACCTCGGGATCGCCGCAGTGGGTGGCCAGCAGCTCGGCCTCGGTGTAGAGGCGACGGGCGAGTTCCTGGTCGCCTGCGTCATAGGCGAGCCAGGCCGTGACGATGCCCAGATCAGCAGTCACTACCAGCAGGTCCCGGCCTACCGCGTCGGTGTAGTCCGACTCATCCAGCATCAGCTGGGCGCGGGTCAGCAGCCGGCGCGCGTCGTGCAGCAGAGCCGTTCCACCGGCGATGCGGTCTCCGTCCCGCAGTCGCTCCAGGCTGGCTTGCAGATACCGGACTTGGCCGCGATCGACCCGTTCGGGAGCCGGGAGAACTGCTCCGGCGGCCAGCCCTCCAGCAAGAACGCCGAACTCGCGGCGTGTCATCTCCCCTTCGATCATCTCGGAAGGGCCCCAGAAGTCAGCGTCGTCATCATCCAGTGTCACATCCGTCCGCCCCAAGATCAGAGGGAGCAGCGCCTTGCGGGGCATTCCCAGCACATCGCACAACCGCAGGATCTCGCCGATGTCGTTGAGCGTGTGACGTCGACCGTACTCGATACGGCCCACGGCTGACTGGGACCAGCCGAGCAGCTGTCCCATATCCACTTGGGACAGCCCGATTGCTCCGCGCAAAATCGCCAGCACGGCCGCCATGTCCTGGCGAGCCAGTGCCGAACGCAGCAGCGGGGAGTCCCACATCCAACTGGCCCGTTGGCCGGTCTCGCGGGCCGCCGCCGTGCAGGAACTGCACAACGGTTCGGTGTTGTAGCTGCTCAGCGCGGTGTATCGGCAGGCTGGGCAAACGCGAGGACTGCGAGTTCCGCCCATTCGATTAAGTCCTCCAGTGACCTGCGGTGCGTGTACTTCGAGCCGGCTGACGAATTACGTAGGGCAACCCTAGAGCCACCGTAACCAGCTCTCCACCCGCAGTTATGCCAATGTGTCATATCTACGGCGCGGCGGGCTATGCCAAACAGGCCCAACACGATCGCGAACCCGGCAGCACAGTGCTGGCACTGCACGACGGAGGAAGGTGAGCGCACAAGCTCGCCGGTTCGCTCACCAGAACTCCACCCCGAATCAGCCTGAACCGTCCGGCTTGGAGTTCCCATGGCACACAACGCCACTACCCCTCGCAGCGGGACGGTGGTGAGCGCCGTCGTGAACTCCGGTATGGGTCCCTGGCGGGGGCTGTGGTGCAGGGTTGTCCGCCGAGGTCGCCAGGCCGCCATGCCGCGAACCGAGCTCAGTCGGACGACACCCCCAGTGACCGGCCACGCCCCGGCCGGCGCGCTGGAACCGCACGGCCCGGTTTCGGGGTTGGGCCGTCTCCTCTCCTGCCGACCGTCAGGAGAGGGGTGTGCGGGCCGCCCATGCCGGGCGCTGGGCGGCCCGCACACATGTCCCACACGGTGCCCGGCACCCACCCGGCGACCGGCAGCGCCACACCTGCACCGGTTGCTGAACCGCGCGCCTCAAGGCCCGCGACCGCTGGGGATGAGGGGAGCGCCGGGCCCATCGCACGAGGTGACGGCGGTCGGCCCGACGCCCCACCCCGCGAGCACGTCGGTGGCCAGCGGTAGCGCGGTGCCACTGGCCACCGACCGCCACGTGCGGCCGGGCGTGCCGCCCGACCGGGACCCCGCCGGCTACACCAGCGAACCCGCACCCGTCACGCCCGGCCGCACCCCACGACCGATCAGTCTGCACCGGTGATTCGACAGCATCCGCATCCCGGGACCTGATCGCCACCAGCCACAGAGGAACAGCCATGGACATGGACACCGATGTCTCCGGCGGAACACGGCCCGAGTGCTCGCGTGACCAGCGCTGGCGTCACCTGTCCGCCATCGCTGTGCGTCTGCGTGATCACCACGGTCTTGAGGCACGTGCGGCGAAAGGGTCGCTGCTGCCGGACCCCCAGTTGCTGATCTTCGCGGGCAGCGACCGGCCGGCCACGCCGATCGTGTTCGCCTGCCAGAGCGGCCCGGACCAGCAACTCATGGTCGTGGACGCCGGTGGTCATCCCCTGCCGAGCTCGCAGCTGCCTGATGTCGCCGACCACCTCGCCCAGCTGGTCGAGTCCATGAGCACGCGCGGTCCCGGCTAGCCAGGATCCGCCCCAGGACGAGGCCGCTTCTCGCTCCCACCCCAGTACCAGCACGTTCGTCCCTCAACGGAGAGGATCTCCTCCGGTGCCTCGCACCTCTGCTCCCGTCCCCGCTGGTGTCGACCCCACCGTCGTGAGCCCGGCCCGGGTCTATGACTACCTTCTGGGCGGCAAGGACAACTACGCCGTCGACCGGGAAGCCGCCAAGCAGATCATCGAGGTGCTTCCAGAAGCTCCCGCCATCGCCCGCGCCAACCGCGGCTTTCTGCTGCGCAGCGTCCGGGTCATGGCCAAGACGCTCGGTATTGACCAGTTCCTGGACCTGGGCTCGGGCTTGCCGACCCAGGGCAGCGTCCACCAGAGCGCACGGGCGATCCACCCCAACGCGCGCGTGGTCTATGTGGATCTGGACCCGGTCGTGGCGACGCACGCGCGGGCGCGGCTGAGCGACAAGCCCGACCAGACCTGTGTCGTCGAAGCCGACATCACCGACCCGGCGGCGGTGCTGCAGGACCCCCAGGTGCGGCAGCTGTTCGACTGGTCCCGGCCGATTGGCCTGACGGCGGTCGCCGTGCTGCATTTCATGGAAGACCAGGTGGACAATCCCTACCTGTTGCTTGATGCCTACCGGCGTGTGCTGCCGTCGGGTTCGGCGCTGGCGCTGAGTCATGTCACCGATGTGGGGGCCGATCCCCACCAGATCGAGCGCGCCCAGGGGATCTACTCCAAAGCGAAGGTCGGTGGCCGGTCCGCGCCGCTGGTGGTCCGCTCGCCCGAGCAGATCTGGGCCTTGTTCAGTGCGGGCCCGGTGTTGCTGGAGCCTGGTCTGGTCCCGGTGGAGCAGTGGCGGCCCGATCAGCCGCAGCGTGGGCTGGGGCTGCAGGTGCTTGGGGGCGTGCAGCAGCTATGAGCGCTCTGGCAGTCCGGTTCTGTGTGTCCTTGTCGAAAGTGACTGTGCTCCCATGACGCATCCACCGCATTCACCCTCGCCACGCTCTGAGTCCCGGTCGCCGGTGCAGCCTCCTACACCGTCTTCTACACCGCGTTCTGCGCCGCCGCGTGCGATGGCTGGGCCAGCGAGATCCCGGTCGGACCCTGCGGGGTGGCCGCAGGCCTTCGGCCCTGCCTCTGGCTATGGGTCTGGCCATGGATCTGGTTCTGGGTATCGCGCCAGCCACCAAGCTCAGAGTGCTGACGGTGGCCTGTGGCTGACCACGGCGGCGGCCACGGCCGCGGCGAGCGCCGGGGCACTGCTGCAGATGTTCACGACCGGGGTGTGGTGGACAGTGCCGCTGACGGTGTCGGGGCTGGCTGTGCTGTCGAGGACGCTATGGCCTCTGCACAAACGGCACCAGCGCGACCACACCGAGCTGATGCAGGCCCGGCGCCGACACCACGACGACACCTGCACCATCGAAGGGCTCAGCCAGGAAGCCGACCGGCAGCAGCAGGCGTGGGCTGGCCGCCTGGAGGAGCTGGAGGCCGAGCAGACGGCGGCGCAAGAGCGAGCCGATGCGGCGTTGCAGTTGCTGCGGCGGGTGCTGGCCGAGCAGATTCCCGCCGCCGCCCGAGGCGGGCCGATCCCCATGCCCACCGGGGTTGACTCCGAACTGCTGGGCCAGACCCAAGCGCTGATCCGTCAGGGGCTGGACTGCGTGGCGGCCGTGCGCCGGCACGCCCAGGCGCAGGCGCAGGCAGCCGCCGACCAGATGGAGTCCCAGCAGCTGGTGATGGTGGTGGTGGCGCGCCGCCTGCAAGCGGCGATGCATCGGGTGCAGCATCTGGCGGCCCAGACCGCCGAGGCCCGACGCGGCCTGCCTGATGTGGTCGAGGCGATGATGGAGATCGATCACGCGGCCAGCCAAGGCGCCCGGTCGTGCCAGAGCGTGGCGGTGGTCAGCGGCAGCTGGGAGGGGCAGCACTGGTCGGCTCCGATCCGGCTCGCCGAACTCGTCCAGTCCGCCCAGGCCCGGATCGAGGACTACCGGCGGGTCAGCACCACCGGCGACCCCGATCTGGCGATCGTGGGGCCGGCGGCCGAGCCTTTGATCCACATGGTCGCCGAGGTGCTGGCCAACGCCGCCCAGTGCTCCCCGGTCCGCACGCAGGTGCGGGTCAAGGTGTCGGCGGGCGCGACCGGCGCGGTGATCGAGGTGGACGACGAGGGCGTGGGCGTGCAGGAAACCCGGCGCGTTCACCTGCAGGCCCTGGCCTCGGGCGCGGTGCGCCGGGAGCTGGCCGACCTGGGTGAGGTGCCCCAGCTGGGGTTGTCGGTGGTCGGCCGCTACGCCAGCGCGCTGGGCGTACGGATCACCCTGGAAGACTCCCCCTACGGGGGCTTGCGGGTGATCATGCTGATCCCTGGTGAGCTCACCGAACCGGTCGCCCCGCGCGTGATGGCCCTGTCACCGCCCTCGCCGTCTTCGTCGGCCCGTGGCCCGATCGCGGGTTCGGCCTTGGTGCTTCCCAACGAGGTGGTGCCGGAGATGGTGACCGCGACAACCCCGGTCACCGACCAGAGCGGCGCCCGGCTGACCTTGCCACCGCCTCCCCAGGTCAACGGCGTCCAGTTCAACGCCCCACCGACCGCCCCGCCAACCGCCCCACCGCCTGCACCGTCGCCTGCATCCTCGGCCGCGCCGTCGCTTGCCTCGTCGCCCGTGCCCTCGGCGGAGCAGCCCGCACCGCTGACCGACACACCGCACTCCTCAAATTCTGGCCCGTTTGACCAGCAGCCGCCCGCCCCACGGCTGCCCCAGCGGGTCCCCCGCCATCGTCGCCACCTCCGCCCCGACCTGGGCCCCGCGGGTGAGGCGCACGCTGTGCCCGACGCCGACGCCGACGTCGACGCCGGTGCGGTGCCGGTGGGGCCGCCTGCGCAGACCCCCGAGCAGGCCGGGCAGATCCTGCACGCCTTGGGTTCCTTGAGTGGTCCAGCGTCCCCGTCGGCCCCGCTCTCCCACGACCCGCTCCCCCACGAGGCTGCGTTCCCGCAGCCCACGCAAGAGAAAGAGCAGTGACGATGACCGATTGGATCCCCGAACGGCTGCTGCGCACCCCGGGTGTGCGTCATGCGGTGTTGTTCAGTACCGACGGTGTGGAGAAGGTGGCCTCCGACCTCCTGTCCTCAGAGCAGGTCGATCATGCGGCGGCCTCGGGGGCTGGGCTGCTGTCGCTGGCGCGCGGGCTGGCCACCGAGTTCGGCAGCGGCACCCAGACGGTGCGCAGCCTCAGCATCCAGTGGGACGGGGGCTGGCTGCTGGCCACCGGCGTGGCCGACCGAACGGCATTGCTGGTGATCACCGACGACACCGTCCATCTGGCCCAGGTCGGTCAGGAGATCCAGCAGACGGTGCAGCAGTTGGGTGAGCGGGCCTTGGCGACCGCGCCGCGCCCCTCTCCGGGGGCGGCGTGAGATGACCTGGACCGGTGAGCACTCTGCCCACGATGCGCAGCACACCCAGGACACGCCGCTGCGCCCGTTCGTGCTCACCGGCGGCCGCGCCCCGACACCGGCCATGGGGTTGCGGGTGGACACCCTGCTGCAGGCGACCACCGCGGTCGTGCGGCTGCCAGTGGACGCTCCCCCGCAGATGAAGGCGCTGGCCCAGATGCTGGAAGGCGGAAACCTGGTGGTGGCCGAGGCCGCAGCCCACCTGAAGGTGCCGGTCAGCACCGTGCTGGTGTGGGCGGCCGACCTGATCACCAGCAGGCAGCTGACGGCCCACACCACCACGCCCGACCCGGACCCGGCCCCTTACCCGGCCGGGGCTCGCTCCCACCAGCACCCCGGCACCACACCCGCTGCGAACCCGGCGGCAGGCTCGGCTGCTGGCTCGGTTGCGGGCCCGGCTGGGAGTGCACCTACCGGTTCGGCCTTCCTGGGCTCCTCTGTTACCCGCCCCTCCTTCGAACTTCTTGCGGACGTGCTCGATGGTCTCTATCGCCTGTGATCCCCCTGATCCAGACCAACCCCCCAGTTCACCGGACTCAGCCAGCCCGCCGGACTTGGCAGGTTCACCGGGCTCAGCCGGCCGCCTTCGGCTGCCGACCGAGGTGGCCTATGTGCCGCATGGCGTCACCCGCACCGCCAAGATCTTGGCGCTGGGCGCGTTCGCGGTCGGCAAGACCACCCTGGTCGGCGCCGTCAGCCAGATTCGCCCCTTGCGCACCGAAGAGGTGATGACCAGCGCCGGAATCGGCATCGACGACACCCCCGCCCCGGGCAAGACCACCACCACCGTCGCGATGGACTTCGGCCGCCTGACCCTTGCCACCGGCAACGGCGGAGTGGCGCTGTATGTGTTCGGCGCTCCAGGCCAGCCGCGGTTTTGGCGACTGTGGCAAGGCCTGGCCGAAGGCGCGATCGGACTGCTGCTGCTGGTCGACGTCCGCCGCCTGGACACCACCTTTGAGGTCCTGGACCAGATCGAGTCCGACCCGGTGTGCCGCGACCTGCCGCTGGTGGTTGCGGTCAACCAGTTCGACGACGCCCCGGTCTATCCCCTCGACCAGATCCGCCGCGCCCTGGCTCTGGACGCGCCGATCCCGCTGCTGAGCTGCGACGCCCGCGACCCGGCCTCCTCGATCGCCGCGCTGTGTGCCCTGGTCGACCACGCCCTGGCCCGCCACCCCGACCATCCCCGCCCTCCCGACCACTCTCACCCTCCCAACCGCCCCGACCGCTTGGACCAACCCCTGGAGGGCTCGCGATGACAGCGCCGGCCAAGACGCTGATGTCCTACCCCGACCCGACGCCGCTGGCGGCGGTCACCGCCGACCCCGCCACCGTCCTTGTGCGCCTGTGGCGCGAGCACGGCCCCCTGGCCCCGGTCCTGCTGGAACCGGACGTGCCCGCCTGGCTGGTGATGGGCTACCGCCAACTGGGCGTCATCACTCGCGACGAGAGCCGCTTCACCCGCAACGCCGCCCACTGGCGGCTGTATGAGGACGGCACCGTACCCTCCGACAGCGATCTGGGGCCGATGATGTTCCCCCGCGCCAACGTCATCGGGGTCGACGGGGACGAGCACCGGCGCCTGCGCCAACCGCTGCACGACGTCATCGCCAACGTCGACCACCGGTGGCTGCGCCGCACCGTCCAGGACATCTGCGCCCGCCAGATCGCCACCATCGCCCCCACCGGGCAGGGCGACCTGGTCGCCGACTACGCCGCGGCGGTGCCGTTGCTGACGTTGGGCGAGCTGATCGGCCTGGAACCCGACCAGAGGCCAGAGCTGCTGGAGTCGATGCATCTGCTGTTCAGCTCCGGCCCACGAGCCCAAGAGGGCAACGCCCGTTTTGAGGCCTTGCTGACCGGGCTGATGGACTACCGGTCCCCGGTGATGGGCGCCGACCTGGTCGGCGCCCTGCTCAACCACCCCAACCTGCACAACCGCGAGGAAGTGCTGCAGACACTGGTGGTGCTGACCACCGCCGGCAACCACACGCTGATCTCCTGGATCGCCGCGGCGTTGCAGCTGATGCTGACCGACACGCGGTTCTACCAGAGCCTGTCCGGCGGCCGCCGCTCGGTCGCCGAAGCGCTGCACGAGGTCCTGGCCCGCCGCCCCCCGATGATCAACATGCCTGCCCGCTACGCCCTGCGCGACACCGAACTGGCCGGCTACTCCATCGCCCGCGGTGATGCGCTGATCCTGGGCCTGGCGGGCGCCGCCCACGACCCGAGTGTGCACGCCCCCGACTGGTGGCTGCGCCAACCGCACGCCCACCTGGCCTGGTCGGCCGGGCCGCACGCCTGCCCCGCCCGCGACATCGCCTACACCATCGCCCACACCGCAGTGGCCGCCGCCCACCACCACCTGCCCGACCTGCGCCTGACCATCGACGCCGACCAGATCACCTACCTGCCCAGCATCTGGACCGCCATCCCGCACACGCTGCCGGTGACCTTCACCCCGCACCCGCACCGGCTCACCACCACCCACCGCACTGCCTGCGGCCCCGCCAGCCGTGATCCCGCTGGTGGCGACCGTGCTGGTGGGGACCGTGCGATCGCACCGCCGCAACGCTCCGCACCCTGCCGTCGCTGACCCGCCCGCACCGTGGGCTCAACCAAGGAGGCCACCGATGACGCCATCCCGCCCCTCGCCCCCACCGGTCAGGTACCTGGCCCCGGCCGCCTTCGGCCAGCGCTGACCGCCCCGCCGCGGCGCACCCGTTGGACACGGTGCACACCCCCGTGCACACCCCGCGCGCCCGGCGCACCGCTTCGAACAGGAGTGTCCTGATGAGCGACCTGCCCTCCCCCGCCCCGGCCTGGGACCCGGCCGACATCCCGCAGATCACCTTGGACCCGCATGGCCGCGACCACCACGGCGAGGCCGCCCGGCTGCGCCAGGCCGGCCAGCGCACCGGCGGCGTGGTACGAGTGCTGCTGCCCGACGGGCTGCCCGCCTGGGCCCTGACCACCCGCGAACTGGTCGACTGGCTGGTGCGCCAGGCACCGGTCAGCAAGGACTACCGCAACTGGACCTGCTACCAAAACGGCCAGCTGTCGCCCGACAGCCGGATCATCGGGATGATCTGCGTCGACAACCTGGTCACCGCCGATGGCCCCGACCACGAACGGCTGCGCGCCCCCATCACCCGCGAGTTCACCGCGCGGCGGGTCCGCGCCCTGCAACCACTGCTGGACACCCTGGCCGACGAGCTGCTGGACCACCTGCCCGCCCACACCGACGGCGACGGGCAGGTCGATCTGCGCGCCCACTACGCCGAGCCGCTGCCGCTCCGGGTGATCGCTGAACTGCTGGGCGTCCCCGCCGCCCAGCACCAGCGGCTCCGGTACCTGGTCGATGGGATCTTCCGCACCGACCTGCCGCCCGCGCAGGTCACCGACATCCAGACCGGCATCGGTCACTTCCTGGACGAACTCATCAAGATGCGGCTGGCCGACCCCGGCGAGGACCTGACCAGTGCTCTGATCGCCCAACACGAAGCCGACCCCGCCCGCCTGTCGGCCCGCGAACTGGCCGACAGCATCTGGGTGCTGGCCACCGCCGGCCACGAAACCACCATCGGACTGATCTGCAACACCGTCCGCGCGGTACTGACCCACCCGACCGCGCGGGAGCACGCGCGTACCCCCGGCGGCTGGGCCCGCATCATCGAGGAGGTGTTGCGCTGGGACAGCTCGATCGGCAACTTCGCCGCCCGCTACCCCACCAGCGACCTGACCGTGCCGGTCCCCGCCAGCCACCGGCCGGTCATCATCCCCGCCGGCGAGGCGATCCTGGCGCCCTACACCGCCATCGGCCGCTGCCCCCAGGCCTACGGCCCCACCGCCGACGTCTTCGACCCCACCCGCTCCCACAACCCCCCGCACCTGGCGTTCGGCGGCGGCCGCCACTTCTGCCCCGGCGCCGCACTGGCCCGCACCATCACCGACACCGCCCTCAGCGCCCTGTTCACCCGCTTCCCCCACCTGCGCCTGGCCGTCCCCGACGCCGACCTGCCGCCGGTGCCCAGCGTGTTCACCAACACCGTGCGCGCCCTGCCGGTCCTGCTGGGCACTCCCCTTGCGACAACCAACCGATAACGGCGAACCGATAACGATGACCAGCACTTCCTTGCATTTGCGTACACCGGGCCTGCGCCGCTCAGCCCACGAGTTCCTGCGCCGCCGAGCCTCCCAGGCATGGCTTCAGGGCCACCGCGACGACTCCTGGGAAATCTCCATGCCGCCCCGGCTCCAATACGAGCCCCTCGCTAAGCGATTTCGCCTCCACGCTCGCCAGGAAGCCCGGCGGCTGGCCGAGGCCGACCTGTTCGAGTTCAGCCAGCAGGCGACCGACACCGTCGTGCGCGCCGGCGCCCAGCTGCGCGAGCAACTGCATCCCTGGACCACCCTGGTCCACGGCCCCGGCAAGGTCGAAACCGCGTCGATCCTGCCGCCCTCACCTGCGGGCTTTGTGTTCTGGCAGGACCCGCACGGCATCAGCTACCTCACCGATGGCACCCCCATCATCGCCTGCCACTGGGGACACCTGGGCCACAACGCCTACTGGCTGGCGTGGTGGTGCGACACCTACACCGGCCTGAAGTTCGCCCGCGCCGAAGGCGGCGGTGCGATCGAGGACCAGATCGGCATGCTGGCGCACTTCGGTCCGCTGTTCTATGCCGAGCAGAACCTGCTGTCGCCGTGCGAGGCGACGCCCAAAATCATCGGCCGTCCCGCTGGCGACAACCGCGGCCTCGACGGGGGCCTGCGCGGCAGTGCCGACGACCCCGACGATGAAGGCGATGACGACAGCGTCATCGCGCTGGTCTACACGACCCTGGCCACCTGGCAGGCGCTGACCACACCCGGCCCGGCGATCCGGCTCACCCGCCATGCGCCCAGCGACGCCACCGTCGCCGCCGACCGCGCCGCAGGCCTGGCATCCAAGCCGGTCACGCTGGCCACCACGACCGCGGAGGGTGAAACTCCTCCCGACATCGCCTGACCCCCGGCTCAGCCCACCCCCGCCCCACATCCGACAGAAAGCATTCCCTCCGATGGATCGCTGGTCTCTTCGCCTGGACGCCGACCCCGACGGCTCGACCAAACGTCACCTGCTGAACCAAGGCCCCCTGGTACCGGTCTGGTTGCCCGGAGGCGTCCCGGCCACAGCCGTGACGCACTACCGGGTGATCGAGTACCTGCACACCCGCGACCTGGTCACCCAGGACCCGGCGAGCTGGAAGCCGTGGGCCAGCGGGCGACTTTCCGACACCTGGCCGCTGCGGTCCTGGATCACCCCCACCCTCCCGACCCGATGTCCCGCCTCGCCCACCTGGGGGACGCTCGCCGACGATGTCGGCGAGGCCCGGCACCGGGCGCTGCGAGCGCTGCTGACCCCGGTGATCAGCGGCCGTCTGGCCCAGCAGCACCTGCTGCCGCGCATCCGCCAGACCGCCGCGCACCTGGTACGTGAACTGCCCATCCACGCTGACGGGGACCAAGCGGTGGATCTGCGGTGGCATCTGGCGCTGCCGCTGGCGCTGGACACCCTCGGTGCCCTGATCGGCGTCCCGGCCCATCTGCGGCACGACTTTCAGCACGCGTGTGCGCCGCTGCTGGGTGCCAGCACCGACCCTCACGGTCACGGCAGCGCCAGCGTGCTCTCACGCCCGTGGTTCCAGTCCCTGGTCGACCTGTGTCGGCGCCCGGACCGGGGCCGCCGCCCGTCCGCAGACCTGATCACCCACCTGGCCGCCGCGCAGCCCCGGCTGGCCGCCGCGCAGCCCCGGCTGGCCGATGCGCAGGTGGTGGACCTGGTGATGTTGGTGGTGGCCAGCGGAGTGTTGGCCACCACCAACCTCATCACCGGCACGCTGCACGCCTTGTTCACCCATCCCGACCACTACGCCCGCATCACCAGCAGCCGCCCGGTCTGGGAACGCGTGGTCAACGAGACGCTGCGCTGGGCCGCTCCGCCACTGGCCGCGCCGCTGTACTTCACCCGCATCGACCTCACCCTCGACGGCCACCATCTGCCCGACGGTGAGGCGCTGGTGATGTGCCGGGGGGCCGCCAACCGCGACCCGCAGGTGTTCGGCCCCGACGCCGACCGGTTCGACCCGTTCGCCGAGCGCCTGCTGCACCTGGCCTTCGGTCGCGGCCTGCACTCCTGCCTGGGCGCCGCGCTGGCCAAGCAGCAGGCGATCGCCGCCCTGGGGCTGCTGTTTCGCTTCCACCATCCGCGCCTGGCGATCCCGGCCGACCGGCTGCGCCCGCTGTCCGGCCCCGCCTGCCAGGGCTGGACCGAGCTCCCCGTCTACTTGCCCGCCCCCGACAAGGCCAGCACATGAGGTCCAAACACCCAACCGCGCCACCACCGGCCACTGCCCTGCCCAGCCACCGCGCCGCCGGGCTCCGCAAGGACGGGGCCATCCAGATTCCCCACCTCCCCCAGCTGTGGCACTACTGGGCAGGCGGGAAAGACGCCATGCTCGCCACCGCCGCGCTCGCCGAACAGATCACCAAGCAGCTCCCCACGGCCGACACCATGGCGCGCCAGCGACTGGCCTGGCACCAGCGCCTGGTGCAGTTCCTGGTCGGCGAGGTGGGGCTGGGCCAGCTGCTGGTCATCGGCACCGACCTGCCCCTGCACCCCCACGACCTCCACTCCCTGGCCCAGGGCATCGTGCCCGAGGCCCGCATCGTGTACTGCGACGACGACGCCCTGGTGATCTCGCACGCGCGCGCCCACTTCAGGGGCACCCTGGAGGGGGCATGCCACCACCTGCGCATGCCGCTGACCGACCCCGGCCCCCTCCTGACCGAGGCCGCACGCATCCTGGAACCGGGCCGCCCCGTCGGGATCATCGTCAACAACCTGGAACTGTGGGACGACCAGGAGGCCCAACGCCTGCTGCGCGGCCTCACCGCGGGTGCGCCGGCTGGCTCCTATGTGGCGATCACCCAGCTGAACGACCTGGTGCATCCCAAACCGGTGCGCCGCATGGCCCAGCTGGTCGCCCAGCACACCCACACCGCACTGACCCTGCGCACCGTGCCCCAGCTCGCCACGTTGCTGCACCCGCTGCCGGTGGTCGACCCCGGGATCGTGCCCTGCTCACTGTGGCGCCCTGACCCCTGGGAGGACCCGGTCGCCGGGGATCTGTGGGCCGCCGTCGCGCGCTGCCCCGGGCGACCTGCGCCCGCTGATGACTGTCTGCGTTCGGCTGTCCGCCCGCTGCGGCGGTAGCGCAAGCACCGCACCACCGTTCCCGACCCGCACCCGTGATCAGAGCGAGGCTCCCATGACCGACACCCCTGCTCCGCCCGTCTTGGGCAAGATCGCCCAGCGGTACGGCATCACCGACGGCACCTGGATCCCGCGCCCCCAGGCGCTGGAGGTCCTGGCGGTGACGGCTCCCACGTTGAAACGGTGGGTCGCCCAAGGACTGATCTCGGTCCAGGCGGTGAACAGTGACCACGGTCGCCGTTACTACCACCTGCGTGAGGAGCTGGAGAAGGTCGTTCAGGTCGCGGGCCGCCCGACCTCGGCGGTGGTGCTGCGACGCCTGCTGACGCAACCGGCCGCCCAGCTCGAGCGGTCCCAGCCGTGAACGTCGCGCCGCCGCACTACCCCCGCAAGCGCCTTGGCCAGGTCGCGCAGTTCGCCGTCTCCCTGGCGCACCCCTGGAACTGGGTCAGCGCCCAGGAAGCTCACGCGATCACCGGGGTGGAGCCGCGGGCGCTGGCCCACTGGGCGCGCGCGGGCGTCCTGTCCTGCATCCAGCAGCATCCGGGTGGGCCGCAGCAGTATCTGCAGGCCGAGCTGGTGCAGCTCACCCAGATGAGGACCGGCTCCCGCCCGACCTTGCGCGAGGTCCGCGCCCACCTGCGATGGCGCTACCGGCACGCTCCCGACATCGGCCCGATCACGCCAGGAGCAACGCTGCTCCCGGCGCAATGCACCTGGATGATCAGCGGCCTGTTCAAGATCGAACTCAACGAGCAGGGAACGCCCCTGCCGCGCTGCGTCCTGATCCGCCAACGCGCCGAGTCGGCCGCGGCACCCATCATCACCGGCCTGCGGCCGCGCCGGGCCGCCACAGCGATGCGCGCGGCGTTCCTTCCCATCCGCGAAGCCTACGAACAAGCCATGCAGGACCACGGCATGTTCCCAGCCACCATCACCCACATCTCGCAGCAAACCGCCCTGCAGGTCACCGCCCTCATCGCAGAGCTGGCCGGGCTCCCTCCTGCGGCCTGGACTCTCCGCACCCAGCCCCTTCCCTCCCCCACCTCGCAAGGAGGTGTCCATGGCCCGCCGTGACGCCCGCCGTGACGCCCGCCGCCCAGCAGCCTTTGACCAGCCCCACCCGATCCCCGACCCGGCAGTACCGCCCAACACCGCGCCGATGGCACCACCAACCCCCCGGTCACACCGCCAGCAGAACCGTCACCTGGACAGCCTGCGCAAGGCGCTGCAGAAGCACGCCCCTCAGCTGCAGGTACGCCTCATCCAAACCCGCGGTCGCCCCACCTTCCTTCGCGTGCAACAGCCAATCGGAGACGGTCATCTCAGCGAGGACATCACCGTGCAGACCAACCCCGACGACAGAAGCCGACCTTGGTTCACATGTCGTGGGGCGAGCCCATGGCCGGGGTCGACGACCCTGATGCGGCCGCCCGGGCCGTGGCCAAGGTCTTGGCCGTCACCGACCCGGTCACGCGCGGGCGAGCGCGGTGACGACGATCTGATCGGCGTCGGCGATGCGGTCGTGGGTGCGGGCGCACGCCCAGTGGGCGCGCAGGTCGCAGAGCGTGGAGGTGACACGGGCCGAGGCCACCGGCAGCAGGTCCTGGTGGCGTTCGATGATGGTGTGGGCGGCGCGGTCGGGGTGGCCAGCGCGGGCCTGGACGTGGGCCAAGCGGGCGCCGATCAGGGCGCGAGAGCGGCGTTCGACGCTCTGCCGCGACCCCACCGACGCCGCCAGGTGCTGCTCGGCCTGTTCCAGGTCGCCCAGCGCCGCCAGCGACGTCCCGATCTGGTGATTCAGCGACGCCTGCCGGTAGTTGCCCACCCAGTCGCCTTCCGCCGCCGAGTCGGCGCGCTCCAGGTCGCGTTCGGCGCGGCGCAGCAGGTCCCGAGCCGTCCAGCCGTCCCCAGCGGCCGCATACGCTTCGGCGCGCATCCCGGTGATCCACGCGCAGGTGCGCGCGTCGCACCGGCCGTGCGCCAGCGACGCGGCGTGGTCGGCCATCACCACACCGCGGCTGGAGTGCCCGAGCTCGCACGCCTGCACCGCCAGGCTGCGCCAGGTGCGGGCCTCAGCGAGGTCGTCGCCGCCTTCGCGGGCCAGGCGCACGGCCTTGATGTAGTACCACTGGGCCAGACCCGCACGTCCGGCGTCAGAGGTCATCCATCCCGCCAGGTAGGCGACCTGGGAGGCGGCGGCGAACAGCGCGGGCCGGTGGCGGCCGGTGGACCCCTCCAGCAGCGGGACCACGTTGTTGACCAGGTAGCCGCCGACGGCCTTGCGGGCGTGCCCGCCGCCGTACAGGTCATCGGCGCGGGCGAACAGCCGGATCATCTCGTGGAGGCGGTCGATGTCGGCCTGGCCGGCGCGGGGGGCGCGGCCGGGCCGGGAGGAAGGCGGTGGCCCGGCGGCGGGCACCCGGGCGGCGCCCAGCAGGTACAGGCCGGACAGGCCGGAGGTGATGGCGGAGCGGCGGTTGAGGTGGAGCATGTCGTGCCTCCCCAGGGCGGCGAGCTGGGCGACGGGGTCCCCACTCCAGGGGTCTACCCGTTGCGCGTCGGGAGCGGCAGGCCATCCCAGGTCGTGGGCGGTCAGACCGGGCCGGTCCAGGCGGCGCGCGAACGCCTCCACGGCCGCGGCACGGCTGGGCGGGGAACACCCTGGTTCCCGCCCAGTTACCAGCAGAACTTCTGGAAGGACGCTTAGGTGAGGTGCTGTGGACAGTGACGGTGGGCGACAGCGGCAGGCAGACGGTCGAATCTGCGGCCGCATGTGGGGACCACACTGTTCGGGCTGCTGGCTCTGGAGTTGGACGCGGTGGATACCTGCCTACTCAGGGACCGGCACGCGACCTGGGCATGCGCGGTTTTGAGGATCATTCTGCATGTGCAGATGAAAAAGCCACTGGCGGTCACGGTCGCCGACCGCTTCGACGATGACTGTGCCCGCGCCGAGGCCAGGTGGGTGCTGGCTGCGCGAGTGCAGCTCAGACGAGTGGTTCGATGATCGAATTGTGTCGTATGGATCTCACAGAGCCGGATGGTGGACTCTCGCTCTCCAGCCTGAAGTTGGGTGACCGTGTGACGAAGCTGAAACGGTCGTGACTGTAGGTCAGGATCCGGTCCTAGTGTTCTTGCCTGTCGGTTTTGGGTTCCATAGCGGCGGGCTGGGTTTGGGCTTGACGCCTTTGCGCAGGGACTCCTCGGTGATGCGCCAGGTGGCGCCTCGGCATAGCGGAGGGCCGTAGATGGCGGCACGGCCGTCTTCGGTCTCGGCGTAGAGATAGCGATCGTGAGGAGTAGAGGTGGATCCGCACTGGTCACCCCGAAGTGCGCTTCCGCCGCCAGAGGGGATCTCTAGGTCGGGGGTCCGGGTGCCGGGCGGGCATGTGGTTTTCATGGTCCAACACCATCTATCGCCACCGTCGGGTGGGCGCCTATGGGTTCTGATGCGCACGATGTGTTGGCTTTCATTGATGACTGCGACGTTAACGTCACTTCCGTCGCTTTCGCCGTGGCGCCCCAGCCATCTGAGAGAGAAGACATAGGTCGGAAATACAAGAAACATGAGAAACAGCAGGGCCACAAGTATGCATCCGAGATTTTGCCATTTTTGACGCACGAGACCGTTCCCGATGATGGGACGGCCCCCAGCGGGTTCATGCCTGCTGGGAGCCGTCCATGTTTGTCCTTGGGTCAGATGTTAGTGCTAGCGGTTGGCCTTGAACACGGTCAGCCAGTCGACGATGCCAACGGACCGTGGGTTGATGTTGGTGATCACCAGGGTGGCCATGGTGCACTCGCCACCGAGTTTCACATCGAACAAACCGACCCGGTTGGGCTTGACCCATGGCTGGTCGGGGCCGCACCGCTTGCCGATCTTCTTCCAGGTGACCAGGGTGGCCACGATGTCTCCAGGCCACTGTTGAACGTTGAGGTCGACCTGGAAGTCACGGGACGGCATACCTTGTGGCGCCACCAGGTCGATGTAGTAGGTACCGCCTCCGTTCACCCCGACCTGGCCGCTGGCGTATCCGCTGTTGTCGAGGGTGATGGTGCTGCGATAGGGACGGTGGAGGCCGGAGACGTTGTCCTTTGTTCTTGCAGCGTTGGCCAGATAGCTGGCGCACCACTGTGGGATATCGGGATTTTGGTAGCGCCATCCGTCGTTGGGATCCTGGTCGGCCGATGGCTTGCACAGAATCTGGTTGGCGGTGGCGAAGGTCTTCAGTTCCTTCTCCCAGCTGGTGCCAAGGCCGCCGAGTCTGTCCTCGATTGCGGAGCGGGGTTGACCGCTCAAGGTGCGATCGAGGCCTTCCCATATGTGGCGGATCACTACGGTGCCGAACCGTTCGGACAGGTACTCGGGGAACAGGAATGCGCCGTATTGCCGGGGTTCTCCGAACCCGTCCCACTGGTCCAGGTAGTCGTTGGGGCGGCCCAGGAACTCGTCGATGTGACGGGCATAGGAGTATCGGTCCACGGTGGTACTGGACTTCGGATCTGCTCGCAGGGTGAACTGTGATGCCCATTCGGCGGTGGCCTCCATCCACCATTGAGTGTTGACGTTGTTCAGCATCCAAGATCGCCCCGAAATATACTGGAACTGCGCTGCGTGGAAAAGCTCATGCCGCAGCAGATAGAAAGGTCCGGCCTTTTCTCCAAGGAAAAGTTTTTGGGTGCCGAACCCGATGATGCTCGTAAACGGTTCGGCGAACCCCCCCTCTGTGCTTACGAAGGGATGCCCGACGTACACCTTGGTCTTGTCGGGAAGTGCGTACCCCATCTGCGTGATGTAGTAGTTCCTGGCGTGTTCGAGAGAATCCATGATTCTCTCGATCTTGTCCGGGTAGAGATTTTTGTCGGCATCGGCGAGATCATCGATGGCGCGGTCGCCTTCGATGTTCCAGAAGACCTCGAAATGCTGGCCGCTGAAACCGCATCGGTAGATCTTGCCCATATACCATGCTGCTAGTGTTCCGCAGCCGGCCCAGGGATCCTGTGCCGTACGCTTTGGCGCTCTCGTCTGCCCCGCCGGAGGTGTGCTGGCCGCTTGGTCCAGTGCCTGGACCTTCTCCTTTGGCAGTTTGGCCAGCGCGGCCGTCAGCATTCCGGTGAGCATAGACAACTGCTGTTCGGAGAGGGTGGCAGTGTCGCGGTACTTGGTGGGAAGCTCCACGTCCTTGATGTCGGCGCCGAGCTTCTCATACCCGTACTCGGCGAACGTGTCGTGGCCGAGGGTGCCGTTTTGGTAGTCAGTGAGCAGTTGCTTCAGCCCGGCCGGCAGCCCGGTGGGCAGTGGTTCGGGCACCGTGACGACGAACTGCTGCCACGCTGACCAGGTGGTGGAGTAGTGGGCGCCATCGTAGGCGCTGGTGCGGAATTTGTAGGTCTTGCCGTCCTGTAGGGTCCCGGCGGGAATCTTCACCTCGGCCGGTTTGCCGGGGTCAACGAACGCCGACAGGAACACCCCGTCGGGCTGGGGCGCGGCGACGGGCTTGTTGGTGGCGGTGTCGTACACCTGGAACGAGCCGCGTACTTTGTCGCCGTCGCGGTCGGTGAAGGTGTCGCGCAGCACCGCCTCAGGGGTGTAGACCTGCCAGATCCCGCCCTCGGCTCGCCAGGGCGGTCCGGCCTTGAGGTCGTTGCCGCCCTCGTCGGGCCGCCAGTTGTGGGTGACGGTCAGCTTGGGCTGGTTGGTGGCGGCGTTGGCCGAGTTCACCCGCTTCCACGCCAGTGCGTTGGTCTCGCTGGCGCGCAGGCCCAGGGAGTTGATGTCGGTCTTGCGCGAGGCCCAGGTCTGCACCAGGTTGGTGACGTCGGCGTTGATCCAGGCGTCGGGTTGGGTGCAGGTGGTCTGGTTGCCGGCGGTCTGGGTGGAGGTGGCGTACTGCTGGTTCCAGGGCGCCTTGGTCTCGTGGTTGTCCCACGTCATGGTGCCGTCGGCGATGGCGGTGTCCCAGACGCTCCACTGGTAGGGCTTGCAGTCGGTGTTGCCCGAGTAGATGTTGTACAGCGACAGGGTGGCCTTGGTGATCAGCTTGTCGGCGATCGGCTTGGTGTTCCACTTGATGTAGGAGCGGGCGATCCGATCCTGGTCGTTGGCGTCCTTGGAGCCGTGGTTGCCGAACGCCAGGTCCACATCGGACCAGGCGCGCGCATAGCCGCGCTGGACCGAGATGTCGCCCAGGTTCGACAGGTTGGAGGTGGAAGGGTCCACCGTGACCGGGTACCGGCGGGCCGGGTCGGCCAGCCATTTGGGGTCGGGGATGACGGTCAGGTCGATGTCGCCGTTGCCCTTGTCGGCCACCTTCAGGTCGACCGTGGTGATGGTGGCGGGCATGCCCGAGGCCGGGTCGATCTTGGCGTCCCACATCCGCGGGGTGGGCATCTCGGCCCGCACAGTCCCTGTGGCGTCGGTGAAGGCGACCGAACCGTCGGCGCGCTGGGCGGCCTTCAGCCCGGGAGCGCGTACCGGCAGGGTGTAGGAGTAGGTGCCGCCAGGCCGGGTGTTGAGCCGAACGAACTGCTCGAACCCGGTGCGGGTCGCCTCCACGATCACATCGGCACCCGGCACCGCGTTGGGATAGGTAGCGCGGGTACCGCTCAATCGAGGCTGGGGCAGCCCGCCGCGCCATTGGAGCGTGATCTGCTTGCTGCCCTGTCCCAACGTCGCCAGGTCGGTGGCGGGGGCGGATTGGGCGGCCCGCAGTGAGCCCGGGAGCTGGCCGGTCTTGCCCGACAGCCGCAGTCCGTTGGGGTGGTTGCGGGCGGCGACCGAGCCGTCTTTGCCTTGGGTCAGGGTGACGTCCACCGGCTGCCAGCGGCCGTTCTTCCAGGTCCGTTCGGGCCCGGAGGTCAACTCGGTGGTCAGGGTGCCATCAGGGTTGGCGATGGTGAGGGCGGTCTCGGTGGTCTGGTCGGGGACGGTGACCTTTTTACGGGTCTGCTTGGCCTTGGTGATCGCCCAGGCGATCGAGCCGGGGGCGTACTTGGCGGCCCAGGCCAGTTCGGAGGCCGCGTGCTGCTGTCTGGCCGGCTTGCCAACAGGTGTGCTGGCCGGTGACAGGTCGGGGGCTGCGGAGACGGGGACGGCCGTGCCCAGCAGGCAGGTGATCGCGGTCAGGATGGTCACCGCCGCTCGGCTGGTGCGTTCGGGGGGTGGCAAGAAGTCCTGCCTTTCGCCTGGAGGTGATCAACCAGCCCCAAATCTTGACCTTGGTCCTCACTTGATCAACCCGTCTAGTCAAGGTTGACCGGTTACGGTCAGGCGAAAGCCAGGGTGAGGAAATGCAGCCCGGGTCTTCCCAGACCCGGGCTGCGCTGCTGAACGCGGCTGTCTACCCGCGCAGACCTGTGCGCTCCAGCGAACGGGCCAACAGCTGCGATGACCGCCTCAGGACAGGTCGATCCCGAAACTTCCAGGCGCCGAGCCGAACGAGGGCGGCTCAGGCCAACAGAAAGTTCGACTCCCGTTGGGGCGAGACCTGGCTTGTTTTAGGCGGCATAGATTCAGGTCAGACGTTAAATGGCCAGCTCAGCAGATCCTCTACCGAAGAGAGGACGCGCGGACCCGGCGGCGGCTACCGTCTCCCCCACTCCGACTCGATGGGTGAGGGGGAGGCGGTGGCCGAGTGGGTCGAACCTGCGGTGTGGTGGGCCCGCGCCCCGCACGTGTTCATGTCGGCGGCCTGCCTGGTCCACCAGGGCCCCCTGACGAAGGTGCGGTGCTGCTGGTCAAACCCTGCTACCGCCCCTACTGGCAGTTGCCCGGCGGGCTGGTCGAGCACAACGAGCCACCGCAGCGCGCCGCCGGCCGCGAGCTCGGCGAGGAGGCCGGGCTGCCCATCGATGTGCCAGACCGGCTGCTGGTGGTGTACTGGATGCCCGCCCGCGACGACCGACCCGCGCCGATGATCAACTGGACCTTCCACGCATCCATCGTGCACAGCGCCCCCCAGGTGGTCAGCCCCGACGAGATCATCGACGTGCAGTTCGTCCCATGGGACAAGGCCGAGAAGCTGCTGTCAGACGAGGACGCGCCGCGACTTCCGGCCGCGCGGCGGGCACTGCGCCAGGGCAGCACGGTCTATGTCGGCGGGTGAATGCGCGGCGGCCGCAGGGGCATCTCGGGACGCCAGAGGTCGGTGAGGGCGGGTTGCTGGCGTATCAGCTCGGCCTCGAACACCCGCCAGGCCGCTTGCGCCGCCTCAGCCGCACCGCTGCCACACCCTCTCCAGCAGCGCATCTACCTGCTCGGCCAACTTCGGCTGCTGGGATTGGTCGGGGGCGGTCATGCCAGGGTCCCTGAAGTAGAGCTTGAGACACCACGGACGCTAATCGAGATCGTCCCACCCCCAGGGCGCGGCCGGGGCTCCATTGGGCTCGCGGCCATAGCGAAAGCGCGCGTGTTGGCCGGTCTCTCCCAGGTAGCGAGTGAATAGGCCCAGGGCGGGCAACTGCTCCAACAAGCGGGCGGCTTGTTCGTCTGCTCCCGCTGTGCGCAAGGTGTCCAACAGCTTGGCCACCTCTCGCCGGTCGGTGAGATCGATGCAGCGGGCGACGCGTTCGATCACCGTGGCCACCTGGTCCTGAGCATTCAGCCAGGACAAGACCCGCACAAGACGACGCGCCTCGGACGCGGCCACAAAATGGGTCTGGGCGGCGGGGTCGCGGTCCAGCAACGCCTGTACCTGGTCGTGAATCCCTAGCTCGTGCAAGACCCCCAGCAACCTGGCCACCGCCCACGATGGGGTGAGATCGATCTGGGCGGCAGGGTCGCGGTCCAGCAACGCCTGCACTTGGTCGTGAGCTCCTAGCTCGTGCAAGACCCCCAGCAACCTAGCCACCGCCCACGGATCAGTGAGATCGACCTGGGTGACGGAGGCATGCGCCAGCAACACCCTGGCCTCCTCGATGGCGCCCACTTTGTTGAGCGTCTGCGCAGTGTTGGCTACAGCGAGCGCGTCGGCAGGGTCGGTGTTCAGGACGGCGTGTCGGGCCAGCGTGGGTACCTGTTTGATCGCTTCCACCTGGTGCAAAGTCCGCAGCAGCTGGTCTACGACCAGCGGGGCGGTGGATGTGGCACGGACAATGAGGCGCTGGGCCAGCGTGGTCACCTGGTCGGCGGCACCCGCTCGATGCAGCACCAGGAGCAGGTAGAGCACCTCATGCGGGTCGGTCAGGGCTACACGGGCGGCGGGGTCCTCGGCCAACAACGCCCCCATCTGGGCCTGGGCCCACCGGTGACCTCGATCCTTCGCCTGGCACAAGACGTCCAACAGAGCGGCCAGTGCGTACGGGTTGGCAGGCGTGGCGGAGGCGCGGGCACGCTGGATCAGTGCGGTCACCTGGTCAGCGGCGTTCACTTCGTGTAGGACCAGCAGCAGGTCGCCTACCGCCTGCGGGTCGCTGGGATCGGTGTGGGCCACGGGGTTGCGGGCCAGCAGAGCCGCCACCTGGTCCATGGCTCCTACCTGGTGCAGGAGCCTCAGCAAAGTCGCTACCGCTCGTGGATCGGTCAGCTCGCTATCGGCAGCGGGGGCGCGAGCCAGCAGCATGGCCATTGGCTCTTCGGTGCCGGGCTGAGGGGAGCGCCACAGCCCGTGCAGATCGCCCAGCAAGAAGCCCACCGCCTGCGGGTCAGTCAGGTCGGTATGGGCGGCGGCCCAGCGTGCGGCGCGCTCGGTGAAGTCGGCGTTGTCGGGCTGGTGGTGCAGCAGGGAACGAGCGGCGTCAGCATGGCCGTGGCGGGCGGCGTGCTTGTGCAGCCAGGCGGCGTGCCGATACAGCCCTCGGTTGTGGGCGGCGGTGGCCAGCGCGGTGCATGCCTCGGGCTCGGTATGCGCGGCGGCCGCCCAAAATTCCGAACCGGGGACAACGGTGGCGCGCGCTCGTCCCAGGTGCTGGCTCAGATAATCGTGGGGCTCGTAACAGGTGGGTCCCCCGCTGGCCTGTCGCCACGGGGTCAGCGCGGTGAGGGTGTGACGGATGTCGGTGCGGGTGCCGTCCGGACGCACACCGCTAACCAACGCCGCCAGCGCGGCCTCCAGCGCACCAGAATCGTCGGAGCGTTGGTGCGGCGCCAGCGCCCCGTCGGCCGCGGCGCGCAGAAACGCCGCCGGAATCGGCTGTCGGTGGCCCAGCCGACGGGCGTCGACGGCAGCGTCGATCAGTGCGGTCTCCACCGGAGTGAAGAAGGTGCCGCTGCGGTAGGCAGCCAGCAATTCGGGGCCGCCGGTCAGGTGCTGGATGACTTGGCCGTCGGTGGCCCCGGCGGCCGCCGCTTGCCGCAGCCGCGGATCGCTGCTGGCGGTCAGGTGCCGTTGCTGGTCGTCGTCCAGGGTGGTGGGCACCGCCAGTCGGCAGGCGCAGGGACCGGTCAGCAACTCGCGAGCGGCGGCGTGGCTGTCGGGAACCTGCCCTTGTGCGGTCAGTTGGGCCCAGTAGGGGCGTTCCCACAGCGCGCCGACCGCCACCAGCGGGGGCCGGTCGCCGGGGTCGGCCAGCGCACGGTGCAGCAGCCGGGCGGCTTCGGCGCTGCGCGCCCCGTCCAGGTGTCGTTGCAGCTCGTTGAGCCACAGCACGATCCCGCCCGCGGGGGCAGATGACGGCGCTGCCTGCAGCGCCGGGCTGCCCAGCGTCTCGATGAGTTCGGTGTCGTCGGCCGGGGCCCACAACCGCCAGGTCGGCAGCACTGTGTGGATGGCCTCCCACAGCGCGCGGGTCTTGCCGACAGTGGACTCACCGGTCAGCACCACCAGCCGCGGCCCCGGCTCCCCGCGCGCGGCCCGGCCCAATAGGTCGCGCAACTGTCCATCGTGTGGCCGGGCCAGATACGCGGGTAGTGCAGCGGGAGCTGCGAGGGGGCTGACGACGTCGGACGGCAGGGCCTGGTGCACGCCCAGCTGCACCGGATCGGCGGTGGCGACCGTGGGCCACCAGCGGCACGGCGGCGCCACCGAGAGCTCTTCGTCGCCGCCAGCGGCGCGAGCCTGCCGGTACCACTCGCGCCAGCGGCCCAGGCGCAGCAGCTCCCGCTGCTCGTCGGTCAGGGTGAGGGCGCCGGTGCGGCAGCGCGCCTGGATGTCGGCCAGCGCGACCTGCACCACCGCCAGCAGTTCCGCTTCGGTGCGCGGTCGTCTGCCGCGTTTCCAGCCGCTGAGGGTGGTGGGTTTGACGCCCGCCTTGGCGGCGAGGCGGTCCTGACCCACCCCGCACAGCTCCAGCAGCGCGGTGAACCGCGCCGCCAGCGGGCCGCGCGCCGGGTCGGCCGCGCCGGTGGGGCCGCCCGCGGTCACCAGAGCACCCCCTCAGCCGCCCCCTCGGCCGCCCCGCCAGCTGCCGGGGCGGTCACTCCGCCGATCGTCCCGGCGGTCGCTCGGCGGGCCGGGCCGCGCGGCCGCCGAAATGCGTCTCGCTGCGAGTCGCTGCGCGTCGCATCGCACGTTTGCGCAGGTCGCCGCCGTGATCGCTGGTGGAGGCCGGGACGGGCGGGCCGCAGGCGTGGTCGGGTGCGGGGGTCCGGCCGCCTGGGCCGGAGCGAACGAGGTGTTGGAGGAGCGATGACCCCCCAGGATGTAACGGTGCTGCTGGGCGTGCTGGCGGTGGTGCCGATGTTGCTGTACGCCGCCGCGCGCATCCCGCCGGCCGCCACCGAGCTGGTGCGGGCGCTGCGGCCGCTGGTGGCCGAGCTGCGCGCGCTGTGGGCCGAGGCGCGCGGCGCCCCTGGGCCGCTGCCGCCCGCCCCCGCGTCCACTCCTGGCCCGGTGCCGGACGCCTTGCCCGGCGCGCCGACGCCGACGGTGTCGAACGTGGCGTTCGCGCCGGCCGTTACGTCGCCCGGGGCGGACGGCGCTGTGGCGGAGACGGCCGAGACGGCGGCAACGGCGTCCACCGCAGAGGGGGCGGGGCCACCGGAGGGGGAGGAGGCCATGGGCGGAGCCTAACGCGGCGCGGCTGGGGTGGCTTGGCAGAACAGATCCTCCTGCCAAGCCGCATCCGGCCGCCAATTCGCGTTCGCGTGAACGTGTGACAGGAGGCATGGGGAGCGAAGGTGAATCATTCCGAGCATGGGCGGGGTCGTTGAGTCGCCGACGGCCCACTGGCCTCCTAATAATGCGGTGGCCGATCCACAGCCCGCCCTCGCCTCGGGCGCCGACGGCAGCACCCAGTCGTGCCCGGCCCGGCTAGCGCAACGGCCGATCGTGAAAGCCGCTTCGTCTCCGGTCGCGCGGAACCGCCCGATACAACTTTCGTTCCATAGAGCGTTTTAGGGACTGGTCTCACGAGGCGGCCCTGACCTGCGCTAGCCGTGCCGCACGGCCCCCATGCCTACTTCACGCCCGCCATTCCGACTCCTGCATAGGGATGATCCGGGACCGCCTGGCAGGACGAAGGTGGTTCATCCTGCCGAAGGTTCCTCTTCGCGTCCGGCTCAATGCACTCTGTGACTAGCGGCCGTTCAGAGGAAAGGTGCCTGTGGACACCGTGCAACGTTCAGCCACAGGGACGCCCACTGCGGCCGCCACCCGAATCAAATTCGAGCGAAATGCCGCAAATGTACCGGAGTTCCGGTGTAGATCTCCGTGAGCCTTGGCTCGTGATCGATGCCGCGGACATCGCATGATCACCAGAGCTCCCAGCAGTGAGGTGCCTCATGGTTACATCAGTACGACCGAGACGGGTACGTCCCCTCGACCGCAAGGCCGCCACGACCCGGACAAGCCTCTCGCTTCCGCCGGGCATGCCCATTGACGAGTGGCGGAGCATCGGCGAGCAGATCCACGCTCTCTCCGACGCCTCGACGTGGTGGCTGGGCGACTGGCTCGTCTACGGGCAGAACCGCTATCCCGACCGCTACAAGCGGGCGATCGAGAAGACCGGGCTCGACCACCAGACACTGCGCAACTACGCCTGGGTCGCCCGCAAGTTCCCGCCAGAACGACGCCACGGTGGCCTCAGCGTGCAGCACCACCTGGAGGTCGCGGCGCTGCCGGAGCAGGAGCAGGACGCCTGGCTGGAACGGGCCGAGCGCTTCGGCTGGTCCAAGGCCACCCTCCGGCAGTACCTGAAGGCCAGCAGAGGGGCACTGCCCGACGCAGAAGGCCGCGAGGAGACCGTCGTCGTCATAAGGATCGACTCGGACCGGCGGCGGCTCTGGCAGCAGCAAGCAACCCGCGCGGGTCGCCAGCTCGACGAGTGGATGCAGTCCGTCCTGGACGAGGCGTGCTCCGCCGACGGCGCGATCCCCGCCTGACCCCGCCTCCCTTGGAATGAGGATGAAGACGTGTGCCCTGTCGGCGGAATCCTCCTGGAGCTCGGCCCCGGCGTCCACCACGACGCACGAAGTTGCTTCCCTCCCCTGCGAGAGCAGGGTAATCACGGAGTGAACCGGCGGGTCCGGCTCCCCGTGACCCAGGTCAGTCACGGCTTGCTCGGAAATAAAACGGTCCGCAGGGTCCACTTCACTCGCACCCCGCCGGGCATGGCCAAGTACGTGTACCGCCTGCAGGCAGGGTGCGCGATTTCGTCATCGAATTGCGGGTCGGGTCGCCGACGTTCGGCCACACGTTCGTGGTACCGGGAACAAAACCGCCTTGAACTACCTGATGTCAGTCGGCTACGTGCCCGAGAACGAGCTGGCCGTCTCGCCGCTCTGCTCCCAGCTGGCGCTGCCCCTCGGCGATGTGTCCCTCCCCACCTGTCCGACCGGGACCGGACGGCGCCGCTGCTGACCGAGATCCCCCGACGCGGGCTGCTTCCGGACTACGCCAGGTGCGGACCGGAGGGGCACCCGCTGGCTGTCCTGTTTGCGGGCACGGCGATGCAGCGGGGCCCGTCGCGTTCGGGGCGGCTCGACGGCGGCGAGTCCGGCGAGCCCGTGGCCCCTGGCGCGGCGGAAGCCGACCGCCAAGCGGATCCTGGAGGCGAGCGGTGAAGGCATGCTGTGCGGCGTGTCGCTGCGCCTGAGCACAATCCACGGGGGGTCCCGGCGTCGCGGACCCGACCGCCCTCCTTCGAGTGCAGCGCTGAGTACTGGACGCTGCCCGGCGAGGCGGCCAGCACCGCATCCAGGAACGGCGGCCGCTCCGACGGCGCCGGCGGAGTTTGTCCTCGGGCGTGTATTGGACAGTCGAGGCCAGCTCGACGGCCTCGGGCAGGCCGCCCTCGGCTCGGAGCCAACGAGCAGGTACTCCACTCTGCGGTCCGCCGGAACACCAAGGCCACGGCCCGGTCCCAAGCGGCTCGACGAGCCGCTACGTTCAGGCGGGCACCTCCCAGCTGCCCGCCCGCACCCCACCGGGAAGCCCCCGGCCCGACACGTGCTCAATCGCGGTCTCGCCGAGCTGCTGGCCCGCGACGTCATTCAACGCGACCAGCTCGCCGCGCAGCGCGGCCGACGCGTTCCCAGGTGAGCCAGGACCGCAGGACGACGTCGGGGCACGGCGCGGCGCCCGGCTCGCAGACCAGGACGGATTGGGTGTCCATGCTCACCCCAAGGTCGCGGCGTAGCAGGACGCCGAGCTGGCCCAGGGTGAGCCAGCGGAGATCGTCGGCCGGCGGGTGTCGTCGGCTGTCTCGACGACGATGTTCCAGTTCGGCTTGCGGTGGGACCATGCTCCGTGCTCGAACTGGAGCACCTCGGCGAGCGCCGTGCCCCATCCCGATACAGTTGCTCGGACAGTCTGGAACGTCGACGAGAGCTGGCTGGACCGTCGACGAGAGCTGGACCAGGCCCGGTTCGCCCGGTTTCACCCTCGCCTGCGTCAGGAAGTGGAGGACGCGCTCGTCCTCGTCGTCGATGTGCGACTCCTCCACCGTGGAGAACCGGCCGCTGCGGTGTCCAAGAGTGCCGGTCGCCGAGTCGAGGGATCATCCGCCGAGCTCGGCGAAGGGGATGGAACAGAGATGGAAGGCGTGGGCGCGGGCGCGTCGGGCGAGCCAGGCGGCGAAGTCGGCGGTGCGCATCCGGCAGCCGGCGTCCGTGGTCCCAGCGGATCGGGCGAGCCGCTCCGGCAGCAGCCGGTCGACGCATGGGAGCAACCGAGCGCGGAAGATCATTGCTGCGCGTTCCTAGGAAGCGGGGGCAGGGACGGGCCGCCGTCCCCGTGGCGGCCCAGCCGGCGGTCTGACCCCAGGTGACGACGCAGCGGTGGCTGAGGATCAGGCGGTGCTCCGCCGAGCCGGAAAGGGCCGGGCCAAACCACCGCGGATCGGCCGACCAGCGAGCCGCGCAGCACGCAGTCCGGCCCGAGCGAGGTGTGCGGGCCGCTGTACTCAACCAGCGCGTTCGCGCCCACAGTCGCGAGTCCCTGGATGCGGGACCGGACCACGCGCGGGGCTCACCAGGTGTCAGGCTTACCAGGTGGCGGCGCTCGCCAGTTCGCCAGCGAGGGCGTCCGCCAGGCGCGCGGCGTACCCGCCGTCCACGGTGCCCGGCAGGAAGTTCACCACAAGCCGTAGCCCGCCGTCGGCGTCGGGCCACACCTCGGTCTGAAGGGGCGTGGACAGGCCTTGGTAGGGCGGCCGGAACAGGCGGGTGCGCACCCCCGGCAGGTCCAGGGCGGCGGGCGCGACGTTCTGGTAGGCGAAGTTCGTCTGAAAGACCGGGGCGTGCGGCGGGCGGCCGGGCATCGCGGCCCGCAGCTCGCCGATCAGCTCGCCGAACTCGACGTACTGGGCCGCCAGGGCCGCGCGGACGAGCGGCACCGCTTTGGCGACCGTGACCCGCGCAGCGTTCCGGAACCGGACGCAGACCATGTTCACATGGCACCCGACCGCCCGTTCCATCTCTCGGTCCAGCCGCTGCGCCACCGGGACGACCACGGCGAGATCGTTCTGCCCGGTGGTGGCGGACAGGGCCCGCGCGTAGCCGGCCAGCAGCACGGTGAACTCCGAGCAGCCCTCGGCCGCGGCCGCCTTCGGGACCGCCGCGGCCGCCTCGGCGGGCAACGTGTGCTCCACGCGGTCCGGGGGCAGGTCCCGCCCGGCGGCGGGCCCGGCGGGGAGTGGCAGCTCGGGAGTGCCGCGCAGCTCCGCGACCCGGCCCGCCAGCAGCGCGGCCATCTCCGCCGCGTCGGCGCGCTGCGCGTCCCAAAGCGCGCGGGCCCGCGCCAGGGCCGCGGCCGGGGGGCGCTCCCGTCCGCCGCCGCCTCGGACGATGGACGCATAGGCGCGGGAGAGGTCCCGCGCGAGCACGGCCTCAGACCAGCCGTCAAAGGCGATGTGGTGGACGACGTAGCCGATCGCGGCGCCCCCGCCGCACACCGGGGCCAGCGCCAGCCGCCAGACCCGTCCCCGCGTGACGTCCAGCGGCCCCTCCAGCGCGGCCCGGACGGCCTCGACGGCCGCCGCCTCCGTCGCCGCCTCGGGAAGGATCACCGGTCGCGGGGCGGGGACGCCGCCCGCGCGGGCCACCGGGACGTCACCGCCGCGGTACTCGGCGCGCAGCGCCTCGTGCTGGCGGTGGGTCTCGGCGGCCGCCCCGGCCAGCGCCTCGGCGTCCACAGGGCCGTCCGCCAGCCAGACGCCCACGCAGTGCGCCGTCCGGTCGTCCGGGTCCCGCAGATGCCGGGCGAGGAAGTTCGCCTGCACGGGGGTGAGCGGCACCGCCCCATCCGCCTCTCCTTCCGGCAGCGGCGCGGCGGGCTGCTCGCGCAGCCAGCAGGCCAGCGCCTGCGCGGTGCGCAGGTCGAGCAGGCGCGCGACCGGCACGGGCCGGCGCAGTTCCGTGGTCAGCCGGGCGCAGACCCGCCCGGCGTCCAGTGAGGACCCGCCGAGTTCGTCGAAGGCCACGCCCGCCGGAACCGCCGGGCGGCCCAGGACCTCGGCGTAGACGCGGGCCACCAGGGCGGTGAGCGGGTCGTCCGGGCCAGCGGACCGCCCGGGGCCCGCAGGCGCGAGGCCGGGGGTGACGGTGTCGAGGGTGGCGGTGTCGAGCAGGGCCAGCAGAGCCGTCTCGTCGACCTTGCCCCGGGCGGTCAGCGGGATCGCGTCGACGCTGACCACGGCGTCGGGCAGGTGGTAGTGGACCAGGACCTCACGCAGCGTCCCGAGCGCGCCTGGCAGGCGGTCGCCGGGGGTCGCCGGGACGCAGAACGCCACCAGCCCCCCGACCGCGTCGTGCGGGCCGCGCCGGGGGAGCGCGACGCAGCGCCGCACGCCGAGGATCTGCTCGATCTGGCGTTCCACCTCGGCGGGCTCGACGCGGTGCCCGCGGATCTTCACCTGGCGGTCGATCCGCCCCAGGTAGTGCAGCACACCGTCCTCATCCCACCGCGCGAGGTCGCCGGTGCGGTAGATCCGCGTCGGTTCGCCGTCGATCTCCACCACGGGGAACCTCTCCGCCGTCAGTCCGGGGGACCCCAGGTAGCCGAGCGCCAGCCCGTCGCCGGAGACGCACAGCTCGCCGCGCTCCCCCACCGCGCACGGCCGGGTCTCGTCGAGGACGTGGACGGCCGTGTCGGGTACCGGGCGCCCGATCGGGACGCCGTCCGGCCGTTCGCAGTCGGCCGGGACGATCCGGTGCGCGGTCACCACAACCGTGCTCTCCACCGGGCCGTAGCCGTTGACCAGAGGCACGTCGGGATACCGGCCCAGGAACTCCCGGACGTGGGGGACCGACAGCCGCTCGCCGCCGCTCATGACCTGGCGGACGCCCTCGAACGCCCCCAAATCCTCATCGACGAACAGGTTGAACAGCCCGCTGCTCAGGAACACCGTGTTGACCCCGTGCTCGCGCACGCCCCAACGCAGCACCTCCGGCGTCAGGTAGGGCTCGCGCACGACCACCGACGTGCCGCCGTTCAGCAGGACCGACCACAGTTCGAGGGTGAAGCCGTCCCAGGGAGGGGGCGCCGCGAGCGGCTTGACGGTCCGCTCATCGAACAGCGCGAACGACGCCCCCGGCCGGAACAGCCGAACGGTCGCCCGGTGCGGGGACAGCACGGCCTTGGGCCGCCCGGTGGTGCCGGAGGTGACGAACACGCAGCACGGGTCCCCGCCCGCCACCTCGGCGGGCACGAACCCGTCCGGCCTGCCTGCGGCGTGGACACCCGGCGGCGTCCACCGCTGCACCGGCACCCCGGCGGGCCGGTCGCCGCCCACCAGCAGCCCGGCGCCCAGCTCCGCGACGACCTCGCCGAGGCGGGCGTCCGACCAGCGCTCATCCAGCACCGCATACGCCGCCCCGGCCTTGAGCAGCCCCAGGATGACGACGACCAGCTCGGTGCTGCGAGGCAGCAGCACCGGGACCACGTCCCCGGGGCGCACGCCCGCGCCGCGGAGCAGGTACCCGTACGCGTCGGAGGCACGTTCGAGCTCCCGGTAGGTGGTCCGCTCGGCTCCGTCGATCAGCGCGACGGCATCGGGCCGCTCCGCCGCGACCCGGCTCACGACGCCGTGCACGCTCTGACCCGCCGGGTAGGGCAGGCGAGTGTCGTTCCATACCGGATCAGGTCGCACGCCGATGCACCGTCCTTTCCTGTGCGAGTCCTGTACGAGTCCCGTGCGAGTGGCGGGCGGCGGTCTAGGAGAGCCGCACCGTCGGGGAGTAGCGGTCGAACCAGGCCGCCAAGTCCAGGGCCCGCTCCAGCAGGCTCCGGCTGCCCTGGGTGGTCGCGGCGCCGGTCCGCGCGGCCTCGGCGGCCAGCTGCTGCCGGTCGAGCAGCTCGAACACCGGATGCGCGTGGTCGGCGAGCAGCGCGCGGGCCTGGCGGCGCAGCGCGTCGGCGTAGCCGGGGTCCTGGGTGGAGGGGTAGGGGGACTTGACCCGTTCGACGACCGACCGGGGCAGCACGTCCCGCGCGGCGGCGCGCAGCAGGCTCTTCTCCCGCCCGTCGAAGACCTTCATCCGCCAGGGCACGTTGTACACGTACTCGACCAGCCGGTGGTCGCAGTACGGCACCCGCACCTCCAGGCCGGCCGCCATGCTCATCCGGTCCTTGCGGTCCAGCAACAGCTGCATGAAGCGGGTGAGGTGCAGGTACGACACCTTGCGCATCATGCGGTCGTGGTCACTCTCGCCAGGCAGCAGCTCGATCCGCGCGGCGGCGGCGCGGTACTCCTCGCGCGCGAACGCGGCCAGGTCGAGCGCCTTCTCCGCCTCCGGGGTGAAGACCTTCTCGAACGGGTCCACGGTCTGGTCGCCCGGCCCCTGCACCAGCCACGGGAACAGGTCGGCCTCCACCGCCTCGGACTCGTGGTACCACTTGTAGCCGCCGAAGACCTCGTCGGCACACTCCCCCGACAGGGCCACCGTCGAGTTCCGGCGCACCTCCCTGGACAACAGATACAGCGAGGCGTTCATGTCGCCGACGCCGGGCGGGATGTCGTAGGCGGCCACTACTGCGCCGCGGACCTCGGGGTCGGCCAGCGCGTCGGCGTTCAGGACGAGGTCGCGGTGGTCGGTCCCGGCGTGGGCGACCAGGTCGCGCACGTACGGCGCGTCCGGGGACATGCGGATGCCGTCGCTGACGAAGTTCTCGGTGTAGCCGCGAAAGTCGACCGAGTAGCTGCGCAGCCGCACGCCGTCGCGTTCCAGGCGCCGCGCCGCCAGCGCGGTCAGCACCGAGGAGTCGAGCCCGCCCGACAGCAGCGTGCAGCGCGGCACGTCCGCGATGAGCTGCCGGTCCACGGTGTCGTCCAGCAGCTCGCGGACCCGCGCCACGGTGGTGTCGAGATCGTCGGTGTGCTCCAGGGCGCGCAGCGTCCAGTAGACGCGGGTGCGGACTCCCTCGCGCGTGACCGTGGTCACCGACCCGGGCAGCACCTCGCGCATGCCCTCCCAGATCGCGTGGCCCGGCGTCTTCACGAACGCGAACAGCTCGCGCAGCCCGCCGAGGCCCACCACCGGTTCGGCGAGGGGGTTGGCCAGGATCGCTTTCTGCTCGGACCCGAACAGCACGCCGTCGTCGGTGGGGTGGTAGAACAGCGGCTTGATCCCCAGCCGATCGCGGACCAGGACGAGTTTCGCGTCGCGTTCGTCCCAGACGGCGAAGGCGAACATTCCGTTGAGGCGCTCGGCGACGCTCTCGCCCCATTCCAGGTAACCGCGCAGCACCACCTCGGTATCGGAGTCGGTCCGGAAGTGGTGGCCGCGGGAACGCAGTTCCGCGCGCAACTCGCGAAAATTGTAGACCTCTCCGGTGTGGACCAGGACCACCGTTCCAGTGTTGGTCTGGGCCGTCATCGGCTGCCGCCCGTCGGCCAGGTCTATCACGGACAACCTGCGGTTTCCCAGCGCGGCGTGCCGTCCCACCCAGACGCCCTCGTCGTCGGGGCCCCGGGCCGCCATGGTCCCGGTCATCGCGTCGACCGTCTCGCGGGCGGTGGTCAGATCGCGGCCGTAGGAGACCCATCCAGCGATTCCACACATGCCAATTTCCCATTTCTCTCGGCGTTCCGCACCGCAATGGCGCGCCGCCCTTAAATGCGTACTGAAACAGCGTCGCCGATCGTTATGGGGCATTCAAGGAAACGGCGTTCACGGCGCCGCCGCCGGGACGCGCGCGGAACGGCGCGGCCCGGCGGCGGCCCTCCAGTCAGGCGGAGGCCAGGGGCCGCGCGGGCGCGGGCCCGGTCCCGGTCAGGGCTGCGACCTGGATGGCGTTCGGGGGACGGTATGGTTCACGGTTCTCGCCGGGCCGGGTGCGACGGAAGGGGGCGACCGTGCTAGCTGACCAGCCCAGCGCGGCTAGCTCGCTGTCGAACGGTCCAGAACATGGTCGCTTCCGTGGTCGCTGGTCGCTGATCGCTGCCGGTAAGCGTTCAATGTAGGAACGGCCCGTGCTCGGGGCGCAACCGTTTTGCGGTCGGGGGTGTCCCGCCGGCGGGACACCCCCGGCGGCGTCAGCGAACAGCGCTGAAGATCCAGCCGCGCGGCGGACCGTCGTCCAGGCGCGTCCGGTCCAGGTCGGCCAGGCCCGACCGCAGCACGCTCCGCCGGCACCGGGTCCGCGCCCCGGCCGCGGCGACCACGGACTCCTTGAAGTCGAGCACGCCGTGCAGGTCGACCTCGAACAGCCGCACCCCGTCCGGCCAGTCCAGCCGGAAGGCGCGGGTGTCGAGTCCGGCGCCGAGCAGGACCACCTGGTCGCGGCCGGCCGCGCAGGCCCGCAGCAGTTGGTCGTCGAACAGCCGGGTCCGGATCGCGAAGTAGTGCTCCATCGGATGCCGGATGGTCACGATGGCGGGCTGCTGGCCGTGCTCGGCGGCGGTGGCCACGAAGCGGGCCGCCAGCGGATCGTGGAACAGCCGGTCGGGCCGGGCGCTCTCGGCGGCGCGCGGCCGCGATTACCAGGGCGGTGGCGCTCACGCCCAGGGCGGGTACCGTCATTGGTCCCCCTCCGGGTCGCTCAGCGCAGGCTCGCGGCGTGGTCGGTCAGGACCGCCTGCAGGTCGGGGTGGCCCGGTCCCCACTCGCCGGTACTGGCGTGGGTCGTGGTCACCGTCGCCGGCTCGCCGACGCCGCGGACCGTCATGCAGCCGTGCTCGGCGGTGATCACGCAGGCCGCGCCGACGGGGTTCAGCGCCTCCTGCACGGCGTTGGCAACCTGGTGCCCGATGCGTTCCTGCACCTGGAGCCGCCGAGCGTACCCGTGCACGACCCGGGCCAGCTTCGACAGTCCGACGATCTGGTCGCCGGGGCGCGGCCGGTAGGCGACGGTGGCGGTGCCGGTGACCGGCAGCAGGTGGTGGGCGCAGGTCGAGTTCAGCCGGATCCCCGCCACGATGATCAGGCCGGGGTCGTGGGTGGTGCTGAACCGCCGATCCAGGTGCCGGGCGGGGTCGTCGTTGTATCCGGCAAGGGTCTCGGCCCACGCCTTGGCGACGCGTCGCGGAGTCTCGCGGGTGTGCTCGCCCTCGTCCACGCCGAGCGCGAGCAGCAGGTCCGCGACGGCGTTCTCGGCCTTGTCCAGGTTGATCATCGGTCAGTGCCCTCTCTCGTCGCCCCACGCGAGCACGTGGAGCCGGTGGGTGGCGTTGATGCCGTGCCGTGCGGCGGCCTCGGCGACGACGCGCCAGCGCTCGTCGAGTTCGGCCGTGGTGACGCCCAGGGGCATGACCCACACCTGGCCCGCGGGCCAGTGGTGGGCCGCGGCGAGCGCCCGGGCGGCCTCGACGTCGGCGGCGGTCGCGCACACGATCTTCAGGTGCGCCTGCCCCGCCCGCGCGGCCGCGGCCCAGCCCCGGTGCAGCGCCGGGTTCTGGTGCCCGCGGTGCCGGCCGGCGTTGGGCAGCTTGGGCGAGACCACGAAGGTCTCGACGAGCTCGCGGGTCGTCGCGGTGGGCGCGATCGTCCCGTTGGTCTCCACGTGCAGGAAGCAGCCGCGCGCCCGCAGCAGGGTGAGCAGTTCGCGCCACCCCTCGGTCTCCTGCTGGAGCAGTGGCTCTCCCCCGGTCAGGATCACCAGCGCGCCGTCGGGGACGCTCGCGGCGATCTCGCCGGCCGGGGTGTGCCGGATCTCCTCGCGCAGGGTGTAGCGGGAGGAGTCCCAGGTGTAGGCCGAGTCGCACCAGGAGCACGACAGGTTGCAGCCGCCCAGCCGGACGAACCAGGCGGTGCGCCCGGCGGCCGGCCCCTCGCCCTGGAGGGTGGGGCCGAACGTCTCGGCCAGCGGCAGCCAGGTGGCCGCCGAGGGGGTCGGCGACGCGGTCGAGGGTGGGCTCGGCGTGGTCATCGGACCACCTCGGCGGCGTTGACGTGCGTCTCGGTGACCCGGACCCGCGTCACCGCGACCCCCCGCCACCCGGCCGCATCGATGCAGTCGTCGGTCACCCGCGCGAGCAGCTCGGCGACGTTCTCGACCGTCGGCCAGTCCAGCCCCTTGGAGGGCTCGGCCACCCCGAACCGGAACAGCTTGCCGCCGTCCTTCTCCAGCGCCGGGACGAGCGGGTCCAGGTCGCCGAGCATCGCCCCGTGGTCGAGATGGGTGTCGATCCACTCGCGCAGGTGGCGCTTGAGCGCGCCGAAGTCGACGACGATCCCCTGGTCGTTCAGGTCCCCGGCGACGGTGACCTCCACCCACCAGGAGTGGCCGTGCAGGTTCTGGCACTTTCCGCCCAGGTGGGGAAGCCGATGGGCGGTCTCGAAGTTGTGGCGTACGGTGACCTGGTTCATGTCGCCTCCTGGGACTCGGCGTACCGGCGCTCGACAAGGTCCAGCACGGCGCGGTTGGGGATCTTCTGCACGTCGGGCGGGAGCGCGCCCCAGCCGGGGACGACGTTGACCTCCATGACGACGGGGCCCTCATCGGTCTCCACGATGTCCACCCCGGCGTAGCTCAGCCCCATCGCCTTGGTCGCGCGGATCCCGATGTCGGCCATCTCGGGCGAGGGGGTGACGATCTCGATGTCCACCTCCCAGGCCGCGCCGGCCGGAAGCCCGTCGCCGGGGAACGGCTTCCACGCTTCTTCCCCGGTATGGAACCGCGTGCAGATCGACGGCTCGTCCCCGATGACCAGGACGCGGTGGTCGCCCTCGTGCGGGTAGTAGGGCTGGCAGATCAGCACGCCGTACCGGTCGAGCATGGCCGCGGCCCGGTCCCGTTCCCCGCCGGTGATCCCGCCGAGGAACCGTTCCACGTCGATGCCCCGGAACCCGACCGACGGCTTGAGGACGATCGGCCCCCACGCGCGGCTTGCCTCCTCCACCTCCGGCAGGCTGCGGACCGAGCGCGTCGGCGGGACGTTGATCCCGTTCAGCGTGAGCTGGTGCAGCATCGCGAACTTGCTGGCGGTCCTGACATGCACCTCGACCGGATCCAGCATCAGCACGCGAGGGATCCCGGACAGCAGGTGCAGCCGCTCCACGGTGTCCCGCCAGCCGTCGTGGCCCACGTGCGCCCGGGACAAGATCACGTCGAAGTCGGCGGCGTCCCGTTCGGCGACGGTCGGGACCGTGCCGTACCGGGTCGCCGCGCAGCCGACGTCGGCGATGTCAAAGACGGTGACCTCGTGGCCCCGGGTACGGCCGAGCTCGGCGATCCCGACGGACTCGGCCTCACCTGGCTCCCAGCCGAGAATTCCTAGCCTCATACACCCTCCAGTGCCGGGAAGTTTCCCTGGAATTACAGGGTCCAACGCAATGTATTCCGATGCCTTGGGCGCGGCAATAAAAGCCCGGTAATGCCGATGGTGGACCGGTGGCACGTGCCGTCAACCTTCTCAATGTCAACGTTCTAGCAGGTGATGGCCTTGCAGTGTCTCGCCGGCGGGACGATTGACGGCCCCTGGAATACCTTTCTGTTGCCCTCTCCAATTCGCGGTGTGAGACTCGGTCCGCATGTTCGGATGGTTTTTGGTTCGCCACGTACGGCGAAAGTCGAAAGGGATGATGCGCGGTGACGAGCGAAACCCTCGACCTGATCGTCGCCAACGGGACGGTGGTCCTTGGAGACGGGCGGCACCGGCTGGCGATCGGTGTCAAGGACGGCAAGGTGGCGGCGCTGGCACCCGAGGAGCTGATGCCCCCGGCGCGCCGGCGGATCGACGCGCGGGGCCACTACGTGCTGCCCGGGATCGTCGACTCCGAGGCCCACCCCGGCTGCTACGTCCCGTTCAAGGACGACATCCGCACCGAGTCGCGGGCCGCAGCCTGCGCCGGGGTCACCACCTGGGGCATCCAGGCCCCGGTGACCCGGATGGGCACCGAGCCGTTCCACGAGGTGGTGCGCCGGGCCGATGTGGTGTCGTTCCACGAGTCGTTCCCGGCCGCGCACAAGGTCATCGAGACCTACTCGCAGGTCGACGCCTACCTGACCTACATGCTGGAGACCGACCAGCAGGCCCGCCAGATCCCCGAGTACGCCGAGGAGCACGGCGTCACCTCGTTCAAGCTGTACCTGCAGACGCGCAGCCTCAAGGGCATGGCGGACGACGACGACAGCAACTGGCCCTCGCGCCGGGCCGGTCTCGGCACCGGCATCGACGACGGCACCGTCTACCTGGCCATGGAGCAGACCGCCCACCTCGGCTACCCGGGCATGGTGCACATCCACCCGGAGAACTGGGAGATCGGCCGGATCTTCGAGGACCGGCTGCGGGCCGCCGGGCGCACCGACTTCGGCGCTTGGACCGACCGCTCGCCGGACTTCTTGGAGGCCCAGCACATCGCCGCCTACGCCTACCTCGCCAAGCAGACGCCCGGCCGGGTGCCGCTGTACCTCCAACACTGCACGACCGCGCTGAGCTTCCAGGAGGTCCTCAAGGCGCGCGCCGAGGGTGTGGACCTGTACGCGCAGACGGGGCCGGCGTGGCTGTGGGCGCAGCCCGAGGACGGCCGCGGCTGGCGCATCAACGTCCCGCTGCGCCGCCGCGAGAACGTCGAGGCGCTGTGGGCCGCGCTCGCCGACGGGATCGTCGACGTCGTCGGCTCCGACCACGTCGTCGGCTGGGAGCCCTCCTCCTACGAGGAGATGTACAACGCCAACATCTGGGACTGCCGCACCGGCTTCAGCCGGGTCGAGCTGTTCCTTCCCGTCCTGCTATCGGAAGGGGTCAACAAGGGCCGCATCAGCATGGAACGGCTCGTGCAGGTGAGCTGTGAGAACCCCGCCAAGACCAGCGGGCTGTGGGGCCGCAAGGGCTCACTGCTGCCGGGCTTCGACGCGGACATGGTGATCGTCGACGCGGGCCGCGAGGTGACGGTCGGCAAGGAGCACCTCAACACCCGCTCCGGCTGGTCGATCATGGAGGGGCACACCTTCACCGGCTGGCCGATCAAGACCATCCTGCGCGGCGAGGTCACCGCCGAGTGGGCCGACGACTCGCCCGGCATGCGCCCGGTCGGCGACCCGCGCGGCGGGTACCTGCCCCGGCGGCTGCACGGCACGCGCACCGGCCACGACGCCGCCGAGCCGCCGCGCGTCGCCCGCTCGGGCCGCTGGTCGCCGCCGGTCTTCGAGCGTCCCGGGTTCTGCGCCGAGACCACCGCGCACACCACCGTGCACACCACCGTCCGGCAGCCCGGCGGCGAGGGGGCCCGATGAGCGGCGCGATCTGGGACGACGTGCTCGACGACGTCGACCGGGCGGTGTTCGAGGCCGCGGGCTGGGGGCGGCGCGCCGGGTTCGGCCGACGACCGGTGATCATGGTGATCGACGTCAACTACAACTTCTGCGGCGACCGACCCGAGCCGATCCTGGACTCGATCCGCCGCTGGCGCTACTCGTGCGGCGAGGTCGCCTGGACCACCGGGATCCCGGCGATCACGCGGATCCTGAAGGTGGCGCGGCGCAAGCGGCTGCCGGTCGTCTACACCACCAACCCGCGCCGGGCCGACGGCTTCGACCTGGGCGTGTGGACGCTCAAGAGCCACCGCAGCGACGACACCGTGGATGTGCGGGGCCACCTGGGCAACGAGATCGTGGCCCAGGTGGCTCCGCGCGAGGGCGACATCCTGCTGGAGAAGCGCAAACCGTCGGCGTTCTTCGGCACCCCGCTGATCAGCCACCTGACGATGCTGCGCGCCGACTCGCTCATCCTGACCGGGACGACGACCAGCGGCTGCGTCCGGGCCACCGCCGTCGACGGCATCTCCCACGACCTGCGGGTCACCCTCCCGCACGAGGCCGTGTTCGACCGATCCCGCCTGGCCCACAAGGCGACCCTGCTCGACCTGCACATGAAGTACGCCGACGTCACCGACACCGCCGACGTCCTGGCCCACCTGGAGGGCCTGGAGACCGGGCTGTTCGACGCGGAGTTCCCCCCGGCGGCCCTGGCCGCCGGAGCGGCCGCCGAGAGGGCGGCGCCGTGACCGCCGCCTCCGGCACCCTGGTCCGCGGCCGCCACGTGCTCACCTCGGCCTCCCCGGAGGTCCTGGCCGACGGGGCCGTGCGGATCGTCGGCGAGCGCATCGCCGACGTCGGCCCCTATGCCGAGCTGGCCGCGCGGTACCCGGCCGACCGGGTGTCGGGCGGGCCGCACGACATCGTGACGCCCGGCTTCGTCAACACGCACGGTCACTTCTCCGAGGCGCTCATCGCCGGGATCGGCGAGGAGTACGCGCTCGGGGACTGGATCCGCGAGCTCATCGCCCCGGTCGCGCCGCACCTCGGTCCGGAGGCGGCCTACGTCGGGACGCTGCTGGCGGGCGTGCAGCTGCTGCGCACCGGGGTGACGCTCACCGGCGACATGTTCGTGTGCGACCCGGCGGCCGACGGGCCGCCGGTGACCCCGGGGGTCGTGCGGGCGCTGGATGAACTGGGCCTGCGCGGCGTGGTGGCGTTCGGCGCGGGCGACCGGCGGCCGGGCGTGACCGTCGCCGGCGTCCTGCGCGAACACGCGGCGCTGCGGCGGGCGGCCGAGGCCAGCCGGCTCAGCCGCTTCCGGGTGGGAATCACCGTTGTGGCGGCGCAGTCGCCCGAGCTGTTCGCGCGCACCGTCCAACTGGCCGTCGACGGCGGCCACGGCGTGCACGTCCACCTGCACGAGACCCGGGACGAGGTGCGCGCGACACGCGCCGAGCACGGCGTGAGCCCGGTGGAGTACTGCGCGCGGCACGGCCTGTTCGAGGCACCGACCCTGGCCGCGCACTGCGTGTGGAGCGACGAGCGCGACATCGCGCTGCTCGCCGGGCACGGGGTCGCGGTCGCGCACAACCCGGTCGCCAACATGATCCTCGCCTCAGGCGTGTGCCCGGTGAAGGACCTGCGGCGCGCCGGCGTCGAGGTCGGGCTGGGCGTGGACGGCGCGGCCAGCAACGACCGGCAGGACATGCTGGAGGCGATCAAGAGCGCAGTCCTGCTCCAGCGGGTCCACCACCTGAGCACCGCCGCCCTCTCGGCGCGCGACGCCCTGCGCATGGCGACCCTGGGAGGGGCCCGTGCGCTTGGACTGGGCGACCAACTGGGCTCGCTGGAACCGGGCAAGTCCGCCGACCTGGTGGTCTTCGACGGGGACTCCCCCGCGCTGGCGAACGTGCACGACCCGTTCCAATCGGTCGTCTACTGCGCGGGCCCGCGCGAGGTCAGGGACGTGTGGGTGGCAGGACGCCGGTCGGTCGCCGACGGCGAGGTGACCGGCGTCCCGGTGCCGGAGGTGGTCGAACGGTCGCGGGAGCTGTCGGCCGACCTGGTGCGGCGGTCCGGTCTTAGCCAACTCCGCCACCCCGCGGCGGCCCCGGCCGTCCCGGCGACGCCCCAGCCGATCGGGGGCACTGCATGACCACGGCCATGACCCACGACCGGCCGCCGGCCTGGACGAGCCCGCGTCTGGTCGCCGAGTTCGGGGTGCTGATCACGCCGGGGCGCACCCGTCCACAGTGCCGGCCCCGTGGGCTGGTCGCTGGGCGGCGAGGCGTTCTTCCACCCGCTGTTCCCGCTGACCCGCCGGTTCGGCCCCCGCCCGGGCGGCGTACCGACACGTTCCCGCCCGAGGCCGCCGGCACCGCCCGGAGCTCGGTCCAGGCCAAGCAGACAGGGGAAAGCCCATGACCAGACTGACATCGACCGATATCGGAGTGGTCGGAACCGGATCGTGCCTGCCCGAGCGGCGGGTGGACAGCCGGGAGGTCGCCGCGACGCTCGGCGTGGAACACCGGTGGATCGTCGAGCGCGTCGGCGTGCTGGAGCGCCGCTTCGCCGGGACCGGGGAGACCGGCACCCAGCTGGCGGCCCGGGCTGCGGCGCGGGCCCTCGGCCAGGCGGGCGTCGCGCCCGAGGACGTCGACGCGGTCGTCCTGGCGACCTCCACGCCCGAGACCCCGATCCCCGGCGTCGCGGCCTGCGTGCAGGAGGCGGTCGGAGCGCGCAGCGCGTTCGCCTTCGACATCAACGCGGCCTGCGCCGGATGGCTCGTCGCGATCGAGACGGCCCGCGGGTTCCTGCGCGCCGACGAGCGCCGCCAGTACGTCCTGGTCGTTGGCACCGACACCTACTCCCGCATCCTGAACCCGGGCGACCGCAGGACCTATCCCCTGTTCGGCGACGGCGCGGG